>JAOUMR010000170.1 GCA_029881435.1 Nitrospira sp.
CGCCATCCCTTTGTCGGCACAGACTTTCGTCAACGCCGCGGTCAAGGTCGTCTTCCCGTGGTCCACGTGCCCGATCGTCCCAATGTTCACGTGCGGCTTCTTCCGCTCGTATTTCGCCTTCGCCATAACCCACTCCTCCCTGATTCACTAGCTTCTATTTCTTAATGATGGCTTCCGCAATATTCTTTGGTACTTGGTCGTACCGGTCAAACTCCATACTATAGGTAGCTCGGCCTTGCGTCCGAGACCGAAGGTCGGTCGCATAACCAAACATCTCCATCAAAGGCACGACGGCGTCAATTGCTTGAGCACCTGCCCTGACCTTCATGCCTTGTACCTTGCCCCTCCGCCCGTTCAAATTGCCAATGACGTCGCCCATAAATTCCTGTGGAACCAGAACCTCAACTTTCATGATCGGCTCAAGCAAGACCGGATCAGCCTTCTTACAGGCATCAGCAAAGCCCATGGAACCGGCAATCTTGAACGCCATCTCATTAGAATCAACGTCATGGTAAGACCCATCAATAACGGTCACTTTCACGTCTCGGAGAGGATAACCCGCAACCACGCCCGTCTCCATCCGCTCCCGAACCCCTTTTTCAATAGCAGGGACATATTCTTTCGGAATCGCCCCTCCTACGACCTTATTGACAAAATCCAGCCCCTTGCCCGGCTCAGATGGCTCAACCGTCAAGACAACATGGCCATACTGGCCGCGGCCTCCAGTCTGCTTGATGTATTTAGACTCAGCCTCGGCCTTCCGTCGAATTGTTTCCCTGAACGCCACCTCCGGCTTTCCGACATTTGCCTCGACCTTGAACTCACGCAACATCCGATCAACAATAATCTCAAGATGGAGCTCTCCCATCCCGGCAATGATCGTTTGCGCAGTTTCTTCATCCGTCCGCACACGGAATGACGGGTCCTCCTGCGCCAACTTCTGGAGCGCAAAGCCCATCTTTTCCTGATCCTGCTTTGTTTTAGGCTCAATTGCCATCGCAATGACCGGCTCAGGGAACTTCATGATCTCAAGCAAAACCGGCTGCTTTTCATCCGCCAATGTATCTCCCGTGGTCGCTCCCTTAAGCCCCACAGCCGCGACGATGTCCCCCGCATGAACCTCATCGATCTCTTCCCGCTTATTGGCGTGCATCTTCAGGAGACGCCCGATCCGATCCCTTGTCCCCTTCGTCACATTCAGAACCGGCGTACCCGTCTTCAGCGTTCCGGAATAGACTCGGAAAAATGTTAGCTGGCCAGCAAATGGATCAGACATGATCTTGAAGGCCAACGCCGCGAACGGTTCGCTGTCATCCGATCTCCGCTCCACTTCCTTATTACTGTTAGGCTCTATTCCCGTCACGGGAGGAACATCCAACGGTGACGGCAGGTAGTCGACCACACCATCCAATAACTGCTGCACGCCTTTATTCTTGAAGGCTGACCCGCAGAGCACCGGAGTAATTTTCAGCGAAATGGTCCCAGCTCGGATCGCTCGCATCACTTCTTCTTCCGTCAACGAATGACCACTCAAATACTTTTCCATCACCTGGTCATCAAATTCCGCGACTGCGTCGAGCAGTTTTTCGCGGTACTCTTTCGCCTGAACGAGGAGATCATCAGGAATTTCACCAACCTTATATTTCGCACCCAACGTCTCGTCGTCGTAGAAGTACCCCTTCATCGTGACCAGATCGACCGATCCTCGAAATTCAGCCTCACGGCCGATCGGAATTTGAATCGGAACCGGTGTTGCCCCAAGTCGATCGATAATGGACTGGACGCTGCCATAAAAATCGGCCCCAATCCGATCCATCTTATTCATAAAAGCGATGCGAGGAACATTGTATTTATCTGCCTGACGCCAAACCGTCTCAGACTGAGGCTCAACCCCCTGCACAGAATCGAATGCTGCCACAGCCCCATCCAGAACGCGCAAGGAACGCTCCACTTCAATCGTAAAATCTACGTGCCCAGGAGTGTCGATAATATTGATTCGATGTTCCCGCCAGAAACAGGTCGTGGCTGCGGCTGTAATGGTGATACCCCGCTCCCGCTCCTGCTCCATCCAATCCATCGTGGCGGCACCCTCATGAACCTCGCCCAATTTATGGGTCATACCGGTGTAGTAGAGAATTCGCTCGGTGGTGGTAGTCTTCCCAGCATCAATATGAGCCATGATGCCAATGTTTCTCGTACGCTCTAATGATGTTTGACGAGCCACTTCAATCCCCTAAAAACACTTATGCTGCAGATCAAGCCCAACCACGCTGCTGCGATACGAAAGCACCTCGGTCTGCGGATCGCAGCACGGCTCGACTGCAGCACAGAATGACGCTACCAGCGATAATGGGCGAATGCTTTATTCGCCTCTGCCATCCGATGTACGTCTTCTCGCTTTTTTACCGCAGCCCCTGTATTATTCGATGCATCCATCAACTCGGCTGCGAGCTTTTCACGCATGCTCTTACCACCACGCGTACGCGCAAACTGCGACAACCAACGGAGCGCTAACGAGACTCGCCGTGCTGGCCTAATTTCAACCGGAACCTGATAAGAAGCTCCGCCAACCCGACGAGATTTCACCTCAACAATCGGTTTCACGTTGTCCACCGCAGCCTTGAATACTTTCAGTGGGTCGCCTCCAGTTTTTTCCTGGATGACATCGAATGCCCCATAACATATCCGCTCAGTAGTACTCTTTTTCCCATTACTCATCAGCGTATTAATGAACTTCCCGACAAGCTTGTCGCGGTACCGCACATCAGGAAGCACTTCTCGTTGGCCTAAAAATCTACTGCGTGGCATATTGTCCTATTAAATAAATCCTTAGTTGAATCTTGCAAGCGATCTGCCTACTTAGGCCGCTTCGCTCCGTACTTCGATCGACTCTGCTTTCGGTCAGCTACGCCCACCGCATCCAGGGCACCACGAACTAAGTGATACCGCACACCAGGAAGGTCCTTGACCCTCCCTCCACGCACGAGGACAATCGAGTGCTCCTGAAGATTATGCCCCACACCAGGGATATAGGTCGTCACTTCCATGCCATTCGTGAGACGCACACGTGCAACTTTCCGCAAGGCTGAATTTGGTTTTTTAGGCGTTGTCGTATAGACCCTTAGGCAGACACCTCTCTTTTGCGGACAAGATTTCAGAGCGGGGCTCTTTGTCTTTGCTTTAATAAAGACTCGCCCTTTTCGAACTAGCTGATTAATCGTCGGCATCAGATTTAGACCCTCTCCCACAAACCAAAATCAACTATAATCAAGCCCAAAGCCGCAGGATTATAGTGATGAAGTACCGCGCTGTCAAGTAAAGAAGATTCCCTTTTCGTCATGACCCGGCAGTTTCTCCAGAAACTGCCGGAATCGTGGCATCGGACGATATCGGGGTCACAGCAGAACCTGCACCGACTGGCACAGATTCCACCTTTTCACTAATGACGAACGTGTCACGGTACTCTTCAAATCCAGACCCTGCTGGAATCAGTCGCCCCACAATGACATTTTCCTTCAATCCCAGCAGATTGTCCTCCCGCCCATTGATCGCTGCTTCGGTAAGGACCCGCGTCGTCTCCTGGAAGGACGCCGCCGAAATAAAGCTGTCGGTAGTCAAGGCAGCCTTAGTGATGCCTAGCAATACGGGTTTACCTAAAGCCGGCGTTCCATCTTTCTCCAGCACTCGTTCATTCTCTTTTTCAAAGACACTCTTACTCACTTGGCTGCCCGGTAAAAACTGCGTGTCGCCAGGGTCTTCAATGCGGACCTTGCGCAACATTTGTCTCACGATGATTTCAATGTGTTTGTCATTAATCGAAACACCCTGCAATCGATACACGTCCTGCACTTCGTCCACGAGATACTTTTGCAATTCATTCGGTCCAAGTACATCGAGGATGTCGTGAGGATTTGCCGATCCATCCATCAATGGTTCCCCAGCGCGAACCCAATCACCTTCATGCACATTGACGTGCTTACCTTTTGGAATAAAGTATTCCTTCACGTCGCCCATCTTATTGTCGACAAGGACTTTGCGTTGACCTTTCACGAATCCGCCATATGAGACTTCTCCATCAATTTCAGTGATGACAGCCTGCTCTTTTGGTTTCCGAGCCTCAAAGAGTTCCACGACGCGTGGAAGACCACCAGTGATATCCTTTGTCTTCGTCGTTTCACGAGGAATCTTCGCCAACACATCTCCGGGAAACACTGTGGCGCCCTTCTCAACGAAGATATGGGCCCCAACCGGCAGCAAGTATCTTGCGACCGCATTCGATCCACCAGTAACCTTGGCCGTCTTCCCGCTTTCGTCTTTAATAGACACGCGAGGTCGAAGAGTCTGACCACTATGCTCAATGATGACCTTCCTCGATAAACCGGTCACTTCATCGAACTCGTCCTTCATCGTGACACCTTCGACGATGTCACCATAGGCGACCTTCCCACCGACCTCAGTCAGAATTGTCAGAGAATAGGGATCCCACTCAACTAACTTCTGACCAACCACCACCGGATCGCCGTCTTTGATTTTAATTTTAGCCCCATACACCACAGGATACTTCTCACGTTCACGCCCACTATCGTCAACAATCGCAATCTTGGTATTACGATTCATCACAACCCACTCACCTTCTTTGTTGCGAACAGCGATTCCGGAGTTGTGAATATCCGCGTTTTTCTTTGCATCGAAACTCATGAACCTGATTCGCCCGGCATGCTTCGCCTCAAGCACCGTCTGTTCGACAACCTTGCTGGCCGTACCGCCGATGTGAAACGTGCGCATCGTCAACTGCGTACCCGGCTCACCGATAGATTGCGCGGCAATGACGCCGACCGGCTCACCTTTTTCCACCAGACGCCCGCGCGCCAGATCACGGCCATAACAAGCACGGCACACACC
>JAOUMR010000169.1 GCA_029881435.1 Nitrospira sp.
CTAGACGGCTATCTCAAATTGAATGCGTTGATAGGGGACTGACAGAATGATCGGATCTCGTAACCGAGGCCCCGCCTTTGCCTCAACAAGCCCAAGGTCACTGAGAACTTTGATATCGGCACGCACGTTCTTAAAATCCCTATGCACGAGTTTGGCAAGTTCTGCCAGCGACTGTGGCTGGCGCGTCCGAATCACATGGAGAAGGGCTAGTCGAGGTTCCGTGAGCACCTGCCGCATGGCCTCGACGCTGATGAAATAGACGCCGGTGTGTTTGGTGACTTTTCGTCCTGCCGTGAGAGCTTTGAGTGTGTTCTTGAATTCTGACAGCCCCTCATCAAGAGATCGGACGCCGACTTTGAGCCTTTTGACCTTCATGTGTGAATCTCCCTTCTCGTTGCCATCATATCCTTGAGGAAATCTTCCACTAACCGGTCGAATGACATGAACTTGTACGGGAAGATCTCATCTCGGCAATGCCGGTGATCGCCTTGTTGTTCATGATTATCGTAGCCAACCAGTCGCTCGCCATTGAGAACATACACCAACGAATACTTATAGCCATGTGGCGTGCTTGCCGTTCTGGGGACCTGATACACCTTCATTTCGATAATGCCTCCGACCTCGTCGATGTACTTGGTATGGAGGACTAATCTGCCCTTTGGCATAGGGTATTGGACACCATAAGATGGTTGGGCGTCAAGCGAAGTCTCTCCAGAGGTTATCTCGAAGATAGTCGTGGGCGTTTCAAGCGAGTGCGCGTGCCGGACTCTGAGCGGTCGTACATAGGGGGCGGGAGTCTTTATAGGATCGTCAAGAAGAAGACAAAGAAGTCATGGGAGGGTTGTTCTCTTCGGAGAACTAATCGATCAGGGCCCACAAACAGCTGCCTTCCGGCCAAGGGCGCTTATGGAATTTCACATGAGATGCCCGTTGTCTCAACGGTAGGCAGGTGTTTTCGTATCAACAGTAATGCGGGATGCTGTGAACCCTCAACGAGGGCGAAGAGAGCGTGGCACGGGCTTCTTGCAGAAACTCGACGTGTCCAACCATCTCGTCAGCATCGAGGACCTGGTGGAGTCACATCAAGCAATGAATGGTCTCTCCAATCGACGTGCCTTGTGGAGCATACACAATACCACTATGAGGATGCCCAGCAGCATGGAGACGGAGGAAATCGCTATCTTGCGTAAAAATCACCCGCCGTTCAGCACGGGCTCGTTGTATATGTACGGTATCGGGTGCGCTGAGGAGACCTGCTTCACCCACTGTCTTGATATCAACGCCTCTGGGAACGTGTTCGTCGAGATAGAACCTAATTTTTCCCGGCATTCAGCTTGTGCTTGAGCTTAGAGGGCGTGGCGTGGCGTAAGCACTCAGCAAAGGCCTGGCCGTCAGCCATGTCTTTGTCGATCTCGGCGCGATGATCAAAATAGTACGCGAGCGCGGCATGGACATCGGCCAGCGTCAGGCCGTAGTCGCTGGCAATTTCATCGACACTTTTGCCCAGCAGTTCATGCCACATGACAATATCGCGCACTGCAATACGATGGCCTGCAATACGGGGTTTCCCCCCCGCAACATCAAGGCTCGTTTCAATGTGCTGATCCAATGTTTTCGTGGTCATGAAGGTCCCTTACTCGCACTAGCAACAGCTTCTAATGTAGCAGAGTTCCTCCTGATACACCAGAACCACTGGCGAGGGGTCAAATGGATTAAGAGGGAGCCTTGGTGGTCAGATACTTGGAACAAGCTTTGAATGGGTTTTGTCATCTTGGAGCGTGTGACCACTCGGGCATGCGAAAGCGACTTTCCAAGCGACGATCGCTTTGAAAGAAACCGAGTCCGTTCTTTCAAAGTCCGCACGGTTTTGTAAAACTCTTTCAAAGTGGGCCGAAGATAGTGAGTCGGCCAAGCCGGTGTTCCTGTCTACTCAATGACACCGAGGAGAGAGACACCTTCTTGTCTTGGACCGGATGACTGCAATAACTTGTGGCTCGCGAAGGCGTTATGTTAATCCAGACAGCGTCTAGCCAGATTACACGGTGTCCGGGTATGGGAGGTTTGTGACAATGGCCACTACCACAGTGGGACTCGCCGAAGCGAAGAACAAACTTTCCGAATTGATCGGTCGAGTCGCTCAGGGGGAGGAAATTACGATCACCCGTCATGCTGAAGCCGTCGCCAAGCTGGTGCCCGCGAAACGATCGAGTCGGGAAGAGGCCATACAAGCGATTGAAGGGATTCGGGCGTTGCGCGTCAAGCATCGTGTCAAATTGACCACGGAGGACATTCTCGGGTTAAAGAATGTTGGGCCGCGATGAACTTTATGCGCGATTGTTCCGCTTCCCTCGCTTGATCGAACCCTACGCAAAGCGGCTCAAGCCGAAGGCATCCCTGTCCTTCCGGCTAAGATTCCCACATAAGGATGTGCTGCTGAAGGTAACGTGCTGATTGGAGATCTATGTCGTCGGCTTCGAGGACCTGGCGGCATCGGATGCGCTGCGGAGACCTGCTTCAGCTACTGTTTTGATATCTACGCTGCGTTTTCGGTTCGTCCAGTTCGGTCTGCCAGCGTAACCAGTCCTCAAGGGCCGGCTCTCAAGAATCAAAATCGGCAAGATCATGCTCTACGAACAGTTTTTTGGGCGCGCTGATATCAAAGGCCGGTTGGCTCATATCTCCCACGGCGCTTTTGTCTGAAGGAGGCGCCGCAGTTTCCGATTACTGGCTGGAGGCTTGTCGAGCATCGCCGTGAAATGTCTGAACGCATCCGGGGAGAGTCCGAAATATCTGCCGTCGAGCAGCACCGTTTCGGCCTTCCGACAGGCCGTTTCCAACATGAAATCAGACCGGGTGCGGCCGAGTAATTCCGCCGCCCGGTCAATCAAGAGTTTCTGTTTCTGACTGGCGCGCAAGTTGATCATTTCGCCTCGCCCGCCTTCTTTTGTCATTGTGGCCAAACCTGTCTCCTTGCGTATACGAGCACTTGGTGTGGGACTATGACCGTGAATCGAGTTCTGGCGCTGACAGATGCTCGGCGATATCTTTATCCATTGCTTCACGATGGTCATAGTAATAGGACAGCGCATCGTAAATCGATGCGAGGCTGACATGAGGATAGTGCGTGATCAGTTCTTCTGGGGTCTGTCCGTGGTGCAGAACATAGATCACAATGGTTCGTACTGTGATTCTGGACCCCTCAATACGCGGACTTCCGCCGCAGATGCTGGGATCACTTGTGATATGAGGATGAACAACTGTGGGCATGTTTGGAGTCTATCCCAGGCGAGCGTGTACTCGCAAACTTGGGAAGAGAAAACGCAGGAAATCGAGCATGCTGTCCTGCGCTACATCGAACCGCGTCAAGCTCGTGATCGGTCGCCGTTTCTGTACGTGTCACCCCATCGCCTTGGAGAGCGGTCAGGGTTGCTCAGGGCTTGTATACGGTGATGGCGTCGACCCGTTCGAAGTCCGAGTCGTTGGTCGCTAGGTTGAAGATCCCGTTTCTGAGCATAATCTGCAGATTTGCACTGTCGTTGTTCATAAGCCCGAACCGCTGCTGATGTGTCAGACTCAAAAAGATATCCTCCGGCTCTACGGCCAGGACCGAGATCCCCATATTGCGAATCTCATTCACGGCTTCGAGCTCGGCGCTGAGCGCTTTCACGTGGTCGGGATGTGCTTTGAGAAAACGAACGGCGTTCTTGGGTTCAAGATGGTGACGCTGGATGGCGGTGAATACCAATAAGCGATGGGACACTTCGCTCAAGACAATCGGAGAGGTGTATCCGCGATGCTCTCCGGTTTCCAGCCGTTTCAGGAAGGCCGAGGACGATGGGGATTCTGTCGTCTCATAGATGAAATGATAGATGAAGACGTTAGCATCGACGAAAACAGATGTGCCAGACGGAAGTTGGGTCAGCGGAATCACTCGGCCCATGTGAGCGAGTCGTCTTCAGCGATAAACTTAATCAGACCAGCATCGGCTCGAAATAGTGCCTTCGTGCGCTCCACCGCACTGGTGACATTGGTCACATTGATTTCCACCCACTGGTGTTCCGGTAGGTCGACCTTCCCTACCGGCTTGAACACGCCGTTTTCATAGACGGCTTGGATGACTTTAGGCATCGGATTGCCTCCTCAACACAGAAGAGCGGATACGGTAGCTACAACGTAGCCTATCAGAAAGGTCCGTATCGGACAAGGCATCGTATTGAGTCATCTAAAATCTTACCGGGCGACAGATCGTTGTGCCATTTGGAAATCTTACCCTCCACCCCTGCATGGAGCAGGGCCGAAGGAGGGCGAGGATGGAAGGTGGCGGCATGGCACAGCGATCGAAGCAGGAGTATCTCGGACTCATGTGGCAACGGTATCAGCGTGCCGGGCGGGCAGAGCGCACGGCGTTGTTAGATGAAGTGACGCGGATGTGTGGGTATCACCGCAAGTATGCGATGGGGGTGTTGAATCGGCGGCAGCCGCCCCGACCTCGCCCGCGACGCGTGCCGCGTCGGCGACCGACCTACAGTGCGGAGGCCATCAGCGTGTTGGCGTGGATCTGGGAGGAGTCTGGCTATCTTTGTGCCGCGCGCCTCAAGGCGGCGGTGCCGATCTGGCTGCCGTGGGTCCGACAGCGGCGGCCCCTGAGCCCGACGCTGGAACGCCAACTGCTCACCATCAGTGCGCGGCAGATGGACCGGCGGCTGCAACCGCGCAAGCACCGGTTGAAGCGACGGCTCTACGGGACCACGCGCCCCGGCACGTTGCTCAAACAGCTCGTCCCGGTCAAGCCGGACCACTGGGACGTGACCCAACCCGGCTATCTGGAGATTGATCTGGTCTCCCATTCCGGCGCGTCCGCCGCCGGGGAGTTCCTGCATACGTTAGACGCCGTGGACATTC
>JAOUMR010000171.1 GCA_029881435.1 Nitrospira sp.
CGTTGTCAGGTTGGATCTCGTCGCAGAGGTAACCGCATCCCACGCAAAAGCGCACCAGCGTTCGGCGCTGTCCTCCCGCTGCGATTCTTGGGGCCGCCGCTGGTACAGACAGTTGATAGACCGAGCCGGCAAGAAGGCGTAGCACAACTCGACCATCTCGTGACATGTCATCCACCGCGGAGAACAATTCGCTCCAGTTGTGATGGGGGAGTGCCGCTGTCACCTCATCCATGGTGCAAGGGCCGCTCTTCAGCAAGAGCTCGATCACCGCGTCTTCGATCAGCGTTTGGGTAGTAGGTTGGGTCGTAAGCATAAACGCACCTCCTGTCTCTCCAATCTGCATGATACCGAATGACCTGCTTCAGTAGGATCTCCTGCGTACACCAGATCAACATGTAGGGTAACTAGGGTTTGACCTAGTAGGGCGACAAAATCGCACCAGCCTGCGGGGCGTAAGTCACCTCTTCCTTCCTGCTTGCTGCGCATGAGATCGTCAGTCGCCCACCTGCGTGATGATCCAGTGCGCCGACCTTGGTTTCTGTGTAGAATACTGTCCCACCCATCGGGACAGACCCTCTTGTCCCTTTGTGGCGTCTTGGGCAAGGGGTGTTGTACGTGACTCCAATAGGGATTCAGGCACAATCGATCGGCTGGATCGTTGCAGCGACTACCTTCGCCGCCGCCGTCTTCATGCTCGATCTGATCACGCCGCCTTGGACCGCCGCTCCTATGCTGTATGTGCTCCCAATCCTTCTCACATGGCTGATCAGGGGACGGGGCATCGTCGCGTTCTTCACCGTCGGTGTTCTCGTGTTCACGTGGGCGGGGGCTGTGTTTTCTCCTGGCGAGCTCACCTCCGATGTCACTACCAACCGCATCATGGCCTCGGTGCTGTTGATCGTGATCGCGACGCTCGTGAGCAGGCAGAAACAGTTGACACAGCAACGCAAAGCGGGTCGAGAGGCACTGCAGGAAAGTGAAGAGCGGCTCCTGTTGGCGTTGGACAGCGCGAGTATGGGTACCTGGGAGTGGGATTGTACAACCGATTCGCTGCGGTGGAATGAGCGGCAGTTCGAGTTGTTCGGCCTCAGATCGGAAGACTTTCACGGCACAGGAGACGAAGCGCTGTCGAGGATTCATGCGGAAGATCGTTCGCGAGTCGACGCAGCCATCCGCGAGGCGCTGGAAGAAGGGGTGACTTTTAGAGACGAGTTTCGAGTCGTCCATGCTGACGGCTCGGTACGGTGGCTGTTTGGATCGGGGCGACCAGTACGGGATGAGCATGGCCGTTGGAGTTGTATGACCGGCGTGAATTTCGACATCACCGATCGCCGGCGAGCCCAGGAAAAGGTACAGAAGCAGAATGAAGCCCTGGAGGCGCGTGTGTATGAGCGGACGGCGGCGCTGATCGAGGCCAACGAGCGGTGGGATTGGGTCGTTCGCGCGACCAACGACGGGGTCTGGGATTGGGATCTGCTCTACGGCACAGCCTACTTTTCTCCTCGATGGAAAGAAATGCACGGGTTTCAGGACAGTGATGCATTGGAATCGGTCCAGGAATGGTCAGCCAGAATCCATCCGGAGGATCGGCATCGAGTGCTCGGAGCGCTCGATCAGTATCTGGAAGGCAAGCAGTCTCGATTCTCTGCGGAATATCGCATCCAAAAGAAAGACGGGACATACTTTTGGGTATTCGACCGAGGGATCGCCATCTTCAATGACGAGGGCCGTGCAGTCCGTATGGTCGGGGCAGAGTCGGACGTCACCTGGCGGAAAGAAGCTGAGGAGGCGCTGCGCCGGAGAGAGTATGAATTCCGGGCCTTAGCCGACAATGTCCCGGCCTTCTTCAGCTACATTGATCGGGACCAACGGTACCGGTTCGTCAACAAGCGGTATGAAGAACTCTTCGGCCGGTCCCATGAAGAGCTTATCGGGATGTCGGTGCAGGACCTGCTTGGTCAGGACGGCTATGCTCAGCTGCAGCCTTTTCTGGATCAAGCCCTCGCAGGAGAACCGGTTTCGTTCGAGTACGAACTGACGCTGCCCGGCGACGGCACGCATTACTTGGCCGGGCAGTACGTGCCGGATCGAGATCAGCAAGGACAGGTTGCAGGGCTGTTCGCGTTGCTGACGGACATCACGGCGCTCAAGTCGTCCGAGGCCTTGTTGCGAGAGCGGGAAGGGCAACTTCGCGATCTCGGCACCCGGCTGTTGCGGGCTCAGGAGGAAGAACGGCGACGGATCTCGCGGGATCTCCATGATGATGTGATGCAACGGATGGGGACACTGACGTTGGATCTGTACGGTCTTGCTTCGTTGATGTCATCGGAGGACAGGGGTTTGGTATCGCAGCTCAAAGCCTGCGGGGCGTCGGCAGAGCAGCTGACGACGGACTTACAACAAATGGCCCATCAGCTCCATCCCTCGGTCCTGGAATATGTAGGGCTAGAGGCGGCAGCGCGCAAACATGTCAACGAATTTGCCGCGCGGACAGGATTAACAGCAGAATTCATGGCCCGGGATGCGCCCAAGATGATCCCTCTCGATCATGCGACGTGTCTGTATCGCGTGTTGCAGGAGGGGCTTCAGAATGTGCACAAACACGCCAACGCGACCACCGTCTTGGTGCGGCTGCTGCGGTCGGGCCGGGGTCTGGGCCTGTGTGTCCAAGACGATGGGCGCGGCATCGAGGGGGGCGACGTGGCTGCTCGGCGGAAGGGACTCGGATTGACCAGCATGGCGGAGCGGGTGGGGATGCTGAATGGCACGTTTCGCATCCGGACGAAACCCGGTGACGGGACGGAAATCCACGCCTGGGTGCCGCTCGAAGCGGACGGTCGTGACACATGAACCGTGACGTGGGCCCATGATGAGCGACGACCCTCGGCAGAGGAGCGGGTTGCATTGTGCGGAGCCAGAGGAATAAAGTGGCATCATGCGCGAGATGATCACGAAAAAGAAGCCACGCCTGCTCATAGCCGATGATCATTCGATCATGCTGGCCGGCCTGCGGAAATTGGTCGAAGGCATGTGCGATGTTGTCGGAACGGTCGAGGATGGACGTGCGCTGGTCGAGTCCGCTGAGCGGCTGCGACCGGATCTGATTCTGATCGACATCTCCATGCCCCTGTTGAATGGGATGGACGCCGCGCGACAGATCAAGAAGTTGGTGCCGGACGCGAAGCTCCTCTTTCTAACGATGCATGCCTCCCCGGTCTTTGCGACTGAAGCGCTCCAGGCGGGTGGCAGCGGCTATCTCCTCAAGCAGTCGGCCGCCTCTGAATTGCCGCAAGCGATCGAAACCGTGCTCAAGGGACAGACCTATCTCACGCCGGCGATCACCAGATCAGTCCTCGACTCGATGGTTGCGCCGAACGCAACGGAGGTTAAGAAATCAGTGATGGATTTGACGCCTCGGCAACGAGAAGTGCTGCAGCTCCTTGGGGAAGGCAAGAGCCCCAAAGACATCGCCGTACTCTTAAACGTGTCGGTCAAGACTGTCGAATTCCACAAAACGCGGCTGATGGAGCAACTCAACCTGCATTCCACGCTCGCGCTCGCCAAGTACGCCATCGCCGAAGGACTGGTCAGCGCCGACACGGGCAGCTCCCAATAGTGTGTCCCAGAAATGTGTTCGTGGTGAGTCCTTCGACAGGGCTCAGGGCGAACGGATTGTGACAAGAACGTTCGGGACACAACACTAGCATCTTTTCTTCGTTCCCCTGAGCGCTTTCCTAGTGTTTGTTGTTGTGCATAGTTTGATACCCTCGTCATTGATCGGATAAGGACGCAGCTCACCACCGTCTCAATCTCCGTGAGGCGATCATGTCGGTGGGTGGAGGTCGGGAGTAGGGGAGCGGTCGTGGGTCAGCCTGAATCCAACTACGCCAGCGCACGAAAATTTCGCAACTGATTGTATGGCGCCCGGGCTTAATCGAAAGATGTTCACTATTGACCTGTCTCTGTTTGACGAAAATGCGACCATGCGCTTTCAAAATGACCCACTACCGTGGAGAGATGCCCATACTCACATCACGCATGACTATGATTAAGGGAGGGGAGCCATGGAGACGATGGTAAAACCGACAGGAATTGCTGCTCTAGCACCAAATCGCAAACTTGTTCTGGAAGGAGTTTGCGCACATGGCCGCCTGATTGACGAGGTGCGGACTAGAGGAGGAAAACGGACGGGGAAGGTCCGCTGCCTGGAGTGTCAGGCCGTCATCGACGATCCCTATCAGGGCACGAAGTGAGAGTCGCTGCTTGGGTGTCGCTTCTTGTCGGAAGTGCTGTATCCACACGACAAGACCATGACTGCGACCGTGCGTCGAGAGCCGTAGGCTTCTGAAGCTCCGTAGGTTCGGCTATCCGGCTCCCGCCACCAGGTCGACGGCCCTGACGCAGGCGCCACTTCTTGCCTTGCTTGAGCATACCGGTTGTGTTTCAAAACTCGCCTGGGGTGCTTCCCTTAGATAGCTAAGCACTCATCGCCGTGGCGAAGCCGAGTCTTTGGTAACTTGGAGTAGATCCACTATCGATCTAGCGATCACTCCAGAGTGAGTGCTGAAAGGCAGGGAGAGATAGGCCTTTATAGTCGGACCACGGGGGTTTATGCACACACCGCGGATCTTATTAGCCGACGATCATCCACACATCCTGTCGAATCTCTGTCGATTGGCGGATACGGTGTGCGAAGTGGTAGGCGCAGCTTCGGACGGACGCGTGGCAGTAACAGAGTCGCTCCGCCTGCGTCCTGACGTAGTGGTGCTGGACCTCATGATGCCGGCAGTTGGAGGTCTTGAAGCGGCCCTGCTTCTTCGCCGGGACCTGCCCGAATGCAAGGTAGTCATTTGCAGCATGCACACGCACTCTGAGCTGATCACAGAAGCTTTTGC
>JAOUMR010000008.1 GCA_029881435.1 Nitrospira sp.
ATTTTTCGATGCCACCGGTCGCTCCCAATTTGTAGGGTCGCCCGACCAGCCTGATTTTCGCCTACAGGCGGAAGACGATTCGGACAATCGACTCCTCAATGACCCAGAAAACGGGCTGTTTCGTGCCATGGGACAACTCGGACTGGTGGAGGAGCTAAAAGTGTATGCTCCTACGGATCCCGGCCTCCTTTGTACCATTGATACCACCATCACAACCAACACCAACCCTTCTCTTCGGCAATCAGTCCGAATGCAGTTGGGGGCCCTGGATCTACCTTCACTGAAAGCCGCGGTCCAGGTCGGTCAGCACTTGGGTTTGTTCCTTCCTGGCGGTGAATCGCCGGTCACCATGCATTGGGGTGACTTAAAAGTGGGTGGAAACCTCGTACTCAAACAGGCGAAAGATCTTCCGAGGAAAAGCGCGATCGCGCCCGTGACCGGGCAGGGCTATGACGAAACCAATCAGCGAGAGGATAGGTGGATGGAGGCATGGGTGGGAGGAGATGTGCGGCTGACCAACCCGGCGGTCCCTCCGACCACGGATGTCCTCCCCAACCTCCATGTAGGGCAGAATCCTATTCCCGGCATTCGATTCGATGAGTGGCCGTACGAACATCTGAAACGAATAGCCAAACGATTTGGTCGGTACTTTGCGATCGATCGTGAGGGGCTTCTCTATCCTCAAGGGGTTGTTGAGTTGGGCAAAGGCCTCCCTCCAGAGGAAGCCTTACGGTCGCAAACCCCTGGTGATCAGCTGGGTCTGATCTTTATCGATACGCTCGACCAAACGGCGCCACACCCCGACAATCTTGGAGTCCTCAAGCTCCGGGCTCCGTACCTAGAAGGTACGATAGTGATGCAAGGGCACGTCGTGCTGGCCCCAAATGGGACTGGTACAACCGTCCAAGCTCTGAGCCCTCCAATATCTGACCAAAACAACGCGCTCGCTCGAACACCTATTCATCTGTCGGGGGTGCATCTTAACGGCGTGCTCTATGCCAGCGGGACCATCACTGTCACTGGAAGAACAAAGCTGTACGGTGCGGTAGTGGCCGGGGAGACGATTGCACCGTCAGACTCAGGCAGCTCGCTTGAGGTGTGGTACGACCACGATCTCGGGCAGGGGCTGTTCCGTGGCTTGCCGGTCGTCTATCGCGCTCCGGGGACCTGGGTGGCACGTTACTGAGATAGGGGTACGGCGAATGACTCTGGCGAGCCATATGATTCAGATAGAGGCACACAAAAACCAACTTCTTATTGTCTATGTCAAAGGATGAGCTAAAATGATGACGCAAACTCTGGTCACACGTCCGAAAAGATCAGTTCTTTCAGGTGCAAGTCTAAAGAAACAACAGATGGGCAAGCAACCCCGTAAGATGACGATGGAGCGCAGTCTCTTAGACTGTATCGCCTATCGTGGTCTCATTAGCCAGATCGATCTGGATACTGCAGTAGAGGAGTCATTATCGCGCGAGGTCGACCTGGAAATGATCTTGCTGGAAAAATACCGGGTACCACGCGCCGCGCTCGGATTGGCGCTCAGCGAGTTCTATCAATGTCCGTATGTCCCGTATGATGAGCGGACGGTCATCGACCCAGAACTCTTAAAAAATCTCAGCTTCGATTATCTCAGGCGAAACTCATGGATTCCTCTGAAGCGACAGGGGACCGTGCTTGATGTTGTCATCAATGATCCACACGATTTGGAAAAAGGGCTCGATATCCGGCGGGCATTCCCCGGCACTACCGTTCGCTTCTCTGTCGGACTTCGGCGTGATATCGAGCAGTACCTGTTCGTGGCAACAGGACAGGCTAACGGGGGCTCTATCACCGATATCCTTGGGGAACTCGTCGATGAGGCAGGTATTGAGCGAAGTGCCGAGGGAGAACCAGGCGAGATCGACGAAAACGACTCGGCCATCGTACGGCTTACAAATCAAATCATTGCAGAGGGGTACCGGCTCGGGGTTTCCGATATCCACATTGAGCCATACTCCGATCGAAAAGAAACGGCCGTACGGTTTCGAGTCGACGGCACCTGCTTTACCTACATGCGCATTCCCGCTGTCTATCGGCGGGCCATTGTCTCGAGACTGAAGATCATGGCCAATTTAGATATTGCGGAACGCCGAAAGCCCCAGGACGGGAAAATCCGCTACAAATTGGCAAAGGATCGTGAAATCGAATTGCGTGTGGCCACCTTGCCGACTGCCGGCAGCAATGAGGATGTGGTATTGCGGCTTCTGACTCCCAAGGAAATCATGCCGCTAGAGGCAATGGATTTTTCACCGGAGATATTGCAAGTCGTCAAGGAACTTTCGGAGCGTCCATATGGGGTCTTTCTTTGTGTGGGACCCACTGGGTCGGGAAAGACCACCACGCTACACGCGGTGATGAGACACATCAACAGCGACGAACGAAAAATTTGGACAGCAGAAGACCCCATCGAAATCACCCAGGAAGGTTTGAGACAAGTTCAGGTCCATCCCAAAATCGGGTTTACCTTTGCCTCCGCGATGCGGGCATTTCTTCGTGCAGACCCTGACGTGATTATGATCGGCGAGATGCGGGACAAAGAAACGGCCGACATCGCGATAGAAGCGTCACTCACTGGGCATTTAGTGATGAGCACGCTACACACCAACAGTGCGGTGGAGACCGTCACTCGCCTGTTGGACATGGGGTGCGACTCGTTCAACTTTGCTGATGCGATGTTGGGTATCCTGGCCATGCGTCTTTGTAAGCGCATTTGCCTTCACTGCAGGGAGAGCTACCACCCCACGCAACAGGAATATGATGAGCTGGTGCAAGGCTATGGAGCTCGGTACTGGGAGAGGCTGGGTGTCACGTACACCGAGGATTTCACTCTCTATCGGGGAAAGGGTTGTGAGGCGTGCAATAACAGTGGGTTTAAAGGACGGGTGGCCTTGCATGAGCTTCTGGTTGGGTCAGAAGATCTTAAAAACTTGATTCAAGGGAAAGCGAGAACCGCTGAGATCTTGAGCGTGGCAATGCGAGATGGCATGGTCACCTTGTTACAAAATGGCATCGAGAAAGTGCTAAGAGGTGTGACGACATATCGTCAAGTACGGGCCGTTGCGATCAAATAGCATCAGCCCGAGACAACCGATTCTCTAGCCCGCCTTATTCACGAGGCGTGAACAACGAGCCCGCTGGCTGACGGTTATGAATGAACCGGACTAGGGAGTCTGCTCTAAAACTAATACAAAAGCCTTTAATCGCATCTGCCTATCCTGTGAAACCCGAATAAACTCAATCCCGCAGCGGTGCCCTGAAACCCAACGCACGGCCGCCAATTCAATATCAACCGGTGCCTGCCCGTCTAATAAGTCAATTTCAAGTGAAAGATACGTCGCATTGCCGGGTGGGCATTCGGCTGTGAAAGCGCATCCATGAGCCGAAAGATTTAAGACCGTTCCATCCAGCTTGTCGTCAGTGGTTTTAAATGTACAAGGAAGCTGGACGGCAAACCGTTTGACCTTACGAGATTCTTGTCTCATCGATTCACTCGGAGCCTGATGCAGGTTAATCCCCCCGACCGTCAGAATATGAGTGGTAAGGTGCCGTTGCAGCATGCACTGTCGGTACGCTAGTGATGCTGGCAATTTCTGTCAAGCAGACCCGGTCATTTCCTCGTACGAAACGGTACAACTCGCGCGACGAAAATTGTTGTTCCTAGGTGCGAAAAATGGGCGAAACCGAAGACCATGGCCATTCAACCACTTGTGCAAAGTCAATGAGTTAGGAGGAATAATCGTCTTTCATAAAGAGGCACGCCCCTTGCTCAATCTCGAGGCGCCATGAAGAAGAACATGCCAATCTTGAGCCAGGCCACGTCAGAGGAAGGCGGTTTTACCCTCGTAGAAATCGCCATAGTTGGGGCTATTCTTAGTATCGCGGCTGCGCTGTCTGTCCCGAACTTTCTTCAGATGTACGCAAAACATGAGCTGTACCAAGCAACCACAAGCCTCTATAACCGGTTAGTCCTTGCCCGTTCTTCGGCAATCAGCCGAAATGCCATGATTGCTGCAACACCGAGCAGTACTCCCATGGGACTGGACACGGTTGCGTTTACCGCGCCTCTTGGGCCGGAGACCCTTCCGGAAAAGATCAGATTCATAACGCCGCTCCCTGTGAACCCACTCGGGTTTACACCGCGGGGCTTGAGTACGAATCCGAACCCATTAGGGCAGACAATTCAATTGCGGAGCACCCGAGACCCAAATCTAATTTATTCGATCACCCTGATGCCGTCGGGGAAGGTAACCTGGTGTCGGCAGGCCATCAATCCGTGCGTCATCAATGAACGGTCATGAGCAAGAAGGTGAACGGATCATGAAACGACACAATGAAAAGGGATTTACGTTGGCAGAGGTGATGATCTCCGCTGCGATTCTAGGTGTCGGAGTCATGGGCATGGCGGCCATGCAGGGTGTGTCCTTTTCGAAGAACGTGGATGCCAACGACTTGTCGGTCGTCACCAATGTTGCGGCCGACATGATGGAAAGAATCCAAAGTAATCGACGATTCGCGTGGGCCTACAACAATCTCGATACCACTGGGGCGGGGAACTGCTTGGCGGGTGGAATTCCAGCTCCTGCCCCGCCCGCGCCATTTTTCTGGATTGCGCCATCGGTTCCCGCGACCAGAGGAATTCAAGGTGATTGCACCCAGTGGCGAACATTGGTCTTGGCCACAAACTTATTAAACGCACGTGGCACTGTACAGGCGGTTCCAGTGCTTCCGCTCAGACCCGATTCCAGCGCTGTGCAGTTGACGGTACAGCTTCAATGGAATGACCGTGGGGCAGGACAGCGCACGCGCTCGGTGGCTTTTCGGACATTGATCGAGCCGGAATAGGGTCGTTGAGCACGTGAAAACAGGATACGCAGGGAGCGCCCAATGAGACCATCGCTAAAATTGTATGGCTGGAATCAAAGCGGCTTTACACTCGTGGAAATCATGGTGGCGACGATGATGACCGCCGCGATCGTTGCGGCGGGATTCGGAGCACTCGTTGTCAGTCAGAAGACTACGCGCATTACCGGGCAAATCAGTAACACCCAGGCCACAGCCAGAAATGCTTTGGATATGATCACGGCCGATCTGAAACTAGCCGGTTTCGGGATGCGTGGTCTGACAACCACGGTGGGAGGGTGTCACATCAATGGGACGCCATATGCCCTCGTGCCAGGTGATAACAATCCTCTTGGGGCGGATACCGGGCCGGATACCATCTCCATGGTTGTGCCGATGACGAATTCCATCACCGCGGTGGGACCATTGTGGCAAGTCTTTGTGCCGGGAGCCCCTGGAACCATCGGAGGCCTACAAACACCGATTGCAAATATTCCTATGCCGGCCAATGCAACTACGGCGATGGGGAATGCCATCCCTGGTGGTGGGGCTGCATTACTCGGAATGCCGGTTTCGATCGGGGGAATGGCTGGTTCGACCATATCGGCCGTCAGTCCGGGCGGCCTGACACTCAATCCGGCCATTCCTGCCCCTGCGGCTTTTGGAAGTGGAACACAGGTATACCTGCTGCAATGCATCACCTATCAGGTGATTCCTCCTCCGGACAATCTCAACCTCTGCCAAGGGAATGCTCCCTGTTTAGTGCGTGGCGCGGTCCCGACCGTACTAGTAGGTCCGGGGGGGCCTCCCAATTGCAACCAGGTGAATTCAGGATGTATTCCCATCATGGACGGAGTTGAGGATCTTCAGCTGGGCTACGCCTGTGATGGTTGCGATCCCCGTGTCAATAATGGAATCCCTGATTTGCAGCCGGACGACCTCAATTTATCGAATCAGTTCGACCAGGCGGATTTCATCACGGACCGAAATTGGTTTGGAACAGCTGGGCCATACGGGGCGTATATGACTCCAAGGACGATACGGTTAGTGCAGGTAAACATCGTAGCCCGTCAGACCAGAGCTGATCAAGGGATGGGAGAAGGTCAAGCAACACCTGTGCATACAACGACATTTCCCGTCATTAGTGATCACAATCATACGACCGGGCTCTTTGCGCTGGGAGACACCGCATCGCCGGCACAACAATCGGCCTATTTCCAGTTTCGCCGACGAATCTTGACTCGGACAATCGAACTCCGCAATCAGAGGTTTTAACATGATAATTCCCTCCGCAATTCCAATGAAAACCGGGGTGGCTAGCAACGAGCGCGGCACGTCATTTATGACGGTGATGCTATTGATGCTGATCATCGGGGCGCTCGGAGTGGCTGCGCTCACCATGACAGGAATGGAAAACTCCATGGCCGGATCCCTACGCATGGTCGAGGAAGGGACCGACGCGGCGGAGGCTTGTGTGGGATCGGCGGTCCGGGCGATTCGATTGACGATTGACGATCCTCAGATGACAGGGCCGGCTGCAGTCCTTATCGCACCCCAGGGACCGGTACCCGCGGCCAATCAGGGGGTGTTTACTCAGGAAATCAATGGCACTCTCCGGAACAACACGGATATTGCGGTTGGGGCGGGGAATGCTCCCAATCTTGTCATGAACGTCAACGGGTATGTGGTGAATGGAGACATCGATTTTCTGTACTCCAAGCGCCGGACCGGTAGTGATTTTGCCGATCCAGATAAGCCGACCTACGATCAATATTATCGAATCGATTGTCTAGCGGCCAACGCGGCGACCGGGGCAACGAGCCGCGTCATTGTGACCTTTGACTGTCTCAACACGACTGGTGAAGGCTGCGTGAAGCGAGGGAGCAACGGGTAAGACACAATGGACGGGAGGCCCTGCATCGCTATGAAACCTGCAAATCGTGGTAAAAACTCATCGCAACCTTGGTCCAAACTGACGATCCTTTCTACGATCATTGTGCTCGCCAGCACCACCGGAGTGCCTCAAGTAAGTCGTGCCGATGAGCCGTTTCCTGCTGCGATGGCAGGCTATCCCACGGGAACCATCACGGCGATCCATGAAACGACGTTTGAGATAAACGGGCGGACCGTCAGCTTGGTGCCCGAGGCTGTGATCGTCGATCGCCATGGTGATCCAGTCGCGCTGACCGTCATCCGAGTCAATACAGACGTGAGATACCGCATTCAAAAGGGAACGACCGACAAGATCGACTGGATGTTGGTGATCTTACCCGAATAGGGACGATGGATGAGAAACAATAGGTCACAGGCGAAAACTCCAATGGAGGGTGCCATGAAACGCGGGAATCAAGCAGTTCGTGGGACCGTCGCGCTGGCGTTGGCAGGTTACCTTGTCTGGGCCGGTTCAGCGCAGGCTCAGACCATGGATCAGTACTTTGCTGTACCGCCCTTTGTCAGTGATCAGGTCGCTCCGAACATCATTTTGGTGCTGGACAATTCCGGGAGTATGAGTGGCCTTGGATGCGATCAAAATGGCGACGGAGACTGTGTCGATTCAGCCGATCTTGATTTCGTGAACACGACGAAGTGGTCAGGGTACTTCGACTCGCTCACCTGTTATACCTATGACACGGGTGACAATCGGTTCGAGCCAGCGACGGTCAGGGCGACATTGGCCACCGCCTGCAGTTCTACCCAATGGGACGGCAATTATCTCAATTGGGCCACCTTCCGTCGGTTTGATGCGCTGAAGAAAGCGATGATCGGAGGAGACTGTGTCGCTGCTCGAGCGGCTGATGGCACCTGCCCCGCAACGGGAACTCCCGCGCTCAAGACGGTCAGAGCACAGGCTAATGGCGTGAATACGGAGTCGGCGCTAGCCACTTACAACGGAGGAACTGGGCTCAATACCTATGTTGGCAGAATTCCGACAGCCGACACGAGTGGGACACCAAGCAATCTCTACATTGGCACTGCCGCAGCCTATTTCTGTGTGGATAACGATAACTCGTTCAATAGCAACTGTGGCGACAGCTATAGTGTACGAAAGTATGAACTCAGGATCGGGTACAGCACTGAGCCGACCGGCACGATCCAGCAAATTGGTGCACAAGCTCGATTCGGGCTATTTGAGTTCAAACCGACAGGGGATGGCGCCCGCATGTTGGTGGGCGTTGGGTCTCGTCAATCCATCGATTTTAGTGGGAGCACCGTCGAAACCTTCAATACGAACACGGCTGCCATGATCGACGCCGTCCAAGAATCCTTCCCATCGACCTGGACACCTCTGTCCGAGTCGCTGTACGAAACGACTCGCTATATCGCACAGATCAATTCTACATACCTGTCATCGTCCTATGTGTATCCGATTGCCTATGCGGGTGGTAATTCAAACGGTGTGGCATTCCAGGGAAACGGTGTCGGCTCGATTGGTGGTTCAGAAATCACGGCTCTCACCGGCACTGAGGTCTGCCCGGCTGGCTATATCACGAACGCCTGTGGACGCGATCCCTATTTCTTCGGCAGCAATCACACGCCGGCCTGGGCGACGACCTCAACCAAGGTGGCCTGCTGTAAGACGTTCGTCATCCTCGTGACGGATGGAGAACCGACGCAAGACACCAATATCCCAGCCGGATTGCAGGACTATGCGCATGGGAGACATGGTCTCCACTGTAATGGAGGCAACGCGACGATTCATGCACCGAATGGAACTTGCAATACAAATAGTGCGACCCCCCCGGCAACTCTGCTCGGGGAGCACAAAACGGATTATGGTAGTAGCGGAAATCATTATCTGGACGACGTCGCCTATTGGGCCCATACGAATGATCTCCGGCCCTGCAATGGTTCAGCCGATGGGCAGATCTCCGTCTTGAACGTCACCGGGCATTGTCTCCCAGGCCTACAGAATGTCACGGTGTACACATTCTTCGCCTTTGGAAACATTGCGGGTCGAGAGCTGCTCATGCACGCGGCACAACTCGGAGGGTTCGAGGATACGAACGGCAATAACATTCCTGACTTGGTGTCTGAATGGGACAAGGTCATCAATGCCACCGGTGCTCCAGGCAGCGATGGCATTCCGGACAACTATTTTGAGTCGTCAAATGTCGATGACTTGCAGGACCGCCTGATGGCGACCATCACCGCAATTCTGAGGAAAAGCGCATCAGGCACCTCCATATCGGTGCTGGCCACATCCGCGACCGGTGAAGGGTCGATCTATCAGGCCTATTTTTTCACGAGTGACGTCGGTCAGAGTGGCGCAAACGTCAAGTGGACAGGATATTCGCATGCACTTTTCGTCGACGGCTTCGGGAATTTTAGAGAGGATACGAATCAAGACGGGAAGCTGACGTACGATCAAGATCTGATCGTGACGACACGGTACGACAATAATCCCACCAGTCCGACCTATAAGAAAGTCCTGGTCGATAAGTTCGTAGATGCCAATGCAGACGGGGTGGCCGACAGTACGACACCCACCTTCACCGGCGATCTCAAGTCGATCAAGCCTATCTGGGAAGCGGGCACAGAACTCGCTAATGCGACGTCCGCCTCCCGCAAGATCCTGACCTGGGTCGATACTAATAACGATGGGATTGTTGACCCAACAGAACAGATCGACTTCAGTGCGGCTAATTGTGCTGCGCTGCGGGACTATCTGCGGTATCCAGGCGATACGTGCGCGGGAGGGACCAACGCTACGAATCTCATCAATTTCATACGCGGTGATGAGATCGCCGGGTTACGGACCCGGATGCTTGAGGTCCCGGTCGGCAGCGGAAGCTACAAGGTCTGGAGGCTGGGTGATCCCATTCACTCGACTCCGACGGTCGTGGGTGCTCCCAAGGCACGCTACGACCTGGCGTTCGGAGATCCCACCTACACAGCCTTTTACGCGAAATATCGAAATAGACGCCAGGTTGTCTATGTCGGCGCGAATGACGGGATGCTCCACGCTTTTAACGGAGGCTACTACCATAAGGGCGACGATCCTACGACAGCCGCCGACGTGGAACATGGTTGGTACACGAAAAATCCAACGGACAATTCGAGTGGTGCGAATTTGGGAGCGGAACTCTGGTCCTTCATTCCGCAGGAATTGTTGCCTCATCTCCAGTGGTTAGCCAGGACAGACTATACCCACGTGTATTATGTCGATCTGAAACCGACGATTGCTGAGGCGAGGATCTTCACCCCAGATGCCGATCACCCGGGAGGTTGGGGAACGGTCTTGATCGGTGGATTCCGGATGGGCGGCAGTTGTGGAAACTGTGCCGCCGGTTCAGGAGCTCCTCCGATGACGGTCACGATCGGAGGAGTTCCTCGAACGTTCTATAGTGCTTACTTTGCCTTGGACATCACGAACCCGGAGGTAGATCCGAAGTTACTCTGGGTGTTTAGCGACAGCCAACTCGGGCTGACCACCAGTTATCCGGCTGTTGCTCGCATGAATCCGAAGACCGATAGCCCCATCGATCCGACCAATGAAAAGTGGTATGTACTGTTTGGGTCGGGACCGAACGGGTATCAGGCCAGTCTCTCAGCAGCTTCACCCCAGAACGGAACGCTTTATACTGTTGACCTCAAGAAGGGCCCTAAAGTAGCCGCAGGTGGCAGTCTAACGACCATGCCAGTCGGCACCTGGCAATCCTTCATGGGGCATGTGGTAGCGGTAGACAAGGATTCCGACTGGAGGACGGACGTGGCATATTCGGTCCGGACAATCCACGATGGGGCTCTTCCGTGGCGGGGTAAGCTTTACCGCCTCACCATGGGCTGTTCGACGGCGCCCTGTGATCCCAATACATGGGGTATTGCCAACGGAGGTAACCGGACTCCCACGGAAGTGATCGACACGTTCTACGATGCGTCTCTCGGGACCACGGTGGAGGTCGGGCCCTCTGCGTCGGCTCCAACCGTGACCCTAGACGATGCGGATAAAATGTGGGTCTTTTTTGGAACGGGTCGATATTTCAGTAACGCGGACAAGGTTGATAACACCATTCAACGCCTGTTTGGAATCAAGGATTCTGTGTTGAGCGCCACATGTACTGAGACGTCCACAACAAGTTGCCACGATGATGATCTGGTGAATGTCACCAATGCCGTGATTTGTATCGTCTGCAGTGGCAGTACCAATCAGGTGACCGATCCGACCAATCCTGGTGTCACGACCTTCAACGGAACCGGAACCACGTCGATGATCGGCTTAGTTGCTTCGAAGGATGGATGGCGTGTGACGATGCCCGGGACGGTCAACATCACCGATCCTGTGACACTTGTAACCACGAATTATTCAGCTGAACGTTCCGTGGTCAACCCGACCTTGGTGGCGGGGACGGTCTTCTTCCCAACATTCGCCCCAGCCAACGATTTTTGTGCGTCGGATGGAGCCAGCTACCTATACGCACTCTTCTACCAGACCGGAACAGCGTCAACAGCTCCCGTTATCGGCACGGCGACCTCGGGTAGCAATACTAACGTGAATGCCAAGACGTCGTTAGGGACTGGACTTGCATCAAGCGGAACGATTCATTGCGGACAAGGGTGTAGTTATAACGTACAGATGTCTACTGGTGCGTTTACACAGGGTAATGTGAGTCTTGAGGGCAATTACAGTCGCTATGTGAATTGGGTGCATCAGCGGGATTAGGAATTCCAGTTGGCACTGTCTCAGGGAGTAGAACCGAAAGTTGATGAAGGACATGTCGCGTCGTAGACACAACGTTCTGGAGCTTGGGCTCCTGTTAACGGGGATCGCGCTGGTTGGTGCCTGTACCGGCGGTGAGGTGACCGAGGCGACTGCTCCAACTGCTCGGACGTCAGGTAATCGACCGCCGGTTGTGTCCATGGCAGTGATTGTGAATGCTCCTCTTTCCCAGGCTGCTCCTGCTGCCGTGCAAATTCAGTCGGAAGATCCAGAACGAGAAGCGGTTTCGTTTCACTATCAGTGGTATGTGGACAACGTGCCTGTTGCGGCCCAAACAAACGCGACGTTGCCATCCGAATACTTTAGGCGTGGGCAGACGGTGTTTGTGGAGATTATTCCGACAGACGGCACGAACAAAGGTCAGCCGTATCGAACGGCAAGCGTTGTCGTGGGAAATGCCTCGCCAAGAGTAACGGCGATTTCACTGGTGCCTCAGACGGCGCGACCTGGGGATAGGCTTGAGGCGCAGGTTGAGGCGAGTGACCCGGATCATGACCGGGTCGACCTCACCTATATATGGTATCTCAATGATGCCGTCATTAAGGAGGGGGAAGAGTCTTTCCTCGATACAACCGGCCTTACTGCTCCTGATAAGATCACGGTTGAAGTGAGAGCTAGTGATCCTGCTGGCTCTTCAGATTCTTCGAAGTCCGAACCGCTGGCATTGGGCAATAGTGGCCCAACAATCGTATCAACTCCTCCTACCGCAGCTGTTCAGGATCGGTTTGACTACTCGGTACGAGCGCTTGATCCAGACGGCGATCGGTTAACCTATCACTTGGAGATGGCTCCTCCCGGTATGGTCATCAGTTCTGAATCAGGTCATATTGGGTGGCAGATCCCGACAGGTCAACAGGGAACATTTCATGTCAAAATTGTCGCGAAAGACGAGCATGGAGGTCTCGCCACGCAGGAGTTCGATTTGACTCTGACCAAGAAAACCCCATCTACTGCGCCCGGAGCCTGAAGTTTCACTAGGACCTTGCATCGGCTTGTCTAGACTTTTTCTTGTCTGCTACAATACCCAAGTTGATGTAGGAGGGAGACCAACCATCGCTCGTGCGTAAGCTCAAACTACGAGAGGGCACCAACACCGCTGTCCTATTCGGTCACCATGACCGACATCTCAAGTTGATTGAAGACGAATTGGGTGTACGGCTGTCTGCACGTGGCGAAGAGCTTACTTTGGACGGCCTCCCCGACGCTGTTCGGCAAGCCGAACGAATTCTCCTAGAACTTGCCTCCCTCACGAACGAGGGCATTACACTTCAGACCGACGATGTGACTCACGCGCTGGGCGCCTTACGCCGAACTCCCGAGGCCTCACTCAGAGACGTGCTCGGTCAGTCGGCGATGGTTGTTACTAAGAAGCGTTTCGTCGGCCCCAAATCTCCGACTCAAAAGTCCTACATTGAAGCGATTGAGCAACACGATATCGTGATCGCCATCGGACCGGCTGGGACTGGGAAAACATATTTAGCCATGGCTATGGCGGTGAGTGCCTTGATAAATAAGGAGGTGAGCCGAATTATTCTTGCAAGACCTGCGGTCGAAGCAGGCGAGAAGCTAGGCTTCCTGCCAGGCGACATTTACGAAAAAGTAAATCCATACCTACGCCCGCTCTATGACGCGCTGTTTGACATGATGGACATGGAACGGGCCAATCGGTTGATTGAGAAAGGCGATATTGAGATTGCACCTCTCGCGTTTATGCGTGGGAGAACGTTGAACGATTCCTTTGTCATTCTCGATGAAGCGCAAAACGCGACGGCTGAACAGATGAAAATGTTCCTCACTCGGATGGGATTCCATTCCAAGGTCATTGTCACTGGCGATATTACACAAGTGGACCTCCCGAATGATCGGGTGTCTGGCCTCAGACAAGTCAAGGAGATTCTTCAGGATATTGAAGGTATTGCCTTTATCTACTTCGATGAGAAAGATGTTGTGAGACATCGACTCGTTCAGGACATCATCAAAGCCTACGATCGCCATCAGGCGGTGAGCAGTCGTGATTCTCAACAAACTCGTGAGCCTCTCTCATCACCACAGCATCAATCCTCGATTTTAAGCAAGCCGACAACCGCCGGTTCGCCGTCGGTCGGCCATGCAAGGCGTTCTCGGTAGATGACCGTGTATCTCCGGGTGAGCCTTATGCGGTATACCGTCCGACGACCTTCCCTTATCCGTCTGGCACAACGCATCTTGATGGCTGTAGGAGAGGGGAAGTCTGAATTGAGCTTGGAATTGATAGGGGATGCACGCATACGTCGCTTGAATCGCGAGTATCGCAAACAGGATCGGATCACTGATGTACTGGCATTCCCAATGCGTGAGGGCATCGTGCCTCGGGGTAGATGTCCTCAGACAAGCATGCTGGGAGACGTGGTCATTTCGTTGCCGACTGCAATTCGTCAAGCTCAAAAAGCGGGACGATCGATTGATGTTGAACTGGCGGCACTGTTGGTCCACGGTGTGCTTCATCTCTGCGGGTACGATCACGAGCGTGGCCCAGGCGAAGCGGCGCGAATGTCACGTCGCGAACAGAACGTTCTCTACATGATTTCTCCAGTGCCTCAGGTGGTTGTGTGTTCTCACCAACGCCAGAGGAAGGTTTCTTGACGATGGGATGGTTTCAACGACTCAGTGAGGGGCTTGGCAAAACACGCGGTGTCGTACAGCAGTCCCTGGATCGATTTCTTGGACGCGCACCGGACCAAGAGTTGCTGGAAGAGCTCGAAGCCTCATTGCTCACTGCTGATCTTGGGGCTCGGGTCGTTGATCGCTTAATCAAGCAGGTCAACGAAGAAACACGAGGGCCTGAGGCACAAACTCCAGAAGGACTCCGGAACGTCCTCGGGCGATCGCTCTACAGCATACTCAAAACCGTATCCGGTCCTACGCTTGATCAGCTCGTAAACGAAGGGCCAAAGCCATTCGTGATCCTGGTCATCGGAGTCAACGGTGTCGGAAAAACGACGACCATTGCCAAGATTGCCCAACGGATGACGCAGGCAGGGCGTCGCTCATTGCTCGTTGCTGGTGACACATTTCGGGCGGCCGCGATTGATCAGCTCCAAGTGTGGGGAGATCGAATCGGTACAGAGGTTATCCGTCAACGTCACGGAGCCGATCCGGCCGCCGTTGCCTTTGACGGCATTGTTGCGGCCAAGGCTAGAAACACGGATGTGGTTCTGATCGACACTGCCGGCCGACTACATACCAAGTCAAATCTTATGGACGAACTAAGGAAAGTGAAACGGGTGATTGGCCAAGAATTGCCTGGCGCGCCACATGAGGTGTTGTTGGTCTTGGATGCCACCCTTGGACAAAACGCGTTAGGGCAAGCCCGACAGTTTCACGAAGCGATGGGGGTCACAGGACTCGCTCTGACGAAATTGGATGGGACCGCTCGGGGTGGTATTGTCGTTGCTATTGCAGATGAACTAAAACTTCCGCTCCGTTTAGTCGGTGTAGGAGAAGCAGCCGATGACCTGCAGGATTTCAATCCTGAGGCATTCGTGGCGGCTTTGTTTGGACAGCCGGCCTCTTCCTTATAAACCACGCGTTTCCTTCTCTTATCGCTCACCTCATGCTATCTTTTTCTCAAGGGAAGCTGTGCTTTACAACTGGATGGGATGTGTAGAGATGATCAAGCTCTTGATCGTAGACGACGACCAGATGAATTGCGATCTGTTGCAAAACGTGTTCACCAGACAAGGATATCATGTCATTACGGCAACCAGTGGGCAAGAAGGGCTTGACCTGTTTCGTGCCTCCAGTCCTCGAGTGACTCTATTGGATCTACGAATGCCGGAGATGGATGGACTCACCGTCTTGAAGGAGATCCGAGCCATCGATCCCCATGCGCCCGTGATCATCTTGGGTGGGGGAGCGACTGAAATTCAGGAGAATCAGGCGCGAGCCATACGGGCGACCGATTTCATTAGAAAAGGGCTGTCATTGGACGTCCTGGTTGAAGCTGTGAATCGAATCACGCAGTTGTCGGTGCAGCCAGCTCCCACTCAGTTAGCGTCAGGAAACGGGGAGCCGATTCAGCAGCTTGACGAGTCGATCTTGGTGGTTGATGACGAACCTCTCGTGTGCGATCTCCTTGTCAAATTCTTGAGTCTTCGAGGGTATCGTGCGATCGGGGTCAAGGATGGACAGGAGGCTCTTCGAATCATTGACGATCGGCCACCCGATGCAATCTTGCTCGACCTGATTATGCCAGGTATGGCGGGAATTGATGTGCTTCGCGCTCTGCGCGAAAAAGAATATCCTGGCGGCATTATCATCATGACCGGGAGTCAGAGCGAGGAATTACTCGAAAAAGCCTGGGCATTAGGACCTCAAGAAATTCTGATGAAGCCGGTTGATCTGGAACGCCTTTTGACGGCAATCCAGCTTGTACTCGTCTGTCGCGAGTGTTAAAAGTTTCCTGATGGGTATCAGGAAGCGGGTCTTCTGGCAGCACCTCCTCGGTCTTCTCCTAGCTATCCTCCACACTGCAGAGGGTAATTCAACCCCGCTACAGAATGACGATATTATCTCGGTCCATCACAACACTTCAGTCACGCTGACCCCGGCGACCCACGAACTGGCGGCGACGGACCAGATCGACCTGGAGGTGCGTGCGCAGGTCAGGTCCGTCCGTTTCACGCTCGCGCAGACGTTGCAGGTTGAATCGATCAGGCTCGGGCAAGAGAGTTCAAGCCAGGTCGCTTCCTTCACGACGGTCAAAATTCCTGATTCTTCCGTGCAGCGCATCGTCGTTATGCTCCCCGAGGAGCATGGCCGCAAGGTGACGTTGGTCTGGGTCTATCGAGGGCCGATCAATGATCCTCCGAAGGAGCCCCGTCACTTGCGGTTTGTTACGCCCAGTGAGACGGCGGGACATATCGGCCCTGAGGGTGTGTATTTGAGCGGTGAAAGCCAATGGTACCCAGATGTCGAGGGTTCCTTCAGTACCCATCGGGTCACGACTCAAATTCCAGAAGGGTGGACGGTGATTGGATCAGGGCGGAAGATTGCGGAGAACCTCACCGCTGGAATGGTCTCCTCAACGTGGGTCGTTGGGGAGCGGTCTGAAGCGTTCACGCTCGTGGCTAACAAGTTTGTGACCAAATCAAGAGAATGGAACACATCGACAACGGGGCAGCGGGTCGAGATTCAGACCCATTTTTTGCCGGACAATGCTGACTTGGCGGATGAATATCTCGATGCGACCGCACAGTACCTCGATGCGTATGTTCAGATACTGGGAGCCTATCCCTTTGAGAAATTTGCGGTGGTGGAGAACTTTTTTGCGAGTGGTCTCGGCATGCCGTCGTTTACCCTCCTCGGCAGCGGCAGCATCAGGAGGCATTATATACAACCTTATGCCTTAGGCCACGAGATCGTGCATTCGTGGATCGGGAATTCGGTGTTCAATCGTGATGGTCACGGCAACTGGGTCGAAGGCTTGACGACCTACTTAGCCAATTATTACTGGCATGAATTGGTTCAGGATGATCGTCAAGCCTTGGAGCAGAGGCGCATGATGCTGCAAGGATACAATCTCTATGTGAGACCTGAAGAGGAGTATGCCGTATCACAGTTCTTTAGGAAGCACGACGAGAAGGATAATGCCATCGGGTATCACAAATCGGCCTTTGTCTTTCACCTGCTTCGTCGAGAGATTGGCGATGAGCCATTTTGGCGGGGCCTGAAGACATTTGTCAGCCAATATCGTAATCAACCGGCGGATTGGGAGGCAATCGAAAGAGTCTTTTCTCAAGAGAGTGGGCAGAATTTACGGTGGTTTTTTGCACAATGGGTCGAACAGCCCGGCGCTCCTATCATCTCGCTTGGAGACGTTCGCGCTCGCAGGGTGAAAAAGGATGGAGACCAAGGTGCTTGGCAATTGACCATCCGAATTGAGCAGTCGGAGAAACCCTATCGGATTGCGATTCCTATTAGGGTCGTGATGGAAGACACTATCGAATTGAGATCGGTGATGCTGAACCCTTCTCGCACAAATATCGTCGAGCTCATACTGCCCAATACGCCACTGTGGGTGGAACTTGATCCGGAGATGATGATATTCCGGCGCTTGGCCAGGCATCAACTGCCACCTGTCCTGAACAGTTACGTCACCGATTCGCACAAGACGGTGCTACGGGCGTTTTCTGACCCTGCATCTCCGCTGGAGCAGATCGTATCTCGTATTGAGAAGCACGAACCGACAGATTCACCCAGGACGAAAGTGGTTGTGCTTGAAGGCCACGCGATTCCTCGTGAGGGCTCGGTCCTGATACTTGCTGATGCCGATCAGAGACAAGCCGTTCAATCAGTCGTGCTCGAGGCATGCGGGGACCGTGTCGCGCTCAAGGATGCCGGATTTCGAATTGATGGCCAGAGCTATGAGGGGCCAACGATGGCCGTGTTGTTTTCCTGTCATCGGACGAATGTGCCGGGTAGCGTCATGACGGTCCTGTATGGGGTGACCTCCGACGCGGTTGCGAAAGTAGCTCGACTCCTGTTTTATTACGGGTGGCACAGTTATGTGATTTTCCAAGACGGTGCTGTGAAGCAGCGAGGGATATGGCCGGGGCAAGAAGACACAATGGAGGTACGGATTGATGACATGTCGTAAAATCTCCGGAGTATGGCTATTGGCGCTCTTCGTGTTAATGAGCACTCCTGAATTCGGAGTGACGGCTGATCGCGCGAAAGAAACGATTGCCCCCACTCAGTCTCTAGAACGGCATTTGGCGAATATTCGTCAACTGACCTTCGGTCGTAAAAATGCTGAAGCCTATTTCTCCTTCGACGGTACCAAGCTGATCTTTCAATCGACCAACGATTGGACCAAGGATGTTCAGGCGACACCGTTGAAACCAGCTGCCAGTGGGTTGGGTTGCTATCAAATGTATGTGATGGACTTGCAAAGTGAGACTCTGCGTTTGGTCAGCACCGGCGTGGGGGCGACGACATGCGGCTACTTTTTCCCCGGTGACCGACGCGTGCTCTATTCCTCCACACATGCGGCTAGTCCAAATTGCCCCCCGCAACCAAAGCGGGACGGGGCGTACCGATGGGCGCTCGACGACTATGACATCTACTCGGTCCGTATCGATGGTCAGCAAGTACAGCGGTTGACCTCCACGCCAGGCTACGATGCAGAAGCGACGATTTCGCCGAACGGAAAAACGATTGTATGGACATCGGTGAAGGACGGGGATCTGGACTTGTATACGATGAACCTGGACGGGACGAACGTTCGACGCCTAACCGATGACTTGGGGTACGATGGAGGTGCGTTCTTTTCACCAGACAGTACGCGCCTGGTCTATCGTGCGGCTCATCCAACCGACCCGGCAGAAATCACGAAGTACAAGGAATTATTGGCGCAACGGCTGGTGGAACCCGGTCAGCTGGAACTGTTCGTGATCAATGTAGATGGATCAGGCAAGAAGCAAGTTACCTCGAACGGCGCCTCAAACTTTTCTCCCTACTTTCATCCCGACGGGGAACGCGTCGTCTTCTCCTCCAATCTAGAAACAAGAGGAGAGGGGGGGCGCCCAAGTTTTCACCTGTATCTGGTGCGTGACGACGGGACGGGGACGGAGCGGATTACCACCGAGGGGCATTTCAACAGTTTCCCCATGTTTTCGCCGGACGGCAAACGTCTCGTCTGGGTGTCGGATCGAAATGCGAAGGCTCCAGGTGAGTTTAACGTCTTCCTCGCTGATTGGGTTCCCTAAGTCGAGGGGAGGATTGGCGATGAGCGCTTGGTGACAAGTTCCAGGCATTCAGAAGTCGTTGAGACACATCCCATCCACATGGGCGCATTCTCTCCTTTATTCCTCGAAAAGATATGGCCTCTAGCGGCCTTCGGATGTTCTTGTGCGGCATTGGCGATCAGCTTTCTCGGCTGGGCTCAGTTTGATCTGCCAGTCACCAAGTATGTGCGATCGGTCACGGTGCATCTGCCATGGGATCAACTCACCACTCCGTGGATGGCATTCACAAGCAATACCGGAGATTGGATTGGCCAAGGGTGGCGTCTCGCTTCGTTGAGCATTCTGCTCCTCGCAATCGCCTGGGTTATGGAGAAGCCAGCGATCAAGGTCGCCGCCGTTCAGTCCTTGATCGCTCACGGAATTGCGGCGGTCCTGGCCAACGTGCTGAAGCACCTCATCGGTAGGCCTCGCCCGAAGTTCGTTCACTCAGGGGACTGGCAGATCGCGATATCCTGGGTATCGGGCCTAGATTCGTTTCCATCCGGGCACAGCACAGCGAGTTTTGCGGTTGCGACCGTGTTGGCGAAGCGATTTCCCCTCTGGGGTCCGCTGTGTATCAGTGTCGCGGCTTTTGTGGCCCTCAGTCGTGTGCTTCGCGGATCACATTTTCCGACGGATGTGGTTGGGGGCGCGGTCGTAGGCATTCTGAGCGGGTCGCTCGCTGCGGCTCCACTCAAAGCATGGCGCGCTGCATTACAGGAAGGATGTCGGCATGCGGCGATCGGAGTCGCAACAGTCTTCGCCGTATTCTGGACATTGTCCAACAAAATGGATGATGGATTCGTGGGCATGCTGTTTGTACCATTGGGTGTTGTTGCTGTAGCGGGTGGTGTATGGCTTCGGCGGACCTATTGGGTCAGCCAAGAGCGGGCTGCAAGAAGCTGGCAGTCGATGACCTCCGTATGTCTGATTGGGTACGGGCTCGCCGCGATGACGACATCACTGCTCGTACTCTCGTCGGTAGGATTTGCGTGCCTCGCGGTCTCGTTCGATAGGATTGAGAAGGTCCAGGGAGGCCACGACAAATCGTCTGGCTGGTCGGTTGTGCAAGAAAGTGCGCTACTTGGAGGCGTGGTTCTTGCCATTCTAATGTGTATCGATGCACGCGGCGTGCTGCGGTTTCAGTAACATGTGTTGAGAGATAAATCAGCCAGTCGGGCTCCATGCGTGCCCTCAGACGCTCGCACCAGCTCCGGTTACCATGCGGAGAAACTGCACAAACATGAATGCGGATTCAGCCTAGTGTCCGAGCAACATGGATGGAGTTGTCGGGGGAACTACCTTCGTACCCTGAGGAATGTCCACCATCTGCTCGTTCCCCAATAAGACATAGCCGAACCGTTTGAGAATCGGTTGAAAACCTTCAGCTTCTCTTGGCAAGGCTTCCTGAAAATATTCCGGTAGCAGAATCATCGTGCGACCTTCCTTACTCAAGGCCGTACGCAGTCGGTCGAGTTCATTGGAAGGAATGAACAGTACGGTACGCCTTGCATAGAAGGCGGTTGATGGTCTGGTTATGCCAAAAGCGATCAGTTGGTCGGTTGGATTCAAATTCAGCCCGGCGGCGTAGGCCAATTCCTGCGGTGGGGCGATGGCATAACGATTGACATCAGGAATGACGACAAGGATGGCGAGGAGGAAGACGCTAGCGAGCGCGGCGCCGGCCACTCCAAAGGTCAGGTGGCGCTTCGTATCGTTCAGCCCATAATAGCCAATGAATCCCATGGCTGCCACGACCATGATCGCACCGAGATAAGGGCCGATCCCGAGGTCAACCTGGGTGGCGAGTGGAAACTCTTTTACCATCTTTCCGGAGAATTTGTGGAAGAGGAATGGTGCACTCGCGAGCCCGACTGCCACCAGGTAGCCGATTCCCATCATAACGTGGATTGATCCGCGCAATCCTTTGGTCGAAGGCTCTTTCAGCCCTTCGGACCAATAGGAAGCGGCGAGAAGAGCACAGGCGGGAAACAGTGGACCGATATAATGTGGGAGGCGGGTGGAGGACAAGCTGAAAAAGATGAATGCCCCGATCACCCAGAGGCCTGCAAACCATTCCAATTCATGACCGGATCCTGCCGGTTCGCTCGTTCCTGGCAAGCCATTCCGTACGTACAGCAAGGCGGGGGATTCTCGCCAGGTTGTATAGGCTCGGTAGAACGCGGCGGGTAACAGCGCGCTCCAAGGGTAAAAGCCCAGGAGTAAGACGGGAAAATAGAACCACCATCCGCCTCCATGTCCTTCCATCGGAGCAAGGAATCGCCCGACCGTATGAACCTTAGCCTGAGAAGCATAGGCATCTCCATGGATAACGAGCATGGCTACATACCAAGGACCAGCCAGAATGAGGAAGAGCAACGTGCCTGCGATAGGAGCGCCTCTGCGCCAAAAGACCAGCCATTGCCGAGTGGTGATGAGATACAGCAGGGCGGTAATCAGCGGGATGGCAAATCCTACCGGCCCTTTTGTTAGAGTGGCGAGGGCCATGCCGCCGTAAAATCCCCACGTCCAATGTCGCCCAGCACCCTCTTCGTGGAGGCCGAGCCAAAAACTATAGAGCGACAACGTGGTGAAGAAGATCAGGACGCTATCAGTAATGGCCATTCGTCCAAGCGCCAGGATCTCGATGTTCAGCAGCAACATCAGCGCGCCAAACAGACCCACGGTGGGACCGCGAAGCCGGGAGAGAAACAGGTAGTGCATCACGATCAACCCAACGCCAAAGAAGGCGGACGGGGCACGTGCCGCAAACTCGTTCACCCCAAACACATGGTAGGACACCGTCATTAGCCAATAGACGAAGACCGGCTTCGCAACGCGTAGTTCGCCGTTGAAGGTTGGGGTAACGAGATCGCCGGATGCGAACATTTCACGACCGGCTTCAGCATTTCGGCCCTCGTCCCGATCGGTCAATCCCATACTGCCGAGGCCGATGAAAAACAGCAGACCAGCCACGAGCAGCAGGAGCAGTAGCTGGATGGGTTGAGGTGAGGGGCGATCCATTGTTCAGTGTGAAGATTACCCGTGCGGGATAGAAGGAGCCGAGCGGGAGATGTTGACCGCGTTTCTCATGCCTGCGGCCGCGGCTTGTTTTTGCTTTGGTCCGAGCGGTGAATGAGGACCAGATTTCGTAAGTACACGACTGCCCCAAGGCTTTGCCCTGAAATAAATACAGGATCCATGCGGTAGATCGCGTACGTGAGCGTGATCAGTCCACCGATGAGACTCATGTACCAAAACGAAATAGGAACGCGGCTTTCCGCATTTTTCTCAGATGCGATCCATTGAACCAGCCAACGACCGAAGAAGAGGCCTTGACCGAGGAAGCCGATACCGATCCAGATCGTCTCAGTACTCATCAGCTATTGGAAAGACAGTGGTCATCGTTGTGGCGCAATCGGAGGGAGTCTGTTCGATCATGTTGGCTCACGTCACGGGCCCCCTGAATTTATACAGTAACACCCGATGTTGCATCCATCGTACTGCGATCAGATCGTAGAGGGATGTGAACAGGCGGTTGCCCATGCCGTACTTGGATATGCCATGGAGGCGCGGGTAATGTCGGACCGGCACCTCGGTCACCGTAAAGCCATGCATCAAGGCGAGGGCGGGAAAGAATCGATGCATGCCCTCAAAAAGGCGGATACGCTCCAACACCGGGCGTCGAAAGACCTTGAGCGGGCATCCCGTATCATGGACACCGTCATGAGTGAAAAAGTTTCGGACAGGGTTCGCAATCCGGGAGGAGATCATCTTCACGAGTCCATCCTGTCGTTGCTGCCTCCAGCCACAGACCACGTCGTAGGAGCTTGTATGAGGAAGGAGTTTCAAAATATCTTCGCTATCTTGTTGAAGATCGCCGTCGATCTGGATGATGATCTCGCCCAATGATTGCCGAAAGCCCGCATCAAGCGCGCACGTTTTGCCGTAATTGCGGTCGAAGTGGAAGACGCGCACGCAGGAATGTTCGCGTGCCAATCGGTCCAATTCGTCGCTACTCCCATCGCTACTCCCGTCGTCCACAAAAAGGATCTCATACGGCCGTGAGCTGGACAACTCATGAGAATCCATGACTTTCAAAAGACTTGTGATGAGAGGAGATAAGTTGTCTCGCTCGTCCTTGATAGGGATGATCACGGAGGCCCAAGGGCTGGAAGGCAGTGTCATAATGCGCAAAAGCTCCAGCAGCGGCCGGAGAGGAGATTATTAAGGAGCGCATTCTAACGGAAGGTCGAGAGTGGGTCAAACATGCGACCATGATGGCCGGATGTATGAGAGGCGATCACGCTACTGATTGGATGGCATGATGCTGAAACGCATTGTGCCCATGAGGGTCATCTCGTTGACTTGCTCACCTGCATGGATCTCGACTTTGTATCGTCCCGGTTTCCAACCAGTCTTCGGAGCGGACAACTTCAAATAGCCGCTCTCATCCTCCAAGGTGATATACATCGCGTCTTCGCTGATGATGGTAGCCGGATCGACACCCACGACTCGTTCGGGACTGCACCGGCCGAACACTTTGAAGGCTTGGTAGTGCTGATGCAGAGAGAAGACGACATAAAGGGCCTGTGCCTCGGCGGGAAATTCCTCGGTCGGCTTGATCGGTACGATCTCGTGGGCCTGATGCCATCCCAGTTGCTCCTCAAATCCTTCTGCCATGACAATGGAGCGGAACATGCCCTGTGGGGGCGCATCAAAATCATACGTGGTAACCTCGTCCGAACGGTTCTGGAACTCAGAAATCGGGACGTTTTCAGTGAGGGGCATCTCCTCTGCTCCACCAATCTGGGCAGAGGAGCACCACCCCCCTAGGAGCATGCAGGCAAACAAAACTGCCCGAATCATCATGCCTGTCTGCTACACCTATTGAGACAGCACTGTCAATAAACGGAGCGAGTTGCCCATTGCGGCATTTTCCAGCCATCTGCTAGGATTCCGCCCACTGTACGGCCTCTTCATCAAACCAATTGCGAGTGATCGTGGAACATGTTGCAAGATGCTGATGCCTTGCCTCAGCTGATCGGAGAGTATAAGCCGCTTGATCAGTGGCAGACCCATCTCAATCAGCTCTTTTATGGGCTACGAGGGGATAAGCTCCGATCCTATTACCAGACGTTTGCATCGGCGGACTTCCGGCTGGCCCATGCGTTGGCGGCTGATTATTACGAGCGTGTGGCGAAGCGAGAGAAGACTGGCAGTCGTCCACCGTCGTTCTCTGATCGTTTAACCATACTGGAACTGGGGCCCGGCAACGGCAACCTCGCCGCCTGTTTTCTTAGTCATCTCAACGCGCTCGATAGACAACGTGCCATCTATCCGCGTGTGCGGTATATCATGGTCGATTGGGAACAACCGGTGTTGGATGGGGCGCTCGCTCACGCCGACCTGGCAGGCCATCGAGATCGTGTGGATACCCATTGCGGATCCATTGATCATATAGCCGGGGTGGCCGATGGGACTATCGATCGAATCATCTGTAACGAACTGTGGAATGACCTGCCTACTAAGTTGTTGGCGAAGCAGGGAGGCGAGGTCGAAGAAGAGTATATCCGCCCCAATCTCAGCGAAACACTGCATGCCACCATTCAGGACTGGTCGGCATTCGTCCGAGCGTTCCAGGCCAAGGATCTCGGTGTGCTCGAGACCTTTCCGCCGTTCCTCGACGAACTCGTGTGGGAAAAGGAGTATCGCAAGGTCGAATGGAAAGACATACCCTATCGGAAAACTATCGTTGAATTTCTCCAGGGTATTGACCAAGAGGTGGTCGTGCCCGTCAATGTGGGTGCCTTCGCAACGCTCAAAGAGGCTAAGCGGCTCTTGGCCCCGGACGCCATTGGATTCAGCGCCTTCGATGCGGGGACCGCCGACATGAACGTCTTGAATGATCCAGAGAAGCCTTGTTATGGCCAGTTCGGCGGGCAGTACAGCTTCATGATCAACTTCGCGCTGGTCGAAGCCGTGGCAAAGCATTTGGGGATGAACAAGACGAGTCTGGAGCCACAGCGGGAGTTCGTGGGCCGGTCGCTAAATACGAACGCCATCACCCTCATGGAGCTGCTAGCCACCCATCCCAGTGCAGGCCCCAAGCTCCAATCCTGGGAACAGGATCGACTGGTCCTGAAGACGATCAAGGCGCTGAACGAAACCTTCGAAAGCCCCTATCGCCGTCGGCTCGAATTTCCACTTGGGACGAACATACCACCAGACGAGCGGGAGACCTTAGGCGCCATTCTGCGAATGCTGAAAGAGAATGGTATTCCAGATACCGTGGCCTATCTGACCGAAGACGAACTTACCCATGCGCAGAAAGAGTTAGAAGATCTTGGTTACGAGCACGAGGCCATTAAGATGGCCTTGAGCGCCCCTCCCAGCCCCATCGAATATTGCCACTTCGCCTGCCGGTAACGTTCCCGTACTCAGCTGGTTAGTCGACACTTTTCCTGGATCGCTTGGTGACGGAGCGATCTGAAGAAAGTGAGCTCATGGTCAGCCGGTCGGCGTCAACGGAGCGATCAGCAGGGAGCTCAAGGGGCTGGCGAGCAGGGGAGCGAGTATTAACCCGAACTGCGGAAAGTGATCCTGTAATGACAGGAACAAGCCATGCTCCCTGAGCCATTGGTCAGGTTCTGGCTCGGCTGACTCAGAAGGCCGTTCCAGCAGTTGCGCCTCGGCTCGCCTCGCTAGGAGAAGGGCGGCGGGCAGGTAGGTGGCTACCAACATCAACGTAAAGGTGACGCCCCAAAAGAGGGTAATGGCAAGGGCTGTTCCAAGCACCGCCTCTTGACCCGCATTGTCGGCCACCAACGCCGCTGGCCACCGTAGCCAGGCTCCCATATGCAGGATTCCGGAGACGAGAATGGCCGAGGCGGCGGTCAAAACCTCCTTCAGTCGCTTCATCTGTGACGCATAAAATCTCGGATCAGGCTGCTGGCCTGTGCTCGGCGGTGCGAGGGTGCTGCAAGCCGCTAGTAGAGCTACAACGGGGACGATCAGGGCTTGCACGTTCACGACGGACACCACCACCATGACATAGCGCAAGAGATGCTCCCCGATTCGCTGAGGTCCAGCTTGGCGGAGGTTATCGTAGCTAAAGCTGAAGATGGCGCGGTACAGCGTGTGGGTATCATCGAGTGCCCAGATAAAGAACACCCCGATCGAGGCAAAGAAGATTCCAATACTCGTCACCACCAACAGCCTCGGTCGCGAATGACATTCGTAAATGATCATCGCGCATAGAATGAAGGCGTACAGCCCGGCCACCAGCGCCAGCACCACAGTGGTGAGCCAGATATACCTGGACTTGACCTCCACGAGAAATCCAGTGGCGCTGAACGACTGTTCCGGAGCCTCTGAGGCTGAGTTCATCAGTCGCTTGGTGAGGCCGTGAAAGTCATCGACCGTGATGTTGGAGCTGAACTCAAACAGACCGGTCGCGAGCAGCAGGATAAACATCGGGGGAATGATGAGGAGTAAGAAGCGATAGTCGGAAGTGGATGAGGGAGCCGAGGGTGTCATGGCATCTAGGCGTAGCCAACGCAGATCGCAGACGCACGAATAGAGTGGCGCATCCTAGCACACTTGTTCTGCCTATTCGTGGAGAAGTTAGGCCACTCGCATCTGGTCAAGAGATGCTGGCACACTGTTGCCGCCGATGTCGGGAATGATGCAGAGCTCCAGTACCGTGACGTTAGGAAGGTCGACACGATGATCTTCTGTTTCGGTTGTTGATCCTTGAGGACTGAAGTTCCATTGCTGACGCGCGAGATCTCGGAAGGTCTTTCCGCCATCCTGCGAACAGCGCAAAACATACTCTTGGGTCCGATCGGTTTCAGACTCCACGAAGTTCAGCCGAATATGACGAACTCGTTGTGGAGAAGAAAAGAGGAGGCGGATTGTTTGCTCTCCAAGCCCTCCCGCACGCCAGCCCGACGTCCGATTGGGTAACAGTGCGGCTTCAATCGGATGTGCAGGGTCTTCCGAGGTGACTTCGACCTCCGCCAGGCTGTCGAGATCCAACCAGTTGGGGTCATCGGATGCAACCTGTTTGTGAACTGGATCGAGAATTCGTTTACGCATCGAAGGACCTCCTGAAGGTGAGAAGGGGGGGGTGGTACGGGTTATCGCTCCTTGAGCCGGCCGAGCGTGCTCTCCACCGATCGCTCGAGTTTATCCGCCGCTCCACTCAAAGCGAGCTCGACTGTCGCGGCCTGATGGGTTACGGCGATGGGCTGGTGGCTAGCCAGCCGGGCTTCCAGGACGCACCGGATGTCGTCTCCCTTGGTTTTGTGGCTATTGGTATCGCTGAGATGCGCTTCGACCCGGGTAATCCGATCACGAAATCGGCCGATTGCTCCCTCGATACTGGTCTCAACAAGCGAGACGATCTCCTCACGTCCGTGTATATGATTATCGGTATTGACCTGAATCTGCATCCGACGACCTCCATCATGTGAAACTCATGAGCATGGACCCTACTCGCCAGGTCGAAAAAAAGTCAACCGAGGCGGGGCTAAGAATAGCAAGCCATTGTCCATGGATTGGGACAGGATTGCATGGAGTAAGAGGAGGAGTAGAGCGCTGGCAAACATGGCGTTTGAGGGAATATGAGTGGTGGTCGAACCTGCTCTCCTGCGTCATGCACGATTCAAGATTCGACCTCAAACTCATATTCCTGGTACCCAGGCATGGTGGATGAGTCTGCATTGCCAGGTCCGCGTAGCCCCCGTTCTTCCCGCCTTCCAACGATGGCTTGGCATGGTCTGCCAGGACTTAAAGCTGATTCATTGAATCCTCATGAAAGCTACAAGATAATACGTACTGCTGTGAGTCCGTGAACAGGTTCTCTGGTCTGGAGGAGGCGTGGCTATGAGTGAAGGTATCGTGTCTCATTCGCGTTCAGGGCGAACGATTCTATGTGTGGCGGCGCTTCAGGTTTGCGCCATTGTCGTTGGGGTCGGGAGTACGCCCCTGCCGGCATTCGCCGGGCCGCAGGTACCGTTTAGTGCGAGTGGAACCATCTTGACGATTGATACCGGCGATGTCCGCCCGGCTGGTAAAAGTGGGCGATTCATCGTGAGAGATCGTCAGATTACCGGTACACTCACCGGATCCATTGGAGGGACCGCGGGAGCGCCATTCGTCATCACCTACGATTCCAATGTGCCGATTGCGACTCAGTCTGGCCGCATTCATGCCCGGTTGATCGCCGGTGTCTATGAAGCGAATGTCACAATGGCGTCAAGTACTGGTCCGACCCCCGTCGAGTGTGAGACTCCAGATGGTGCGATTTGTTTTGCCACTCCAGCCGGAAATTTTGTTCCAGGGCTTCTACTGAATGGTCGGATGAATTTTCTGAATGGCGCCAAAGGCCAAGGCACTGTAAACGGTTGGTTGATCCCGATTTTAGACGAGCAAGGGCATATCGTCAGCATTGCAGCCAGCCTCCTGAGTTTGAGTGGCCGGTGGACTCAATGAACGCCGGCGTGCAGGCCTTGAAGTTCCGCTGTGACGAAATCTGCTCTTGCCCCGTGCATGCCAATGCTCAAGGGGATCAGCCAATTGATCTTAGGCGGTAGTGACCTACGGATACGACTCGTCCTAAAGATTGTTCATGAACTCGTGTATAGGGAGTATCGTGACCGCGCCGACTTTTCGCCACCGCGCGGTTGCAGGCTCAGGCAAAGGTAGCGTTTAAGTTTCCGCTCCTCTACCAGCGCCTTCAACGATTTCATAAATTAAGGGTCTGGTCCTGCATTCGCATATAGGCAACTCGCGCGCACGTCAGTTTCGTCGTCCCCCGTTCATGATGCTGGTCACAACAAATTGCAGACGAATGTCACGTTCTAGAATGCTCACGATATTTGTCTTCATGCGTGTCGCATTGACTCATTAGAAATCCGTTTATATACTAAAATTTTAACCGGAGGCGATCGAGATGAAAATCCTGCTAGGGCTGCTTGTCGTCGTAATACTGCTTGGCGGTCTCGTGCTCTCGCTCCCCTTCCTAGTCGACCTGAACAAGTATCAAGACCAATACAAACCACTCATCGAAGACGCCCTCAATCGTAAGGTTCAGCTACAAGATATCCGTTTAACGGTCTGGCCAAGAATCGGCGCGAGTGTGGCAGGGTTTGCCGTGCTGGACGATCCGTCCTTCGGCTCAGGTCCGTTTGCATCACTCTCGTCGCTCGATGTCGGTGTGAAGTTGATGCCGTTGTTGAGCGGGCAGGTGGAGGTCGAAGAGATTACGCTTCGTAATCCGGTCATCACGGTGATCAAGAACCAGAAGGGTGTCTTGAATGTATCGACGATCGGCCGAAAAGGCGTGGCGGTGCCTGAGACACCCTCGCGCGCGCCGGTTCCCTCGGCGGAGGGTCCACTTAAAATTTTGGCGATGTTGGCGGTGGATCGAGTTTCAATCGACGGCGGAAAACTGACCTACCGGGATCTATCGGCAGCCAAACCGACTGAGTACGTATTGCAAGATATGGAGTTGCTCCTTCGTGAGGTACGTCTCGGTCAGACGCCCAACTTACATTTCGCGTCGCTCGTTCAGCCGTTCAACATGCCGGTGAAACTCGACGGTACGTTTGGCCCACTGAAGGAAGAGATGGACATTGACGCGATCAATTTCCAGCTTGGTGTGGGGAAAACGGACTTTACGATCACAGGAAAAGCCGGCGGGCACGACGCGACGGTCACTATCAGCTCGCCAGTAATCAATACTGCAAACCTTCCCATCGCTCTTCCCCTCAAGAAACCGGTCGAGATCAAAGACCTCAAGGTTGCGGCGGAAGTGAAGGGGCAGGAGGCCAAACTTAATGCACTATCATTCCAGTTGTTTGAGGGCGAGGTGAAGGGGCAGGGTAAATTGGTCGCGGGGTCCGATGCCCCGCCGTTCAGCGGTGGCGTCGTGGTGCAAGGACTGCAGCTCGGTCCGGCGCTCAATGCTGTTGCCGAGACGCCGGTCTCCGTCAGCGGAACAGCCGGTGCGGATCTTTCCGTGCAAGGGCGAGGCTTCTCGATGCCCGATTTGACCAAGGCGTTGCAGGGAACCGGTCACATGGCCGTGAAGGATGGCAAGATCCAAGGCGTCAATATTCTCCAAGAAGTGACGTCAGCTCTGAAAGTCGCGGGTATTTCAATCGGTGATCCCAACGCGACGGTCTTTTCGACGATCGAGACAGATCTCGCCATTAAGCAAGGAGTCATCAGCTTGCGGAATCTGTTGATGGATAGCCATGACTTTCAGGCCACCGGCGGCGGCACGATCGGGTTCGATCAGCGTCTGAACTTAATTGTGAACCTGGACCTCTCGCAGGAGGTGAGTCAGAAGCTCGCCGGCGCGTCACCTGTCGTCAAGGTTGCGATGAAAGACGGGCGGCTCAGTCTACCGCTGACGATCACCGGCACCGCGCAAGCACCGGCGTACGGAGTCGATGTCAAAGGTTTGACCGGGAAGGTGCAAGAGCAGGTGAAGAAGAAGGTCGAAGAAGCCGTCGGCGGTCTGCTCAAGGGTACGACGAAACCGGAGGATCTTAAACGGGAAGGGCAGGAATTGCTCAAAGGACTGTTTGGCCGATAGCAGACGGCTGAGAACACCCGCCAGCTCAGTTCTCGCGAGAAGGCGGTCATGGAAATGTCATCGATCCGCTTGCACAAAATGCCGTGCAATACGGCTTGCATGCGGCGGTCGCTCTCAGCATCTTCGTCTCGGGAATCTTCGCGGCCGTGTGGTTGAGAGGAATGCCTCATAGTCGTGAGAACAGCAAGTGCTCGTGCTGCTAGTTCGACTACTCCTGGTTCGCATCGTCAAGATTCTGGCGATGCTCTTCACTTCTGATGAGCGCGCCATAGCGTATTCACCATTCAGCCCCATGGAAAGAAGCCCGAGAGATTTGCTCTTGTTGAGCGCGCGTACCGGTGCTAGGATTGTGTCCTCAGAAGCAGCAAACAGAAGGGGCACGAACCATATGAGCACGCGTGGGAAAATGCGTGTGGCTCTTTGTGACAAAATGCCGAACAACAAGGCAGCACTGATTGAATGGCTCGGCCTCGTGTGAGCCGATGAGATGAGGTGAAGTTATGGGTGCTTCCACTTTCAAAGGTCAATCTGTTGCAGCTCATGGAAACCCACCGGTGAATTCTGCCCGAGAAGGTGAGATCTCGCACGCCGATGATCCATCCGCCAGCGGGAATCTGAACAAGATCCGAGACATTCTTTTCGGGCAGCAGGCCCGCGAGCATGACCGTCGATTCGCGCAACTCGAGCAACACTTGATTCGCGAAGTCACGGATCTCCGTCATGATCTGAAACGGCGGTTTGAGAGCCTTGAACTGTATATCAAGAAAGAAGTCGATGCCCTCACGAGTAGGCTCACAAAAGAGCAAGAGATTCGTGGGGAATCGGTTACGAAGCTAATGCAGGAGCTTACCCAATTGACTGCGACCCTGGACAGCAAGGCACGCCAACTCGAAAGCCAGGCCGCCCAGACGCAGACCCATTTCATGCAGCAGTTGACCGACCGAACGACCGAACTGACGACCGACATTCGCGCTCGACATGCTGAGGCAACCACGGCCCTCAACCAAGCGGTCCATGACCTCCGCGCTGAGAAGACCGATCGTTCGACTCTTGCAGGAATCTTATTAGAAGCGTCCAAACGGCTATCCAGCGATGACGCGAATGCGGGTCGTCCATGAGCAGGATCATCGTATCCGGCTCTGACGAGAAACCAGCCTGTCGCGTCGCTTAGGTCAGGACGATTCACGGTTGTCTTCGTTTCATGTCGGTTGTATGACTATTACACAGGCCAATGTCTAGCGATTTCCGAAGCCCTTGTTCCGAGTCCTCACCTCCTGAAGGAGTCACGTCCGTTCAAGAAGACTGGACCCAGCTCCGCACGTTATTGTTGGCCCCCGAACAGACGCAGCTCGACGAAATCCGAGAACGGCTGGACAACCGAGTGGTTCAGTCAGAGGATGTCAGCCACGTGCTTCCCGAGGCCTTCGCGCTTCGCGGCGACAACGATCAACAGCTGTCGACGGTTCTGACTCCCTATGTGGAGAATGGTTTAGCGGCGTCTGTTCGGAAGTCGCCAAGGACGATCGTCGATGCCATCGCTCCGATCATCGGGCCGGCCATTCGGCAGGCCATCGCCCGCGCCTTACAAAGCATGACGCAGTCCTTCAATCACTCGTTGGACGAAAGTGTGTCGATGCGAGGCCTGCGCTGGCGAGTGGAAGCCTGGAGAACGGGGAAACCCTTCGCAGAAGTCGTGCTGCTCCATCGGCTTCGGTATCGGGTTGAACAGGTATTTCTCATCCATCGCGAGACGGGACTCTTGTTGCAGCACGTGGCTACCGATGGAGCCGTGATCCAGGACCAGCATGTCCTATCCGGAATGCTGACGGCGATTCAAAATTATGTACAGGATTCGTTTGGTGGCAGGCAGGATCAGACGCTTGAGCAGTTCCAAGTCGGTGAATGGACAGTGTGGAGCGAACAAGGGTCACAGGCCTACCTGGCCTGTGTCGTTCGCGGAACACCTCCCGCGAGTCTGAGAGATATCCTGTGCGACGCGCTGGATCACATCCATGCTCAGCACACCGATGCCTTGACCCATTTTGTTGGAGACGCAGCCCCGTTTACAACGACACAGCCCCACCTGGAGAGTTGCTTACAAGCCCATTATGACTCACCACCGAAACAGGGGTCGCTGAAACTGTGGATTCTCCTCGGCCTTCTTCTGCTGGGATCGGCCTGGTGGGGATGGATGACGTACCAGGCTCATGCCCGGTGGTCCAATCTTCTCGAGAGATTGAGGAACGAGCCGGGCCTCGTCGTCACCGAAGCGAAATCAGCGTGGGGAGGGTATCACCTCGAAGGGTTGCGAGACCCCTTGGCGAGAGATCCTACGGCGATGGTGGTCGAAGCCGGCCTTGAGCCCACGACGGTGAAGGCGATGTGGTCTCCTTATTATGCGCTGGATTCTCCGCTCGTCCTGGCTAGAGCGCAATCGATCTTGCAGCCCCCAACCACCGTGAAGCTGCACATCGAGGGAGAAACGCTGGTTGCGACTGGTTCCGCACCGGCTGACTGGGCCAGAGAGACCAAACGACTGGCGGTACTCGTTCCCGGGGTCTCCCAGTATCGCGACGACGGTCTCGTGACGACATCCATTCCGGTTCTCCTGGACCAGATCAACCGCACCATCATTCACTTTCGCTCTGGTTCATCAACCGTCGAACCGGCAGAGCAGGCTGTACTCGATGCGGTTTCAACGACGCTACGAGAATTGGATCGGGCGGTGTTGCCCTCAGGCCAGCGCGTGGCGGTCGAAATACTGGGGTCAACCGATACGACCGGTTCAGTAGCACGCAATCTACAATTGAGCAAACAACGCGCGCAGGCTGTTCTCGCAATCCTCGGAGAGAAACGCCTCGGTGACGGCACAGCGCTGGTCACGGGCACTGTCCGGCTCTCTGACCAGCGTGAGGCAACGAGCGAAGCCGGTAGTCAGCGAATTGTGACCCTGCGGGCTTCTCTTACGGTTCCTGAGCAGATCCATGGGACGGCGCGTCCATGATCCAGAAGAAAATCTGCATGCTGGGTGGATTCGCTGTGGGTAAGACTAGCCTCGTGCGGCGGTTCGTGAGTAACGTCTTTTCGGACCACTATCAGACGACGATCGGCGTGACCGTGGAAAAGAAATCTGTCATGGCCGGTGAGCAGGGAGTTCTACTCATGTTGTGGGATCTGTACGGAGAGGACGAGTTCCAACATGTTCGGGAATCGTACCTGCGAGGCTCATCTGGTTACATCGTGGTGATGGATGGCACCAGGAGGGCCACACTGGAGACGGCACTCGCTCTGCAAGAGACCGCTGTCAAAACGATGGGTCCTGTCCCGTTTGTCTCGATTATCAACAAGGTGGATGTGCGATCTCAGTGGGAAATCGACGAGCGAGAGATTGAGCAGCTGCGAGCGCGAGGCTGGACCGTTCTGTTCGGCAGTGCCAAACTCGGGCAAGGAGTCGAGGAGCTATTCCTGAGCGTCGCGACTCAAATTATGCAGGCAGTACCTCTCTCCAGCGAACGCGCATGAGACACCAGCCGCTTCACTCCGTTCCATCCGACGATCCACTGTTCAATCGCGTTCTCTCAACTCTCGATATTGCAGTCCTCGAGCGTGACGAACATTCCGGCGAGTTCCAGCTACAGGGGATGGCGCCGGAGTGGTGGCACATGCGCGTCGGTCCTGAATCATGCACGATGTTGGATCTTGCACAATGGTCGCCGTTTTTGCGGGAGTATGTCGCTGCCGATCATCCCGCATGGACAGCTGAATCTGGTACGGTCGAGAAATCAGGCGCATGGACAGAATCCGATGGCCAGGGGGGTACCGTGACCCTGGAAGCGACAGTTCTATCAATGGAATCCCGAACGATCCTGCTTATTGAAAGGCTGGGATCCGGGTTTGAGCAGATGCGAGCCATCGTGCAACGCGCCCGTGAATGTATGCTCGCGGAAGACGTCACCGTGAAAGCTCATCACAAGACGGAGACGCGCCTGATCAACCAGCTCGAGGTCAGCGAGCGCACCAAAGACGGTGCACTGGCGTTGCTTCAGTACCTCAGACTCGCCGCGCTCGTTCTCGATGAACATGGCCGCATCACATTTGCCAGCGATCGAGGGCTTGAACTGCTGGGTATCTCGACTCGAGAGGTCATCGGGCTGAAGTGGGAAGAGGTGTTTCCGATTCATCAGCAAGACCGAGTGATATTCCGCGAGATGATCAAGGCTCCCTCCGACAGGCGCACGGCTGGGCCGTTTTACATTAACAGTTCTCATCCGGCTTGGATTGAGCTGGACATTCATCGAGATCCACGGCACCCGGGTTGTCACATTTTGGTGATGAATGACCGCACAGAGCTCCACGCACTCCGTCGCGAGCTCAACGAGCAGGCATCGTTTCATGATCTCGTGGGGAAGAGTCCCGCGATGCTTCGAGTGTACCAACTGGTCCGAGACGTCGCATCCGTTGATACCACCGTGTTGATCGAAGGGGAGACGGGGACTGGAAAAGAATTGATCGCGCGAGCCATTCATTCCTCCAGCGGAAGACGGAATAAGCCCTTCATCGCCGCCAATTGTGCCGGACTCACCGATTCAATTCTAACGAGCCAACTCTTTGGCCACAGACGCGGAGCCTTTACCGGGGCGGTGAATGACCAGCAGGGACTCTTCGAGGCCGCGGAGGGCGGAACCTTATTTCTCGATGAAATCGGAGATATCCCGCCGCCGGTTCAGACGGCACTGTTGCGGGTTCTCCAGGAGAAGGAAATTACCCGGCTGGGAGAGAGTCGACCGCGCAAAGTGGATGTGCGCGTGCTGGCGGCCACGCATCACAACTTGAGTGAAGACGTCATTCGAGGCTCGTTTCGAGCTGATCTTTTGTATCGGATCCGCATTGCTAGAGTTCAGCTTCCCCCGCTGAGAGAGCGTCGCGAGGATATCCCATTACTCGCACACTCCTTTCTCATGACGATCTGTGCTGCTTCCGGGAAGACCATCGACCCTCTCAGTCCGGAAACGCTCCATGGACTCATGAGCTATGTCTGGCCAGGAAACGTACGTGAACTGCGGAGCGCCATCGAATTTGCGGTGATCAGCTGCAGGAGGGCAGAGGTGTCCCTCAGCGATCTTCCACCGGAAATCGTAGGGACGCCGGGGGTGCCAACTCTGGCACCCTGGATTCCTTTGCAAGACCGAGATGAGAAATCCCGCCTGCTTGCCGCGCTCTCCGATGCCAAGGGCAATCGAACCGAGGCTGCGAAGCGACTGGGAGTCAGTAGGGCCACGTTCTATCGCCGACTGGTTGAACTCAATATTCAGCCTCGCTAGCTGCATCTACAGAATCAGTTTCATCCCTTCCCATCGATCGGTTTCGGAAGCGGTTTGCCGCTCCTGTTCACGCCGACCTTTCTTCTTGACCACACCGCATTTTCCAGTGCCGCAAGTGTCTCAGCCAAACCATTACCGGTCTCATGAGACATCCAGCTGTTTCAGGATGAGACAACTCGGATTAGTCCCGTCATTCCCAGTTTCGATAGAACGTATTGATTATCGAGGGAGTGGGACTCCTGGAGGATCAGGCATGAAGCTTGATCTAACAAGAGGTCCGTTGAGACAAAATATGAATAGGACTGACTCCCAGAGGGCCAGCTCCGCTGCGGTCTGCATCCATGTAGTAACGGAAGGACTATCGTGATGAACGTCTTGCTCGTTGAGGACCAGAAAGACACTCAGCGCCTCTTTGAGCAGATCCTCGTATCACATGGTCATACGGTTACGGCTTGTGTGGACGGGGAAACTGCCTGGACTGCCTACCAACGAGATCCTTATCCCCTTGTCCTGTTGGACTGGGAGTTGCCTGGTTTCACGATCGGTGGATTGCAACTCTGTCAGAAGATCAGGGCCCATGGGCGGGGGAGCCAGAGCATCATCGTGATGACGACTGCCCACAATACGCCTGAGGATTTGGTGGCAGTGCTGAAGGCCGGAGCGAACGATTATCTGGCCAAACCCATCAGCCTGGATTTTCTCAAGATGCGGCTCTCGATCGCAGAGCAGTGGGCTATCGCCGAGTGCGTTGCCATGGACTTCGCTCCAGGACCATGACGAGAAGTCCCGCTTGCTTGCCGCGCTCTCCGATGCCAAAGGCAATCGAACCGAGGCTGCGAAGCGACGGGGAGTCAGTAGGGCCACGTTCTATCGCCGACTGGTTGAACTCAATATTCAGCCTCGCTAGCTGCATCTACAGAATCAGTTTCATCCCTTCCCATCGATCGGTTTCGGAAGCGGTTTGCCGCTCCTGTTCACGCCGACCTTTCTTCTTGACCACACCGCATTTTCCAGTGCCGCAAGTGTCTCAGCCAAACCACTACCGGTCTCATGAGACATCCTGTTGTCTCATGCTGAAACAACCATGGTCGGCTCCGTTATTCCCGGTTTCGATAGAACTCATTCATTGTCTAGGGATAGGGACTCTTGGCTGATCCGGCATGAAGTTTGATCTAACAAGAGGTCCGTTGAGACACAATCGGGGCGATTGGGCGAAACGGTGAATCCTTACGAGGAATCAGACCAGAGAGGCGTCAAACCATGACCACTTACGGGCTACTCGTCGAAGATCATCGGGGACAGAACTTCCTACTTACGACCGAGTCTTGTCCGAAGATGAAGACCCATCGGTTGGTCGTACTCCACCGAATCGACGACACATGGCAACCGGTGACGGGAATGCAGGCGCAAACCTGTCGAGAATCGGTTATCGGCGCATTCGTCGATTTCTTTGTAGACATTTGTAGGGTCCTGAACTCCACCGGGTCGGAATCGGAAATGGTTTCCGCGAGTACTCCGATGTCTCGCCGTTCTCGGATCAGGGCGTCATCTAAACCAAACCTTTGGACCATTCGATGATTGAAATCGCGTATCAGGATCTTTGGCCAATGGAATTGCTCGGGCACGTATCAGGCTCAGAGCCACACCCTCTTCTGGTATGTCAGTACTGCGGGTTTGTTCGGGACGATGAGCCGTGGCAACGTGACCGGCCGGCAGCTTGGATCGCGATGAAGGCGTATCGAAACAGAAGCGCAGTACGACTCAGGGACGTGCCATTCGTTCATACGTATTGTCCAAACTGCCTGCCGCGAATTCAGGCAAACAAATTAGGCCTCCGAGACCTGGCGACCACAGCAGCCGCGCATAAATCCATCAGGACGCCTTGGCGTGCGTGGATCGACAGGGGCTGGATCACCTTCATCAAAGGCATGGTCGAAAGGAAGAAACGCGGATGAATAGGGATCTCTCACCTGGTTTCATGAGCGATGCCAGCACAGTAATCGCACCGCTTACCATCGCGTTTATTAGCAGGCAGTATGTCGTATGGCTCGGCTTGCAAAAGATTTTCGAGGGTAGAGAGGCCAGCCGGATCGTGGTGCAACTGTACCAGCAGCTGACACCTTGCGCGTTACTCCCCGAGAACCAACCCGATCTGTTCCTACTCGATCTGGGAACAGAACGAGATCCCATCGGGACTATCAGGAAGATTAGGGAGTCGGCCCCGAAGAGCAAGATCGTTGTGTTGAGCGGCCTCGAGGAGATGGACCTCACGCGCAAGACACTTGAATACGGCGTCGATGGCGTGATCCTGAATGTTCAACCCCCTGCAGTCGTGCTGGCTGCGATCGAGGCGCTGTATCACCCCCCTAATTACCCCGCTGCTGCGGAACGCAATGAAGCGGTGTATGTGGAGCTGAGTAAAGCCGTCAAGAAGAGGGCAGACTTCGAACCACAGCCACCGGTGTGGACCGACGTATTGACCGAGCGCGAACAAGAGGTTGCCAGAATGGTCGGTCAGGGACACTCAAACAAAGAGATCGCCTACCGGTTGTCTATTTCTGACAGTACGGTACGTCATCATCTGACTAACATTTTCGGCAAGATCGGAGTGCCCAATCGGCAGAAGCTTCTGTTGCAAACCCAGCATTTCCGGTTCCCCTCTGTCCAGCCGGACTCTTAAGGCACCCAGATCAGGGCGGGCCCGACGAGATCAACCGAGTGTGCTCATCCGAATGTGGGACTGATGATGTGGGCCATCTGCCCCGGTAGAGCGAGAAACTATTCTTAGACCAGACGGGACAGGCGCAGAGCAAGACAGCACCCACATCTTGTCTGTCAGCTGGGAGCACCATTCGAGACAGGTAGGGGCCAAGACGTTCGTCGTGGGAGGCCCTACTCAGTGCCCCGTAGAACCTCATCTGGGCGGGTCGGAGAGAGGAGAGATCGCCGTTGTGAAAGCCACCCCTTGTCGAGTCGTCAATGGCTGTAGGAGATCCTGGGATGCGCTGTAAGCGATGCAGCGGATTAATGATCGTAGAACTATGCCCAGAGGAGGAGTTCAAAGAAAAAGCAGCAGGGCGGGGCGCGTTACGCTGTATCAATTGTGGCGCAATGGTGAATGAGAGGATGCTCAGGAATCTAGCCGCACAACATGCCGGAAAGTTTCAGACTCTAAGACGGAACGGGCCAAGAGTTCGGCACTCGGGCCACCGGTTCTGCATGGAAGAGGAACGATAAGGAGCGTGAGACGGGCGAGGACCGCATCGTGGATCACGGAGTCACTGTGGGGTACTGGCACAGGGAGACGCAGACCATGTGTTGCCAAGAGCCGTTCCGTTTCGGCATCTCGGAAAGCGGCGCGCATGACGCAGATTCGCAGGACCTAAGCCATGAACATGTCGCAAATGAGGGATCATTGGGTGAATGAGTCAACAAGACAACAACATACTGTTCGTGTGTTACTGGTTGATGAGTCCATGCTAACCCTGCAAGGTCTCAAGACAATGCTTGCCAAGAGGAGTCACGTAGAAGTTGTCGGTATCGCCACCACATCCGGTGAGGTGCTCACAGCAATACAAACCCACCGACCCGATGTCGTCATCTTGGAGGTCCATGTGGGCCGAACGAGCGGCATCGATCTCTGCAAAATGATTCGGGAGACACATCCACGTATCGGCATTCTCTTTTTCACCTCCCATGACGATAAAGATATGCTCCGTGCCGCAATTCTGGCGGGTGCGCAGGGATATCTATTGAAGACCGCCGCCGCTGATGCCGTCGCGAGGAGCATAGAGATCGTGGCCACTGGTCGGGCGATTATGGATCAGCAGCTGACTCAACAGGTCATCGCATGGGTAAGGGATAGAGGTCGGGTTGCGCAGGAGAGGGTCGAGGATAATGGTTCAAAAGAAGATCTTCGATTGTTGTCCTATATTGCGTGCGGCAAGACCAATAAGGAGATCGCCCAAGAGTTGAACGTCGCACCGACCGTGGTCGCGACTCGCCTACGGAAAATCTACAAGCACTTGAGAATATCTAGAAGATCCGAAGCGGCGCGTTACTATGTGCGCATCGAAGAAGGCCTGGATCCGTAGACCGAATTCCGACGTATCGAAATCATTGTGTCGTAGCCGAGTGGTCATACGGCAGGAGCCTCGAATTGATGCAACCGACTAGAAATTTCGAGGGCGATCGACTGAGCTCTCATGGAAACCAGCTTGAACGCTCGATCACGGTGGAGAAGATCGACCGGATCCTGGGAGAGATTTAGCATCATATCCACGCAAGTCAGCAGGAGGTGGAAAATTTGACAGCAATCAGAACAGACTTAACCAGCGGGGCAACACCCGGGAAGGAACTATGACAAACAACGTCGTACCTCCATTGAAGCAATGATTCTATGACAACCGGGATGCAAGTCCATCTGAGAAGGGGAACCCCATGAACCAGATATCCAACAGTACCGCTCGTACGGGTTCCTTCAGTTCCGAAACGCACCTCGGGGTGACCTGGGTCGCGATGGCAGGCATGGTTGCGCTGCTGATGCTGATAGGGACTCCCCTGGCGTCAGCTGAGCAGACTGCCACCGACTCGGTGAAACGCACGATCGATGCGGTGCTCCATATTCTCACCAGTGACGAGCTGAAGCAGCCGGGCCGCTCGGTGGAGCGACGGCAGAAGATTGAGCACGTAATCCGGCAGCGCGTCAACTATGAAGACATGGCCAAACAGGCCCTGGGCTGGCCCTGGATAGGACTGACTGAGACAGAGCGGCAGGAATTTGTGGCCCTCTTTGTTAAGTTACTTCGAGACACGTTTGCCGGTCGCATTGACAACTACGCCGACGAGCAGGTGCGCTATCTGTCTGAACAGCACGAAGAGAACTGTGCCGAGGTGAAAATGAAGCTGTCGGGCCCGAAAGTGGACACCCTGCTCGATTTTCGCGTCGTCGACCAGGACGGGGATTGGTATGTGTTCGACGTGGTCATCGACGGCGCGGGGATCGTGAGCAATTACCATGCGCAGTTCGCCAGCATTCTTCGCGATCATTCGTACGCGGATTTGGTGAACAAGATGAAAGAGAAGACCCTCGTGGTGAAAGCGTTTGAAACGACCACGGCTCCATAGTTCCGCACTCAAAGGCAGCGAGTGGGCATGGTGGTGGTTAGCCCGAATATCGCCATTGATTTCGGGGATGAGAAAAGGTGCGAAGGTATGTTGTGCCTCAACGAGTGATGGTATTTCTGTGTCGTCGCCGGTGACACAGTCGCCGGATAGGCATAAAACAATAGGATTGTTCCAGTTGGTGTTTCATGTGCGTTTCAAATAAAGAAGGTACGCACTTTGCTTACCAATTGTCTGGCAACAATCTGACTCAGTGTCGGCGCCAACAATGTATACACCTAAATCCAACTAGCTCTAGTGAAGTACTTAGTCCTATGTTAAAACCTTTCTCAAAATTTAAAAGCGGTAGGCTCTCGGCCTGCATCGGGGCTTCTCCCAGAGAACGGAAGACGATATTTCCACGGATTCTGCAGATTGTGGCGGGGTGCCGTCCATGAATCGAAGCGGCGCTCGGAGCCAAAGTCGATTTTGAGATAGGTTCTAGTCATATGATAGTCATCATGAAGGAGGAGAAATGAAGGGTCTCATCGTCACAATTGCGTTGCTCACGGTTCTGCCTCTGACGACTACAGCGGTGAGCGCTGCGTTTCCCTCAGATGACTCGATTCCAATGCCACAAACTGCAGTTCCAGCGCAGGATGTCGTGACGTTGAAGGACGGCAGTGTCATTCATGGGGAAGTGATAGAGATGGTGGGTGGGGTGCTCCAGATGAAGAGCGCGCTAGCGGACGATCTGATTAAGATCAAGTGGTCTGAAGTGAGCAGGCTGGCAGTCTCTCATCCAATTCCTTTCCACTTAAAGGAGGGAACCGTGCTTGTCGGCACAGCCGAAGAGGGTGAGCCTGGAACGATGAAGCTGAAAGCTGGGCCTACTGGAAGCACGATGAGCGTGCCGATGGATGCGGTGACGAAGGTCAACCCTGTGGTCCAACCGCCGGTCATCTATAACGGTAGCTTGAACGCGGGCTACTCACAATCTACGGGCAACAGCCAACTCCGGAACGTCAGCATACTCGCAGACTTCGTGGCCCGGAGTGAGCAACTCCGACTGAGCTTGCTGGGGCGGTACGTCTACGGCGACAATGCCGGGAGCCTCAACGTTCGAAATGCCCGAGGAACGATCAAGTTGGACTTCTTTATCACCAAACGGCTGTACTGGTTTGCGTCGGCCTATGTCGAAAACGATTTTCTCCAAAATCTGAAACTGAGAACGGCGATCGCCAGTGGACCGGGGTACCAATTCCTCGAGCGCGGAGACCTTGCCGGTATTTTTAAGGATATGACCTTTTACGCCGAAGGCGGTCCGGCCTATTTCAATGAGGACTACCGCGATAACAGCATCACCGGTGATAGGGCGAGTTTTCGCGCACGCGTCGCGATGAAATGGGATTGGCCGCTGTGGGATGGGCGAGTGACGCTCTACCATTACAATGAGATTTTCCCCTCAGTCCAGAACGCGTCGGATTTCTTCTTTACGATGGATAATGGGGTTCGCATGAAGATTTTGGCCGGTCTGGCGAGTGGGTTCCAGGTGACCACCCGTTACAACAATCGCCCGCCCGCCGGCACGGGTGACACCGACAATTTATACTTGCTCACACTGGGGTATGCGTTCGACACCACCCGCAAGCGATAGGCTGAGTGGTGGGTCAGTTTGAACTCAGCGACGCCACCGCACGTAAATTTCAAAACTGATGGTAAGGCGTCGAGGCTCAATTGAAAGGTGTTCACTATTGACCAGTCTTTGTTTGACGAGAATGAGACTATGCTAGCCCAACATGACCCACGACTATAGGTTTGTTGCAGTATCATCCTGAGCGGCGTTCTCATAAGGAGGAGCACATGCTGAAAGAGTTCAAAGAATTCGCCATGAAGGGGAATGTCCTGGATATGGCGATCGGTGTCATCATCGGGGGGGCGTTTGGAAAGATCGTGTCGTCCCTCGTCAGTGACGTCCTGATGCCGCCGATTGGGTTGCTGATGGGCAAAGTGAATTTTTCCAGCTTGTTCATCGATTTGTCGAACACATCCCCCCAGTCTTTGGACGCAGCAAAAGCTGCAGGAGTGCCGACACTCAATTACGGAGTGTTTCTGCAAAGCGTGTTCGATTTTCTGATCATCGCGTTCGTCATCTTCATGTTGGTCAAGCAGGTGAACCGGTTTAAGAACGAGGCTGCTGCACCTCCACCCCCACCGCCACCAGGGCCGACGAATGAAGAGAAATTGTTGATGGAAATCCGCGATGCACTCAAGGGCCGTCCGTAAGGCGACGGCTCCAACCTGGGCTAGAACGTGGCGGGGCGTCTGCCACACACACGAGAGAAGAAGGAGATCATCATGCGAACGTTCAAGACCTCGATGATGCTGATAGGAGTCGTCGCGCTGGCTGGTTGTTCATCGTTTAAAGACCATCCTTCTACCCATATCAAGCAGCCGACCGTCTGCGTCGACAAAGGATGGTACGGCTATTACCAAGGCAGCGGGTGCCCTTCTACGACGAAAACGGTGGCATCGGATGCCTCAGCTAACCGGCTTGCTGCCCTCGAAAGGGAGCGTCAACAGTTAGCTGATGAACTGGCAGCAGCGCGGAGACAAAACGGGGATCTGAGCAGCCGGGTCAGTGATTTAGAGCGACAGCTCGCTGAACGTGATCGTGAAATCGCGGCCCTTCGGTCCGGATCCGGAGCGAGCGCCGCCCTGGCAAGCCAACTTGCGGGGGCTCGGGGCGATCTGAGCCAGTCACAGAGCGAGAAAGATCGGCTGGCAGCAGAATTGGCTGCGGCGAATCAGCGCAACGCTGATCTCGAAAGTCAATTGGCTGATCGTGACAAAGAACTCGCCGGTCTACGGGGTGACTTGTCTGCAGAAATGGCAAAGCTGAAAGAGGCAGAACGCGGATTGATCCGATCGCTAGGTCCTCAAATCAAGAAGGGTGATATTACCGTCAATTTAGACGACGAGCGACTTTTGATCAACTTGGCGTCCGGCTATCTCTTTGCGTCAGGTGAAGATGAACTCAAGCCTGCTGGTGCGGACGCCTTGAAACAGGTCGGCGGAATCTTGAAAGACTATCCAGAGTATAACGTCGCCGTTGATGGACATACCGATAACCAACCGATCCGCGGTGCGTTGAAGAACAAATTTCCAACGAATATGGAGCTGTCGGAAGCCCGTGCCGCTAACGCGGCAAGAGCGCTGGACGAAGGTGGGTTGAGCAACGCCACCACTCATGGATATGCAGATACCAAGCCTAAGGCGACAAATAAAACTGCGGCAGGCCGGGCAAAGAACCGCCGTGTGGAAGTCGTCGTCACGAAGTAATCACTCCACCCATCGCAGAGGGGGCAGCGACATCTCCGTTGCCCCTTCTGCCTGCCTACAGAGACGACAACTCCCTTCCCCGTGGCTCCCCACGTATAGACTCTCTGAGATCTCCAATAGGGTCGATCCGGTGTGGATGTCCTGCATCCAGCAGCGTTTGGGCCGCCGCACATCCTACAAGCCAAGCTCAGACAGCCCAGGGTGATCGTCGGGCCGGCGACCGATTGGCCAACGATACTTGCGATCCCTTTCGAAGATCGACACGTCGTTAATGCTCGCGATCCGCCAACGCATGAGGCCACCGTCGTCGAACTCCCAGTTTTCGTTCCCGTACGACCGAAACCAATGTCCGGACTCATCGTGCCACTCATACGCAAATCGCACGGCGATCCGGTTATCGTGGTACGCCCACAGTTCTTTGATGAGGCGGTAGTCCAGTTCTTGGCTCCATTTGTGCCGCAGAAAGCGAACAATCGCCTCCCGTCCTGTTAGGAACTCTGAACGATTTCGCCACTGACTATCGGCACTGTAGGCCAGCGACACATTTTCGGGGTCGCGCGTATTCCAGGCATCTTCTGCCATGCGGACTTTCTGGGCTGCGGATTCAGCATCGAACGGGGGAAATGGAGGTCGACTGCTAGGGTCTGGTGGCATATGGTTCTCCTTGGGATACATGACAGCCGACGACCGCAGAAGATGTATTCATATCAGGTTGTTGATCACTCTACCCCAGTTCTAAGAGCCTGTAGCTCGGTCTCTAGTTCGGCGATGCGAGTTCGCAACGGTCCCACGAGTTCCTCTACCTCTGCAACTGAGTACCGTGGCGTGATGTACTTCGGGCAGTTCCAGTCGAACGAAACGACGTCAATGAACACCAGCCGCTCCACCGCCGGCTGCATCTTTGGATCAGCAAGCTGCGCCACGACTTCTGGATGAACACGGGCATCTTCGATGCGGGCATGGCCAAGAATCTTCAAGCGTGCTCGGTTCTGGTAGTCCATGAGAAACAGGGCTACTCGATCGTTCACCGAGACGTTGCCGGTGGTAAGCAGTTGGCGATTGCCCTTGTAGTCGGGGAAGGCGAGCGTTGTCTCGTTGACCACCCGCAGGAATCCCTTGGGCCCACCGCGATGCTGAATATAAGGCCATCCACTTTCGCTGATTGAACCGAGATAGAAGCTGTCTCGAACTGCGATGAAGTCAGCCTCGGCCTGTCCCAGCGGGTCTTGTTCGGGAGTCCCTGCGATGTTGACTGGCCTTCCATAGTAGTGTTTCTGTGCTCGGTGTACGGCTTCCGTCATCGCCAGCTCTAAGTATTTCATCGCCATGGTGTTGTTCCCTCCGCGGAGAGGACATGACGATGGGTCTCGTCGCATGCCCTCTCATACTCAATCTCAGAACACGATCGTATTCCAGCCCTCAGCCACGTACCGGCGCAAGCTCAAGAGCCCTGCGGTTCCGGCGAGGGCATGGTCTTTCACAATCGGCACGCCACAGGACTTGACGCTCTCCGTCGCCCCGAAGACCTCTGCGCACCCGCACGACGCGCCTTGCACGACATCGCGCACCGCATTGTAGAGGCCATTGGCCGGATGTGAGAGTTTCGTCAGCTCAGCCGGCCAGCGCGTACCGGCACCATTGAACACCACGGCGACTTCGTCGCCCTTCTGTTTACATTCTGACGCGAGGGCCAGCGCGTTAAAGACTCGCCCAAGTGCTTCCTCTGAGCCACTCTTCGGATCGGACATAATGATGATGGCGGTTTTCATGGGTCCTCCTTCGACTGAATGATTTCCACAACATTGTGGGTGTCTATTGGCCCTGCTGTCTGCTTGGAACTGGTCATGACATTCATTCGTTATGGCAAAGCTGATGCCAGGCTCCAAGACGATCGGTGAAGCGAGATATACTGCTGATGAGACAAGGAGTTATAAAACTATTCGTGGCTAGATGAATCGGAACGAAAGAGCGACGCCTCCACGAGATGTCGTGGAGCTACGAGATATGGTGGGAGTGGAACGTTGGATTAGTGGTTACGCAGTGGGGCGAGGTTTTTTAATGCCGAGCTTCTGCATGCGCGACCGGAGCGTGTTGGGGTGGAGCCCAAGCCGGGCGGCGGCGCCCTGCTTTCCTTCGATGACCCAATCCACATTCTGTAGGATGCGGAGAATATGGCCTCGCTCAACCTCTTCCAGAGAATCGGCTATCGGCAACAGTGGGCCGGAGTTGCCCTGAAGCATCACATCGTCGATCTGAAGCAGTGGTCCCTTTGAGAGAATGGTGGCTCGTTCGATGACGTTTTCCAACTCACGGATGTTGCCGGGCCAGGCGTACTTCATCAGGCGTTCCATGGTCGATTCAGATACTCCGTCGATCTTTTTCCCGATCTTGCCGGAGAACTTACCGACAAATCGATTGACCAAGAGTGGAATATCAAGTGCACGAGCGGAGAGAGACGGTACCTCGATCGGAAACACATTCAGTCGGTACAGAAGATCGGCTCGGAAAGAGCCGGCCTTTACCGCCGCGTACAAATCACGATTCGTGGCAGCAATGACTCGGACATCGACTTTAATCGAATGACCGCTTCCGATCCGTTCGATTTCGCGCTCCTGCAACACCCGTAGCAGCTTGACCTGCGCATCCAGCGGCAACTCTCCGACTTCGTCCAAAAAGATCGTTCCGCCATCCGCCAACTCAAACCGCCCGATGCGGCGCTGTAATGCCCCGGTGAACGATCCCTTCTCATGTCCGAAGAGCTCGCTCTCGACCAAATTTGCAGGGATCGCTCCGCAGTTGACCTTCACCAGCGAGCGAGCCTTCCGTGGGCTGAGATTGTGAATGGCCCTCGCCATCAACTCCTTGCCGGTTCCAGTGTCTCCTCGGAGCAGGACCGTCGAATCCGTCGGCGCGACCTGTTCGATCTGTCGGAGCACCGTCATGATGCTCGGACTGTCGCCGATGATCTCCTCGAAATTGTTCTGAGACTTCACCTCTTCACGGAGGTAGAGGTTCTCCGCCTCAAGTCGAGTTTTGAGCTGCGCCACCTCTGTAAAAAGCTGCGCATTCTTGATCGCAACCGCCGCTTGATTGGCAAAGATGTCCAACCGTTCGAACTCTTCGTCGCTCAGAGGCCTGCGCCCGAACATCGCGATGACGCCGAGTACGTCCCCGCGAAACACGAGGGGATAGCCGGCAAAGGACTGCAGTCCGTTGTCTTTCATCCATTGCTTGTTTGGGAGTCGATCGTCGCCGAGGACATCGTTGGTCTGCATCGGCCCAAACCCTTGAGCGATCTTTCCAATCTTGAGCGCCCCCAGCGGAATGCGGCGGTATTCTCCATTGAGATCGGTGTAGAGCCCCGCGCTCGCCTTGAGATGCAGACAGCGAGCCCGATTCGTGCAGTCTGCCGCTTTGTGACAATCGGCGCAGAGATCGCCGGGACCTAAGAGCCAGATGCGGGCAAAGGCACCGTCGAGCTCGTCTACGAGTCCTTGCGTGATGGTGGTCAGCACCACCTGAAGGTCGAGACTCGACGCCATCTGGAGCGTGATGCGCTCCAACGCGTCGTGAGACGGGCGGGAAGGAACCCAAGAAGAGGGATCGTCCATCTAGTGATCTCCGAGCCGGACATTGCCCAGCGTTGAGGACGATAAGTCCCTGATAGGGGATTGTCAATCAGCAGAGGGGCGAGGTCGCCTTGCCGAACCAGTTATTTCATCCGCACGCAACTCGACCTCATGGTCGGCAATCCCACCCCACGAGTTCAATGCTTCGCCGTACCCTCAGTCGGTGGGGTTAGCGAGAGGGTTTAAGGGGACTGCTTCCTTATTCGCCTGGTGAATTCTGAGGGGGTGGCTATTGCAAAGCAGGTGGGTTGGCACTGATGGATTGCCAGGCCGTTACTCTTTCCTGGCCGACTCGCCAGTGTGTGATTGACAGCTCAGCGTCATCGCGTATATGGTTGCCATATACAACATAAGGCATGAGATGACGCGACTGCCGGGTGTGGAAGGGTTTAATTGGGACGAGGCAAATCTTGCCAAGAATTGGGAGAAGCACCGGGTTACTCCGTGGGAATGCGAGCAGATCTTCTTCAATCTACCGCTGGTGGTCGCCGATGACCTCGCCCATTCTATGGTGGAGCCTCGATATTACGTGCTGGGACAGACTGATGCCGGACGCCGCTTGTTTATCGTCTTCACCATCCGTCGACGGCGCATCCGTATTATTTCGGCCAGAGATATGAGTCCCAAGGAGCGGAGGATGTATCGTGACCAAACTCAAAAAAAGACCGACGTTCAAGAGTGAAAAACAGGAAGCTGAGTTTTGGGTGTCACACGACTCAACGGAGTATGTCGACTACGCCAAGAGTCGTCGGATGGTGTTTCCCCGGTTGAAGCCGTCCACCGAGACAATCTCGCTTCGTCTGCCGAAATCCCTCTTGGATCAACTCAAGACGATCGCGAACAAACGCGACGTCCCGTATCAGACACTGCTCAAGCTCTTCGTGCTCGAACGCGTCCAGGCTGAGTTGCATCACAAACCCGCCAAAGCCTCTTAGCGCGCTCCTGATCACGGCGATCCTGAAAAGCGGGGTTGAACGTGATGAGTGGAGTGGGTCAGAGCGAAAAGGGTCCTAGCACCGTGGCATGTTGTTCCGGGCCAAGACGTTCATCGTCACTTGGTCGGGCTTGCCGTCGAAGTATTTGAGCAATGCGGCTTTGAAGAGAGTGTTGTCGGTGGCAGCGGTCAGAAGCAGGGTCATGCAGGACCGGAATTTCAGATTGTCGGGGTAGGAGAAGATTTTCTCAGCGCGGTGACCATTCACGTCGAGCACAAGCTGCGTACATTCTCGGAGTCTTGGGCATAAGACAGGGTGCTGCAGATAGGTCCTGGCCTCGTCGAGCGAGCCAATGCCAAATTGCTGCGCCATCGCACTGTGCCCAAGACCTTGGATTTGCGGAAAGATGAACCAGATCCAGTGACTGGACTTTCTCCCGGCCCGCAGCTCAGCAAGGACTGCGTCATAGACGCACTCTTGAGCGTCGAGGAAGCGTTGTAGATTGTCAACGTCAGCCATGCGGTGTTCTTGTGAAGCGATGCGGTTTCAGGTTCCGTAGCATTTTGCAATATTCAGGATGTCCCTATTCTGCTCTCCTATCTCACTGGTGGCGATCAGGCTACTGAGTGCCTTTACTATCAATACTGTTGTCAGAGTCGGTGTCGTCTTCTTCATAGTCCCTATTCCGCATTTCCCTTCTAGATTCGGCCCGACGCCGTTCGGATGCAATCATGAGGTCGAGCTCTGCAATATGCTTTTCAGCGAATGCTTTGACCGCAGGTCTTTCGTCTGTCAGCCATTCGGTCAAAGCTACCTTCCTGGCCTGTAATGCCTCTGCAAAGCCAAATTCTCCCCTGACTACGCCCGTGTTGTCGATACTGACCCGGACCTCGTTCAATTTGTGCTGGTCATCTGGAAACCGCGACACAATTTCCTTCAACACACTGTGGGCGGAAGTGACACCGTCATAGTTCTGGAGTATCGCCAGTGCAAAATCTGCCTCCATATCACCGCCGGCTTTTGCCAAGTTGGCAAGTGCGGTAGCGAACTCGGTGGTGGGGTTGGGAAATACAATGCTGAGCAGGCGCCCACCTCGAAACTGGAATAGCTGTCGGTCTATAGCGAACCACGATAGTCCCTTGCTGATTGCGAGCGACGGGTTCTTGGAGAGGTCTTTTTCAAGACCATGGAACTGAAATGGTACCGCCTCGAAACGATCTTCGTATTCAGCATCAGCAGTCTCCTGAGATAGCCGAGTCCCGAAATAGTCCCAAACCGCCTCTGGCTGGCGCTCGGCAAGTCTGGCCAAGACACGCTCGGCTTGATACTCTATCCTGCAAAGGTAGCCAAGATTTTTCAGGAGTTGAGTCGTCCTCTCCGGGCTCAATTCCTCAAAGAACTTTGTGACCTTCTGCATAAACCACGCTTGTGAGACCCACCGAGAATCCTTTCGATCGTTCAAGAAGGTCAGAGCGTCTCGCACGAACGTGTCTGCGTCTGTAATTTTCTCGGTTCCGTAATACTCCAAAGCAAAGAGTAGGCAGTCGGTGACAGCCCCTTGGTCGTCTGTCGCAATTGCGCGTTTCAACAGGCGAGTGGCAAAGTCTGGCTTCGTAACATCTGCCTTGCGAAGGTGCCATGATATGCTCGTGAGCCTCCTTGCCGATTCAAGTTCGCCCTCCAAGATCCGCTCATAGATATCGACTCGGCTGCTCTTGGCAAGTCCATTGAGGAAGCCTGGGAGAAAGTTGCGTAAGTCGTCAGAGGCCTTTGTGAAAATCCGGTCCGCGACCTCTGGCTTAGTCTCAGCCAACTTGCTGATAAAATTACCGTAAACTGGAAACGTGGCCAGATCAATCGACTTAGTTTCGGCGCAACGCTCGATAAAGTCGAACCAGTCGTTCTCGTTCTCCGAGTTGATGCCATCGATGTAGCGGTCCGCTTCCCTACGCCGATATTGGTCGGCTCCTTCGAGCTCGAAATCCTCATTGGTCCAGTGATCTGGATAAACAGATCCAAACCCTACAAGGACCTTATATCGGACAAACTGGTCATCGACGTTTATGTGGTCACGAAACTTCAAGATAGCAGACATAAGCAGCTTGGCATCGGACTGACAATTGAATCGGTTTTCTGGGTCATCTGCAAAACCCTTCGCCCGTCGATAGTCGTAGAGGAATCGGTGCTCCAAGTGCTGCAGTAGCTCGTAGCTAGTAACCTGAGCACGTTGCGTCACGAATTCTACGATGCGTGTGGCATCCCTGAGCGTTGTAGCTAAGAGTTCATTTGAACATTGCCCCTTATGGGGGATCTTTGTTGCGGCGTCCAGAGCGATAAGAATTGTGCGCTTCTGTGCGTCATCGGTCGATCGGTCATATGCTGCGAATAGAGCTTTGAGCGCCTTGTCGCGAACAGCTGCGAGCTGTTCGGATACGGGCAGGGTGCCAGTGCTCATGACGACGGAATCGGCCTTCCACTTAGTGCCAGTGATGTCTGACTGAATGGCTTCGGTCCAGACGGCTAGCGCGATAGGCCGAACCTTGTCCACTTCGGCATCGCCCATTCCCGCAAGGTAATCCACCAATGCCATTTGATTCATTGGCCCCACCTGTTTGTACGCGTCGATGTTGTATTCGGACAGCTTCTTGACGATGTTCAGAATCTGCTGGCGGATATCTTCGTCTGGTTCGATGCGATAGATATTAATAAGCAGCTGCAGAGTTCCAACTACATCGGCATAGCGCAGACTCCCAATGATCTCGAATACAAGCGACACAACGGCTTCGGCAAGGAAGCCTTCCATATTTCCGCGGGTCGTTTCTATAGGGACGGGCTCCGTGCAGCGTGCGGCTTTGACTGCCGTTAGCAAGGAGTCTTTCAGTCCCTCGTAGGCAGTCTGTGGGTCGTCGCAGATTGGAAGGGCGTAGTCTTTTAGGCCAGACAGAATCTCGTAACGCTCGTTGTTGTTCTGCGCATCATTCAGTAGCTTGGTAATGTCTTTGTCGAAGAGCTCCTTGCCTCGGAGGAGCCGTTCATAATCCTGTTGGGCTTTCTGAAACTCATACCCAGCTGGGATCAGGTACTTGTCCATGATTCGAGCAAATCGCCGCTCGATACCCTTCATGGCTTTCCCACCATAGCCATCTCCCAACTTGGTTTTGTAGAGAATGTCGTGGGAGGTCTCGGCCCAAGCATGCTCGAGAATGGTCTGAATCTGAATCTCGCACCGCAGGCCAGCAAACCTCGCATATTCTGGAAGGCTCAGGCGCTCCTCACGAAGCCGAATTGTATAGTGAACTGCGCGGTATCTGGTGCCTTGGTTCTCCTGAGTGGGATGGTGGATCTTGGCTGAATCCTCCTCGATCTCGAAATTGTCTCGGATCAGTGTTGATGCCAGGAAGCGATCAACATCGTTATTAGTGTAGAAGATGAGACGGGCGCCGGCGAGATCGCGCCGATCCAGCTCCAGTGTCTGTGTGTCGAGCTTGCCTGTCTCTATCAAACGACACCGCAAGCTCTCGACCCCTTTTGCGCGACACTGAATTGACTGAGGGCGAGGCAGATTGTCAGTGGCTAGGATGGCCTTCTTCAAGATGAAGCGGACCGTCTCAGCGAAGGCTTTGTAGGTCCCAAAATACCTCGTCTCGTAATCGTGAAGGTTCACGGCACTCAGATATCTCTTTCAATCTCACTCAAAAAAGAAAATGGTGTCAGAAAGCAATTCGCCTACCGGACGGTTCGTATCAACACCTACCCCTGTGTTGGGTAAAATGCAATGACACATAGGGGATATTCGGGTTCTTTTTGGCGAATTTCCTCATCGTGGGAGGTCGGCGGGGAGAGTGGCGGGCAAGAATCTTCGCTAGCACTCAGTGCGGCTACAAATCGTCGAAGTCGCTCACGGTTTATCTCGCTCAGCCGGTTGGGCTCTAACATGTCCTGATTGAAGGCTGCCGGGAGACTTCTTCGATCCGGTCCGCCGGAATGGCGGTGAACTCGTCGCGCACTTCCTGAGGAATGCCTTCTTTGCCGAGGTTGTCGATCGCGGCCCTGTGGCTCATCAAGCCGATGTAGTCGTGCCGTACCACGCTCTACCGTGGCAGATACTACGAGGTTGAGTTCTTTCAGCGGCCTGCCCGCGATAGGGCGTCCATCCTGTGGATGATGCGAAGGGGGGACTTGGTCCTGACCGCTCTTAGGCGGCAATCTGCTCAAACGAAAAATGAGGAATATCCGCTCGATCTCGGGCGTGCTCGATCGTCAGGGCACAGATATGTCCATCCTGATCGATATCGAGTTGCGTGTTCTCATCGAGGTCCCTGGTTTCTGCTACGGCTGCCGCTTTAAACTCAATATGGAGCGTATCCGTGTCTTGAAAATACTTGATCGTCATGATTTGAATCCCCTGTCAAAAAATGCGTTGTGGACCGTCTCATGATCCGACAGCAACACCACCCGCAGGTACCGGTTCTCCAACTCTTTGATCGGCGCCCAGCGCCGGATACGTCCATCCTGTTGCACAACCTCTCTCACCGGACTACTGATCACCCGCTGGATCCACTCTTCCTGAATGAGGGCGCGATCAGGGCGCTGCCGAATGAACTCGAAGTACTTTGTACATTTCACCGTGCGCTCGCACCCGACAGCCCTGCACAGCACATGCATCGGAGTGTACTGAAAACCATGTCGTTTATCTACTATTCCTCCTCAATGGTTTCCCGCAGCGGTCAATCCTGATCCCGCCATCCTAGCTATACTGATCCCACGTATCACATTGTTTAATCGACCAGAACACGGCCTCCTTGAGTTTCTTGAGGATCACGTTGTCGGGGTCTCGAATAGCCTGCAGCTTTCTGTCGAGATCGTAGAGGGGCTGTATGGCACGCTTATCCGGTATCTTGCCGAGTGCCCACGCGACTTCCGTCAAGACGGTCCAATCTGTCTTTGGATCCTGGAGCTTCCCCAATAACGGAAGCACCACGGACACATCCCCATGGATGCCACCGATCTGCCCAAGTCCTTTCGCGGCGGCTGCCTGAATCTCTAATTGAGGCGAGGAATTCATCATGTCGATGAGAAGCGGAATGCCATCCTTCCCAAGATTGCCCATGGCGACGAGCGCCTGTTTCGCAAGATCTCGGTCCTTGAGCGCTTCTTTCAGTTTTGGCAGCGCTTCGTCTGCCTGCATTTCCCCCAGGAGCGACATGATTTTGATTTTTCGAGCCTGGCTGGTATCCGGGGAGTCGACCATCTTGAGGAGGCGATCGGCATGGCCCCATTCTGCCGCCAAGAGGAGGGGGAATTCATACTGTTCCAGCGCTTCCTGTAACTTGGTCAACGAATACACGCCGGGATCAGCTGCCTGAATGGCTTGTGCGGCCGCAACCGCGTCCTCAAACTCTGTGCGCACTTCCTTCTGCCAGTTGATCTTCATGCCTCCCAGGAGATAGGTGAGCTGGCAGGCAGGGCCTTTCCAAAGCCGAGCCGGGGCGTCCGGAAGGTCCGCGTCTCCGCCAGTTGCTGTCGTGCCTTCCCAGGTCTTGCGTTGCTCGCATTTGACCCGAAAAACGACATCATGAGGGGTAGCAGGGTCTCGAACAGTCGCGTATCCGACTTCGCTGAGACGCTCCGCAACAATGTCAGCCAAGGCAGTACTCTGTGCTTCGCCTTGATCAGTGCGGGCGAGGACGTGGACCAATATGGTCTGAATGTGCTCCAGCTGAGTTCGCTGCTCTGGTGTGAAGTATTCGCGGTAGGCCAGCGCGAGACTGTGTAATAGACTTAGAGCTAAGCAGACCCCAAGTCCAGATACAACGAATCGAGTTCGCATGGATCACCTCTGCCGTACGCTATCGAATCACCGGATACGCAGAGCATCCTGAGGTACCAAACGCTAATGTGCCGTTCGGATTGCAGTATACACTGAAGAGCTCACATCAGAACTCCGAGAACAATCAATCATGACATCGTATTGACAGTTTGTAGGTCCCAATGCTAATTTTCGCTGCTCTACTTCGTGACTCGCACGAAACTTTCAGGTCTGTCCAACTAACAAAGAGTGAGTCAAGAACGGTGATTAAGATAACAGTTGCGCGACGTTATGCACAGGCACTCTTCGAGCTTCTCGATCAATCCAGCATCGAAGTCACAAGGAATGCCCTCGACGACCTCAGTCAGGCCATGAAGGAGTCAGACCAGCTGCATCACGTCGTGGCGTCACCCGCTTTTGGGGTTGAGGAGAAGATTGCCGTCCTGACGGCGCTTGGGGATAAGCTCGGCTGCCCACCAATCGGCAAGGCATTTATCGGTCAATTGGTGAAGAAGAACAGGGTGGGGTTCCTGCCGGAAATCGCCCAGGCGTTCGGCAGGCTCGTTGACCAAGCCAAGGGGACTCAGCCGGTGACGGTGGCCTCTGCAGCGCCTCTTCCAGTGACGGAACAGGATCGTATCAAGGTGCGTCTGCGCGAAACACTGAAGCGCGAAGTGGATGTGACGTTTCAGGCCGACGCCAGTCATCTCGCCGGTTTGCAGATCTCTATCGGCAGCACGGTGGTCGACAGTACGGTCCGAGGCCGCTTGCGCGATTTGCAAGTCACGTTGACGCGAGAATAAGGAGTTGTCATGCAGATTAGGGCGGAAGAAATCAGTGCCATTATCAAAGAAAAAATCAAGGGCTTCGACAAGCAAGTCGATGTCAAAGAGACCGGTTCCGTCATCCAGGTCGGGGACGGGATTGCCAAGGTGTACGGCCTGGATGGAGCCATGGCCGGTGAAATGCTCGAATTTCCCGGAGGCCTCTACGGAATCGCGCTGAACCTTGAAGAAGACAACGTCGGCGCCGTGTTGATGGGCGACTCTGTCGGGGTTAAAGAAGGCGATCCGGTCAAGCGTACTGGCCGCATCGCGGAAATTCCTGTGGGTGACGCGTTGATCGGCCGCGTGGTGAACGCGATCGGCCAGCCGATTGACGGCAAGGGAGCCATCAAGTCCTCGCTTTCTTCGCGCATCGAAATGGTCGCCCCTGGCGTCAATACCCGCCAATCGGTTCGGGAACCCTTGCAGACCGGCATCAAGGCCATTGATGCCATGATCCCCATCGGCCGTGGACAGCGTGAATTGATCATCGGCGATCGTCAGACAGGCAAGACCGCCATCGCCGTCGATACGATTATCAATCAAAAAGGCCTCGGTGTATTTTGTATCTACGTCGCCATTGGCCAAAAACGCTCGACCGTAGCGCGCGTCGTAAAGACCCTTGAAGAAAATCATGCGATGGAATACAGCATAGTTGTGTCGGCCAGTGCCAGCGACCCTGCGCCCATGCAGTTCTTGGCGCCATTCTCGGGCGCAGCAATTGGCGAGTATTTCCGCGATAACGGCAAGCACGCGTTGATTGTCTATGACGATTTGTCCAAGCACGCGGTGGCCTATCGTGAGTTATCCTTGTTGCTGCGCAGACCACCAGGCCGCGAAGCCTATCCAGGCGACGTGTTTTATCTGCATTCCCGGTTGTTGGAGCGCGCGGCGAAATTGAGTGACAAGCTCGGCGGCGGCAGCCTCACGGCGCTGCCGATCATCGAAACCCAGGCCGGCGACGTCTCGGCCTACATCCCGACCAACGTGATTTCGATCACCGATGGCCAGATTTATCTCGGCAGCGACCTGTTCTATTCCGGTATTCGTCCGGCGATCAACGTTGGTCTCTCGGTGTCTCGCGTCGGCGGATCCGCGCAGATTAAAACCATGAAGCAAGTGGCTGGTACCCTTCGGCTCGACCTCGCTCAATATCGCGAAATGGCAGCCTTTTCCCAGTTCGGCAGCGAATTGGACAAGGCGACTCAGATGCAGCTGGCGCGCGGCGTTCGTATGGTCGAATTGCTCAAACAGGGCCAATACAAGCCGATGCCGGTGGCCGATCAGGTCCTCTCCATTTATGCAGGTGTGAATGGGTTTCTGGATGATGTCCCGGTCGACAAAGTGCTGCAGTTCGAAGCGGACTTTCTACACCATGTCCAGCAGAACCATCCTGACCTCAAGAAAGAGGTGGCCAGTATCGGCAAGATCGACGACAAGGTCGGCGGCCGCTTGAAAGAAATTCTCTCCACCTTCAAGCAGAAGATGGGGTATGGGGCGAAAAGCTGAAACTCGTCAACCGTCAACGGCCACATGTGAGACGCCCGGTTGATCCGATGACGCCTGATTGAGAGTGATGTAATGCCGAGTTTACAAAGTCTGCGCCGCAAGATTGCGGCGTTCAAAAATACGCAGAAAATCACCAAGGCCATGAAGATGGTCGCCGCGGCAAAGCTGAAACGGTCTCAGGACCGCATTCTGGCTGCTCGTCCCTATGCGCACAAGATGCGCGGGGTGTTGAGCAACCTGAGTCAGCGTGTGAACCGCTCCTCTCATCCCCTCTTGCAGAAGCGCGAAGGGAAGAAAGTCGAAGTGCTCGTCGTTACGAGCGACAGAGGGTTATGCGGTGGTTTCAACGGCAATATCGTCCGTAAGAGCTCGGAGTTCGTCCGACAGTGTGAGGCGCGTGCTCTACAGGTCAATCTCAGCCTTGTCGGCCGGAAAGGCCGCGATTACTTTCGTCGCCGAAGCTGGCCCATCCGTCAGGAATGGACCGGGGTTTTCGACAAACTCAGTTTCGAACATGCGCTCGACATCGGTGCTGATCTGACGGATAACTTTGTGAAGGGCACGTTCGACGAGTTGTATGTGGTCTATAACGAGTTTAAATCCGCGATCCAACAGCGGGTGATCGTCGAGAAACTGTTTCCTGTCGATGCGCAGGAAGAATTCGGTTCAGCGCCGAATGAAGGGATCAGTGGCGGCGGGTACCTCTATGAACCGGATGAAGCCGAATTGTTAAGTGCGTTGATACCGAAACATTTCCAGGTGCAAGCCTACCGGATTTTATTGGAGTCCGCAGCCGCCGAACACGGCGCCCGCATGGCCGCAATGGATGGGGCGACGCGCAATGCAGGCCAACTCATTAAAAAAGTGACGCTTTATTACAACAAGACCAGACAGGCGGCAATTACGAAAGAATTGATGGATATCGTCGGTGGCGCCGAAGCGCTGAAATAGCCGATCCCGTTTCGTCGAAAGGAGCACCCAGTGGCAACAGGCACAGTCATCCAGGTCATCGGACCGGTCGTGGACGTCGAGTTCCCTCCCGGCCAACTCCCGAACATCTATAACGCGATTACGGTCACCCAGGAAGAAAACAAGGCGGCTGGTACACCTGCCATTCGGATTACCCTTGAAGTTGCTTCGCACCAAGGCGAAAACCGCGTCCGCAGTATCGCGATGTCGACGACAGATGGTCTGACGCGCGGGATGGATGTGCAGGATACCGGAGCCCCGATCTCCGTCCCTGTCGGTCGAGAGACGCTCGGTCGCCTCATCAACGTGCTCGGTGAGCCAGTCGATGAGCGGGGGCCGATCAAGGCAAAGAAGACGTATCCCATTCACCGCCCCGCCCCAAAACTGGAAGACCAGGAGACCAGGACAGAAGTTTTGGAAACCGGGATCAAGGTGGTCGATCTGCTTGAGCCCTATAGCAAGGGCGGCAAGGTTGGGCTTTTCGGCGGTGCCGGCGTCGGCAAGACCGTCATCATCATGGAGCTCATCAACAACATCGCGCTGCACCATGGCGGGTTCTCTGTGTTCGCCGGTGTCGGCGAACGGACTCGTGAGGGCAACGACCTCTGGCATGAAATGCAGGAGTCGAAGGTCATCGATCCGGATGACTTCACCAAGTCAAAGGCTGCGCTCGTGTATGGCCAGATGAATGAGCCGCCCGGAGCCCGCCTCCGTGTCGCATTGACCGGCTTGGCGGTCGCCGAATTCTTCCGCGATGAAGAAAGCCAGGACGTGCTGTTGTTTGTCGATAATATTTTCCGGTTCACGCAGGCTGGTTCAGAGGTCTCTGCGTTGCTCGGCCGCATGCCTTCGGCCGTCGGGTATCAACCGAACCTCTCGACAGAAATGGGCGCCTTGCAAGAACGTATTACCTCGACGAAGCGCGGATCGATCACGTCCGTGCAGGCGATTTACGTGCCTGCCGACGATTTGACCGACCCGGCGCCGGCCACGGCGTTTGCCCACTTGGATGCGACCACCGTGCTGTCACGGTCGTTAGCTGAGTTGGGCATTTATCCGGCAGTCGATCCTTTGGACTCAACGTCACGTATTCTCGATCCGCAGGTCATCGGGGAAGAGCATTACAAAATCGCGCGTGGAGTGCAATCCGTGCTGCAGCGCTACAAAGACCTCCAGGATATCATCGCGATTCTCGGTATGGACGAATTGTCTGAAGATGACAAGATGGCCGTCGCGCGTGCCAGGAAGATCCAGCGCTTTCTGTCACAGCCGTTCCATGTGGCCGAAGCCTTCACCGGTGCGCCCGGAAAGTATGTCAAGCTCAAGGACACGGTCCGTAGTTTCAAAGAGATCCTTGAGGGGAAATATGACCACTTGCCGGAGCAGGCGTTCTATATGGTCGGCCCGATCGAAGAGGCTGTGGCCAAGGCTGAAAAAATGGGCGCGAAGGTATAAGCGGGAGCCAGCTTCGCATGGTGAGCAAAAGGGGATGAGGGGATGGCAGGGACAATTCTGTTAGAAGTCGTCACACCCGAAAAGCTGCTGCTGAGCCAGCAGGTTGATGAGGTGATCGCACCCGGTTCAGAGGGAGAGTTTGGTGTGCTCCCAGGACATTGCCATTTTCTTTCGACTCTCCGCATCGGGGAACTTCGCTACCGTATCGGCGATCAGACTCATTCCATGGCCGTTCTCTGGGGGTTTGCCGAAGTCACGCCGACCAAAGTTACCGTCATGGCTGAGGTTGCGGAGAAGGCCGAAGACATTGATGTCGAGCGAGCAACAGCCAAAGTAGCTGATGCAGAACGACGACTCCAGGCGGGAGGCTTGCCATCCGACGTGAAAGAAGCTCAGATAAGTCTTGAAAAGGCTCGCATGCGCAAGAAGATTGCCGAGCGCGCCAGAAAGACCAGCCACGCCTGATACGCTGATTCCACGTAGTTCTATTCCTCACTCGCTGATTCTCGTCCTTCATTCTGGTCGCCAAAGAGGGTGTTTCTCGTTCCGATGAATTTCCTCTATTGGCAGCAGTTCGACCTTCTGCGGTAGCGTGGATTCCATGATCACGGAATTCATCATCACTTCCGGAGAACAACCCAAGCGATTGGACGTCTTCCTTGTGAATCGAGAACGAGATATCTCGCGGTCGGCTCTCCAGCGTCTGATCGAGTTAGGTCGGATCCGACTCAACGACCAGGTCGTGAAGCCAAGCCAGAAGGTTAAGCCTGGGGATAAAATCACGATGGATGTACCGAAACCGGAACCTCTTTCCATGAAAGGAGAGGCGATTCCGCTCGAGGTCCTCTTCGAAGATGAGTCGCTCCTTGTCTTGAATAAACCATCTGGAATCGTCGCCCACCCAGCTCCGGGAAACTGGACAGGTACGCTCGTCAATGCACTGCTTCATCACTTCCAGACTTCGGGTGGAACAATTTCAACCATCGGAGGGAAAGAACGGCCTGGTCTTGTTCATCGACTAGACAAGGAAACTTCCGGCGTCATGGTGATTGCCAAGACCGATTCGGCGCATCGTGCGCTCTCAACACAGTTCAAGCACCACACCATCACTCGGGTCTATGAAGCCTTGATCTGGGGTGTTCCGAAAAAAGGTCGTGGGCAAATTGACCTCGCCATCGGTCGGGATACCAAAGATCGAAAGAAATTCTCAGCGAGGACAACGAGCCCGAAGGAATCTGTCACGGAATATGTAGTCGACCGTCGGTACGGCAAGTTGGCGGCTCATGTTCTGCTCTATCCACATACTGGCCGTACGCACCAGCTGCGCGTTCATCTCAGCTCCCTGGGACATCCCATTCTGGGCGATCACACCTATGGTGGGAGATGGGTTTGTGCCATCAATGAACTCGAGATTCCACGGGTGATGCTCCATGCCAGAACTCTCGGCTTTACGCATCCCACGGCAGGAACGATGGAGCAATTCACGAGACCGGTGCCAGGAGATATGGAGACGGTAATGTCCGCACTTGCACGACAAACCGTCCCGGGAGAGAATAGGTCGAAGGAATAGCTGGCAACTTCCACTTTCTGAGAGCCTATGCTGACCGCTGAAGTCCTTGATGCCATCGGAGGTTTGACGTCGCATATTAAAATCTATGCAGCCAAACTTCCGTCTATTGTGCACCTGAATGCGGTACCGTCAGGAGTGAAACCATCCATCGAGGCCATCGAGAGCTATGAAACGATCGTCTCTCGTACGCGCAGCCAAAGCGCAGGAACTCCGTACAAAGGGCTGAATGAATTCTTGGTGTCATCGCTCGAAGCATTCGAAATCGGGAACCTTCTCGGCGCGGGTCAGCCGTTGCTCACGGTCTTGGATCATCTCGAACGGATGCAATCCGAAAAAGAAATCGAAGTCGGACGACTCGATGAACAACGACTCAAAGAGTACCGTAGCGCGTTAGGCAAGGTTCTTCCTGGAAATCAACCTGAATTAGATGGCGCGGGAGGTCGGATATCCTGAAGCCCTGAGGGGTTCAAGCAGACGAATCCGTACGACGGAAATGGGTGTCGCGAACGATCCACAAAACAGAACGCACGATGAACGGTTACGGTCAGTGTCCCATCTTGGGGCCTAACGCGTTTGCTCCAGCGGTGACGAGTTTGAACCGCGACGTGGTCCCACAGTGCGGACATTTTGCCCGAACGGTCTCAGGATCGAGTACCTCATACTCGTCAGCTTTCAACCACATGAGTTGAAAGCATTTTGAACAGCTACGGACTTGCGTTGACATGAGTTTCCTCGTACACTCCAAGAATAAATACGAGGGATACTCTAGTATAAGATGCCTCCAACCCTCAAGTCCGCGTTTACCTATTCCAATCAGAGACCACCCAAAGCCGCTCAGCTGCTACATCTATTCCATCAGGCGCCCTGGGCCAAGGATCGATCCCTTGATGATGCAGAGGAAATGCTGCAGCATACCGATCTGACTCTGTGCGCATGGGATGGAGAGAGGCTCATTGGGTTCGGCCGTGTACTCACGGACTTCATTTACCGTGCAACTATCTGGGATGTGATCGTGGATAAAGCCTATCAGGGCAAAGGGATTGGAAAAGAAATTGTCCATCGGATTCTCAACCACCCACGGCTGAATCGGGTTGAGCTCGTTTGGCTTTGCACTCGGCGGCCAGGTTTTTATGAAAAACTTGGATTTAGTTCGAAGGAACAGACCGGAATGGTTTGGAGACGAAGCCGAGAAAGCTGTTGAGTGAGTGGGGCAAATTCTACACACAATTCGAATATCTATTGGGTAATCGTACTATGACGAGGAGGACATGATGGGCATCATTGCCAGATGGGTTCTGTTCAGTATCGCGCTGACTGTAGGAAGCCTTGGCTCTCTTCACCTCGAAACAGCCACGGCTGCCGAGTGGGTCCATGAAGGTATGGCCGAGGAAGGGAAGATTACGGCAGGATTTCGTGTCGGGCCGAGTTTTGTGACCCAGGGTTCCGGCGTGTCCACGGTTGGGCCTCTGATAAATTTTCAAGGCATGTACGACCTCAATAAATGGGTTCGGGTCGGCATGATATTGGAGTGGCAACGGCATGGGGTTGATGTGGGAAGTGGTGGGGTCAATACCATTTCTATTCTTCCGGTGAATCTGGAGTATCGTCCCGGCCATTTTGGCCCACTCGTTCCATACCTCACGACTGGGATCGGGGTAAATGTGAACACGCATGATATTTCCAATTCATTTGCTTGGCGTATCGGCGGAGGAATTGACTATGCATTGAGCAACTTAGTATCTAGTGCGCCCAAAGGCCTCATGCTGAATGTGGAAACAGCCTGGAAACGAAACCATCCTTCTGGTGATTTATCAACGATCGGCTTGCTCTTCGGGGTACGCCATACATTTTGATTCAAAACGAGCGGTGGCCTTATGGGATGTGAGGCCATTTCGGTGTGGCACTGCACTCTCTACATGCGGCCCGATGGGTATGTCGTATTGGTGGTCAAGCGAGGAGCGGCACACGGTTGTTAATGAGCGTGAGCGGCTCCTGTCCGCTTCACGCGTTTGGGTGAAAAGAAGAGGGAAATAAAAAATATTGAGGTGGCTAACAGAACGATAGCCGGACCAGAGGGGACGTCCCAAATAGCCGAAATGAGGACACCTGCTACGGAGGTCGAGATGCCGATGGTTGCTGAGTACAGGGTCAGTGTTCTGAGGCTATGGGTCAGCTGGTAAGCGGTCGAGGCTGGAATCAGAATCATGGCGAACACCAGAATGGCACCAACCGTCTTTAATGACACCACGACCGTCAAGGCGACCAGGGTCAGGAGAAGAAAAAATATTTGTCGTGCGGGAACACCGGACGCTTCCGCCATTTCCTGATCGAATGCGATGAAATAAAGCTCTTTCGCAAATAAGAGAATGAGACCGAGGACAAGAATACTTAATGCCCCAATGATGCGTAGTTCTTCAGGAGTGACC
>JAOUMR010000072.1 GCA_029881435.1 Nitrospira sp.
GCGCCTTCTGTCAACGATTCTTCGCCTGGTACAACAGCGAGCATCGCCACGCGGGCATCGGGCTGATGCCGCCGGCGGCCGTGCACGAAGGGCGAGCTGCACTGAGGTGGACCGCCCGGCACCAGGTACTGCGGACCGTCTACGCCGCACACCCGGATCGCTTCGTCAACAAGCCGCCCCAGCCCCCACTCCTGCCTCAGGCGGTGTGGAGCAATCCGCCGACGAAAGAATCGACCGCCCAGAATGGCGTAGGAACTACGATCGCACCCGGAGTTGACCGACAGGTCGCACGGGATAGTGTGGGGATCGGGGTGGTAGCGGAGCCCGTGGGCGTCTCGCCTCACACCGGCATGACGTCGACAGATGAGGTGCTACACTAAATGTCACCGGCAAGTGTCCCAAACTCATTGACACATTCCGGCCATCCATTTCTTGACGATCATGGTCTCTTCTGCCATTGTTAACCCGGTTTTTGTTGAAGATAAAGTCGAGGCTAAATTGGGGGATGTATGACTAAGCAACAATCGCGCTCCATCGCTGTTGTGGGTTTGGGCTATGTAGGGCTTCCCATCGCTGTGGCATTTGGGAAGCGAGGCGCCGTAATTGGATTTGATGTCAACAAAAAGAAAATTGACGAATTGCTCAAAGGCATCGACCGGACAGGGGAAGTGTCAAAAAGCGATTTGGCCTCTGCACAAGTACGGTATACGTCGGAACCAGCAGACCTTAAAAGCGCCGATTTCATTATCGTTGCAGTTCCAACGCCTATAAATGAAGCTTTGCAACCCGATCTTACTGCTCTGGAGAAGGCATCAGAGCTGATCGGGAAGAACCTTTCGACGGGTTCTATCGTGGTGTATGAGTCTACCGTCTATCCTGGCGCAACTGAGGAAGTGTGCTTGCCAATCTTAGAAAGAACTTCTGGAATGAAAGCCGGAGTCGATTTCAAACTAGGGTATTCGCCAGAGAGGATCAATCCAGGAGACAGGGAGCATACACTCGAAAAGATTATCAAGGTTGTGTCAGCACAGGACCTGGAATCGCTCAATATCGTAGCGGATACCTACTCATTAGTTGTGAAAGCTGGTATTCATCGAGCCTCTAGTATCAAAGTGGCTGAAGCAGCCAAGGTCATTGAAAACACTCAGCGCGACTTGAATATTGCTCTCATGAATGAATTATCCCTTATTTTCCATCGATTGGGAGTAGATACCAAGTCCGTTCTTGAGGCAGCTGGGACGAAATGGAATTTCCTCAAGTTCTCTCCTGGCCTGGTTGGTGGCCATTGTATAGGTGTGGATCCTTATTATTTGACCTCCAAGGCGGAATCCGTGGGCTATCATCCCGAAGTCATTCTTGCTGGACGGCGTATTAACAACGGCATGGGGAAGTTTGTGGCGGAACAGACCGTGAAGCTCATGAGTCAGTTGTCCCGCCCCATCAATGGATTAAAAGTTGGAGTGCTTGGTCTCACATTCAAAGAAAATGTGCCCGATCTCCGCAATAGCAAGGTGCCTGATATCATTCGTGAACTTCGTGAATATGGAATCGAAGTGCTGGTGCATGATCCGATTGCAGAAGCTGAAGAAGCTTTGGCAGAGTATGGCATTCATCTCGTCGAATGGACCAAGATGAAGGATCTCGATGGACTAATCGTTGCAGTTGCGCATAAAAACTTTTCCCAGCTGAAATTAATGGATCTGCTAAACCCTCTTCGAGGCCAGAAACAGGCTGTTGTGGTCGATGTGAAAGGCATCCTGAATCCTGATGACATTCCGGCCCAGATAAAATACTGGCGGTTGTAAGGTCCATCTGATTTCAATCGCAGAAAGTAATCCGGATCTGAAGATGCTCGGATGACGCTTTTCCCCACAGCATCTCACCGGTAGCCCCATATACCCTCCCTCATCTTCTAGCCTTTTTCTTTGAGCCTATCCTAATCCGTAGTATAAGAAAATTGATCGCTTGAGCGGGGCGATCTCTCCATGCCGCCTGGTGTGCCTAAAGGAGACAGGTATTGTGACTTGCTTTCGAGAAGTGTGTGTCCATCCCCTGGGCATCCTTTTACTAACTGGCTGCACCTTGTTTGTATCTCCCGAAGTCAAGCGAGGAGATCAATATTTGGCTGAGGAGCGGTGGGAAGCGGCTAGTCTCGCGTACAAGCAGGCATTAAAGGACGATCCATTTAATTCCTCTCTCCAGGGTAAATATGCCTTGTCTCGTGAACGGACAGCTGCGATGTATGCCGAGCGCGGCCGTACCTTCATTAGAGAACAACACGGTGAGCGCGCGCTTGAAGAATTCAAGCGCGCGCTCAGCATTGAACCTTCCAGCCCCGAATACCAAGCCGGTTTTCAGGAAGCCACGCGTGTAAAGGAATCACGATCCCAATATCGTGAAGCCGAACGTCTCGCGCAACTCGGGCGTATCGATGAGGCTTTAGGTGGTTACGCGCGGGCCGTAGAGCTTGATCCCACATACCAAGCCCCACTCGAGGGCATCACGCGACTGACCGAAGACCAACAAGCACTCAGAAGAGCGGAGGGCGTGAGGCAACCTGTCACCTTAAAATTTAAGAATGCCGGCATCAAGGAAGTATTGGAAGGGGTGGCAAAGGCTGGTGGGCTGACTCTCGTGTTCGATAAGGATGTCCGGAATGATCCGATTTCAATTTCGATTCAGGACACGCCATTTGAAGAAGCACTTCTGCTGATTCTCAATAGTAATAGTCTATTTTCCCGCCAGATCTCTCCAACCGTGACAGTGATCAGCCCTGATACCAAGCAGAAGCAGGAACAGTATCAGGACCTGATGATCAGGACATTCTACCTATCGACGGCGAAAGCTAAAGATATGGTGCTCCTACTCAAGAGCATGTTGGATTCCAAGCGAATGCATGCGAACGAGCAGCTGAATGCCATTGTCATTCGTGACCAGCCGGAGAAACTGGAGCTTGCCGAAAAAATCATCCTTGCGAATGATCGACAGGAGCCAGAGGTTCTCTTTGATCTCGAAGTGCTGGAGGTCAACCGTACGAAGAATCAGACCTATGGGCTTAACTATCCAAAGCAAGCCGGTGCCGGATTGATTGCCTCTGGATTCACGGGAACACTGGCCGCTGAGGCCGTACAGATGACTTACCGGCAACTCACGAATCTTGGGCCAGACAGCTATCTCTTCAAACTACCGACCAGCGTGTTGCTGGATTTCTTCAAGCAGCAATCCGATGCCAAGACTCTTGCTTCGCCAAAGATCCGTGTCATCAACAACAAAAAAGCAGAGATTAACATCGGAGACAAGCAGCCCATCCTTCTCTCCACGACCAACGTTTTACCGGGGCAAGCGACCACCGGAGCCGTTCCGACGACCTCAACCGTCACGTCAATTGAGTTTCGAGATACGGGTGTCAAACTGACCGTAGAACCTTCCATTCGATTGGGCAATGAGTTGTCGCTGAAAATGAAGGTGGAGGTCATTCGGGTTGGAGATCAAATCACGCTGCAGGCTTCTCCTCTCATCCAGCAATTCAAATTTGGCAATCGCTCCGCTGAAACAACCCTGAATATGCGGGATGGTGAAACAGTCGTCCTCGGTGGTCTTCTTCAGGAAGAAGATCGTCGAACACGCGTCACCATGCCATGGATCGGGGATTTGCCACTCATCGGGAATTTGTTGAGTTCTTTCAAAACCGAACGGGTCACAACAGAAGTCATTTTGACTATTACTCCCCGTATCGCGCAGCCAGCGATTCCTCCGGGGTCTACCAATCAGGCGTTTTGGTCTGGAACCGAATTCAACTATTCAACCAGTCCAGCGTTCTCTGGCTCCACGAGAAAAATATCCACCCCTTTGAAAAGTGATCACAGAAGGTCTGACACTCAGCTTGGTCTGTCACCCAGCGGTGCAATGCAGAAGAACCCAGCCCAGTCATTAACCAAATTGGCAACGCCAGGCCCTGCACTGCAACTCAAGCCTGATGAATCGGTCGTCCAATCCGGCAAGGAAGTGACGATTGCCATTGTGGATGGCCGGATCCGAGCTTCTGGTAAGCATACATTCAGGTTCGAATACGACCCTGACATTCTGGAGTTTACACGTCTTGATGATGGACAGCTGATCACCATGGGCGAGACTAAACCGGAAGGAGATGGAAACCGGGGGGGCGCCGTCATGTTTCACTTGGCTCATCCGGATCAACGAGCGCCCCGGACGGTTAACCTCACCTTTGTGGCAAAGGCACCCGGTGTATCGCCCCTTCGAGTTGAGCTGAGCAATTCCGGTACCGGTGATGAGGCGACGACCGAAGCTATCGGGTCAGGGGTCGTGAGAGTGCGGTGAGAGAGGATGGGCTAACATTGATCGAGATCCTCGTCACCATGACGATTATTGTGATCTTGGCCTCCGTCGCCATGCCCCTGAGTAAATTATCGACGAAACGAACCAATGAAATTGAGTTGCGCCAACAGCTTCGGATCATTCGTAGCGCGATCGATCTGTTCAAGCTGGAGTGGAATCGTGATGGGAACGTCTTGCTTGGGCCTGTCTGTCTGAAAAATAAGTTGGTCTGTAAGGAAGTCTCGAGCCCTTATGGATATCCGAAGTCCCTGGATGTGCTGTTGGGGGTGAAGCTCACGGGAGAAGAAGCGACCGTTCGGGGCACGACAGTCAGGCGTTATTTACGGGTCATGCCGGTAGATCCTATCACTGGAAAACCAGATTGGCTCTTGCGTTGTTACAAGGATCGTCCAAAGCCATCTAGCTGGTGTGGTGAGGACGTCTATGACGTGATGACGCAAAGCGAGGCCCTGGCGTTAGATGGGACCGCGTATCAGGATTGGTAGAGTGACCACATGGAGTGCGAAAAAGGGTTCACGCTCGTTGAGCTGATGATTGTGGTGTCCATTGTGGGTATTTTAGCCACGATAGCCGCTCCATCCTATCAATCATCGCTGGTCAAAGCGAAAGAGACGGTCTTGCGGCAGGATCTTTTTACGCTGCGCAACTTGCTCGATCATCACCGCGCAGACCAAGGGAAGTATCCTCCATCGTTAGATGGCTTAGTGACGGCGGGATATCTTCGGGCTATTCCCACAGACCCCTTCACGAATTCGTCGAGGTCTTGGCAAGAAATTAGCGAGCCGACGGAGGGTGGTATCTTTGATGTGTATTCCGGATCTGATTTGGTGGGGACAAACGGGACTCCCTATAACAAATGGTGACAGGATCGTGAACGCACGTTGGTGGGAACCGTGTTCCATGAGCAACGCATCCCAAAGGAATGGGGTGGGATGGAGTATGGTGAGCGGGGCCCTCCTGTTCGGGATGGTGGCATGTAGTCCGCTCGAACCAATCCTGGACCCAGAGATTTCGGATTTCCAACTGACCGTGGATACCCTTCGAACTTCCGTAAGGGATGCGCAACGAACAATTGCTGAACTCCAGACAGAAATTGACCAACAGCGCCACGAATATGCTGATGTACAGATTGCCCGAGCTCAACTTGAGGGGAGTAGTCGAGAGGCGGAACGCCGGTTGATAGAAGCGCGTCAGGTGATCGCTCTACAACGAGAGGAGTTGGCCACGGCACGATCTGAACGAGAGCAGACGAGGAGAACTGGAGCCGCTCTTCAGAGTCAACTGCGACAGCTTCGAAAACAGTTGTCCAAAATTGGGAAGCAGGCAAAAGGGGAGACGTCCCCAGCCGCCATTATTGCTCCACGTGCCGAACGACCGGAGGTGACGGATGTGGTTTTTGAACAGGAGGCTCAGTCAAACGGTGGGGATGAATCAGCCGGCAATCTGTCCTCTCCCGGCGTCGTGCCGGTTGAAACGCAGCCGCTGCTTGTGGCCACTCCTGTGAGTATCGCGATTCAGCCTGGAGATACGCTATGGAGCCTCGCGAGGCGATATCATACGTCGGTGATGCACCTCATGGCGCTCAATGAACTTCCCAATGATCGGATTCAGGTGGGCCAAACCCTCCGACTGCCTGAACGATCAACGGACGTGCTCGGGTACGAAGGAATGCAGTTGGGTACGCCGAATTAAATCGCAAGGTCTACAGGTCTAGGTTATGGCTGTATTTGCCTACAGAGTCGCACGGCCCGATGGCTCCACCATCTATGGCCATGTAGAGGGCGAAGAGGAAGCACTTGTTCGTGCCAAACTAGAGTCTCAAGGATTATTGGTGTTTCATCTCCATAGGCGTGGAATGGCCGCGGTGGAGGTCGGGAAGCCTTGGCATCAGAGAAAACTTCCGCTGGGGCAGTTCTTGATTTTCAACCAAGAGCTGTTGGCTCTCGTTAAATCAGGCTTGCCGATCTTACGAGTCTGGGACCTGCTCATCGAACGGACTGGACATGCTGGATTTCAGCAGGCGTTACGCGAGGTGAAGGATGATATTCGAGGTGGGGCATCCGCCTCGGATGCCTTAGCGAAACACTCAGTATATTTCTCTGAGCTCTATGTCGCCACGGTGAAGGCGGGAGAGCAATCCGGCAATCTTCCGGATGTGCTTCAACGATACGTGACGTACCTGAAGCTGATGATCGCACTCCGCCAAAAAGTGACGAAGGCGATCTCCTATCCTCTCGTTCTTGTGCTGATCGGTGTTGCGGTGATCGGATTTCTGTTGACCTATGTCATGCCGACCTTCGTGTCAGTGTATGGAGAATCGGCAAGGACCTTGCCATGGGCGACCCAGCTGTTACTGGATGTGGTCACTCAAGCTGAGTCTTTGGCATTACCAGTAATTGTTGTTGTCATCGGCATTATGCTGGGGATGCGAGCCTACTACACGACATCGGCCGGGCGTCTATCAATCGACCGCCTATTTCTCACACTTCCAATCGTGGGGCAGATTGTCGTCCAACACAATACCGTGCAACTCACGAGAACGCTGGGAACGATTCTTGGAGGCGGAACTCCGCTTGTGGATGCCTTACGAAGCGCGCGTGCAGCTGTTTCCAATCGTTTTGTTTCACAACGACTGGTTCGGGCTGTCGACGAGATTCGTGAAGGGGCGACGCTCGCGAATGCGTTGGATCGCCCTAAGGTCCTTCCGAGGCTTGCGATTGAGATGCTATCGGTTGGTGAGGAAACAGGTTCTCTCGAGACAATGCTGCGGGATATCGCAGAGTTTTATGAGGCCGACCTCGATACGAGGCTTGCCCAGCTTACCACGTGGATTGAGCCAGCCTTACTCCTCGTGATGGGAGTGATGGTTGGCGGGATCGTCATCGTGATGTACCTGCCCGTCTTTCAAATGGCAGGAGCCGTTGGTGGCTAAGTATGGGTGAGTCAGACTGTAGCCCAAAGGGATAGGATGGTCTAGGAGGGTCCCTATGCCACGTAGCCTTGTTCGTCCTTCTCTTTCAGAAATCTTGGTAGGCGAGGGCGTACTCGACAAACAAACGGTTGACGAGGTGTTACGTCGTTTGAACGGAGTCTCGGCGACGTTGGGGCAAACGCTGGTCACTGACGGGTTACTCTCGGAAGGCCAGTTGGCTCAGGCGCTGGCTACTCAATATGACCTTCCGTATGACCCGCTCACCGAGTTTCGGGTAGACCCTCGATACTACGAGACCACATCCGTCAAACTCATGCAGCGATTTCCTTTTGTGCCGATTGCTGAACGTTCCGGAGTACTCACGATTGCCATTGCGGATCCGCACAACCTGTTAGGCCTTGATGAATTGGAGCTCCTGATTGGAAAGCCTCTGGATCGGATCGTGAGCCCCAGAGGTGCTATTCTGGCGGCACTGGAGCGGAGCGAAGGATCGAGTCAAGCCCTGCGTGAGCTCGAATCAGAATATCGATCAATCTTGGTGAAAGAAGATGATCGAGGAGAGGAAATTCTTTCCCTCGACCAGGCTGGGGCAGACCAAAGCCCCGCTGTGAAGTTGTTGGACTCAATTTTATTAAGCGCGATGCAGCGTCGCGCCAGCGACATTCACATTGAAGCTGCAGATCGCTCGACCAACGTCAAACTTCGAGTCGACGGTATCCTTATCCCGGCCATGGAGCCTCTCGATATCCGATTGCATGCGCCCTTGGTCTCACGCCTGAAGGTCATGTCAGAACTTGATATTGCAGAGCGGCGAGTGCCTCAAGACGGGAGCTTTCGCATGAGGCTGGATCGGAAGACCGTGGATTTTCGTGTGTCCATCCTGCCAAGCGTGTTTGGTGAATCGGTCGTTATCAGAATACTCGATCGAGACTCCATTGCGACCGGGGTGTCAGCATTGAAGCTTGAGCGACTCGGCTTTAATTCGGAAGATCTGAAGCGGTTTCGGAAGGCGATCACTCGACCGTACGGCATGGTGTTGGTGACAGGACCAACAGGAAGCGGCAAGACAACGACCTTGTATGCCGCCATATCCGAGATGAATACACTCGAAGACAAGTTGATCACAATCGAGGATCCGGTCGAATATCAGCTGCCAGGGGTGGTACAGATTCCTGTCAATGAGAAGAAAGGGCTGACGTTTGCGCGAGGCCTTCGGTCTATCCTTCGCCATGATCCGGACAAGATCATGGTCGGGGAAATTCGAGATCCTGAGACCGCACAGATCGCCATCCAGTCGGCTCTAACAGGCCACCTCGTCCTGACGACGGTTCATGCGAACAACGTGTTCGATGTGATTGGACGGTTCGCGTCCATGGGGATTGACACCTATAATTTTTTGGCTGCGCTCAATTGCGTGTTAGCGCAGCGGCTGGTCCGAATCCTCTGCCCGTCATGCCGGACATCTATGAAGGCCCAGCAGGCTCTCATTGAAGAATCTGGGTTGGACTATGAACAGTACAAGGATACACCGTTCTATGAGGGGAAGGGTTGTCCCCAATGCCATGGCACTGGCTACCGTGGAAGAAAGTGCATCACGGAATTCCTCGATTTAACGGATGAGATCAAAGAGATGATCCATGCGGAGCGGCCGCTTTCAGAAATTCGGTATCGAGCGGTGACGGATGGAATGATCACGCTTCGGCAATCGGCGCTCAAAAAGATGTTGAATGGCGAGACCTCGCTCCGCGAGGTCAATCGCGTAACGTTCAGTGAAGAAGGATGACATGATGTGGGAATGGTGGAGCAGTCGCCCCCAGCATTGCTTGAAATTCGGGACTGGCTCGCTTGCGTGGGCTGAAAGTGAACGAGGCTGGCGTGGACAACGTCGGCGCAAGTGTCTCATGTCGCCGGTCCCCAACGGCATGATCAGTCCTTCACCAATGGCCCCCAATTTATCTGATCTCACAGCTCTTGCCGATCGTGTCCGTACTCTCACGAGTTCAGGAAGGGCTCGCCACGTGGTCGACAGGGCAGCCCGTTCGGCTCTTCCTCGACGAATCACCCTACTGCTTCCGGATACTGCGGTGAGAGCCACGGTGCTTCACTTCGAGCAGCTCCCAACTGGGCGTGTGGAACGTGAAAATCTCATTCGATGGCGGTTGGGGCAAGAGCAGCTTTTTCCGCTCAACGAAGCCAAGATTGTGTCCCAGGCTTTTCATGATCAAGGAGCAGGTGGATCCGCGGCCTACACAGTTTTGACGGTGTCGGTCCAAGAAGCGGTGCTGAAACAATATGAATCGTTCTGCGAATCTGTTGGGCTGATTCCATATGATGTCGGTATCACAAGCCTCAGACTGCTTAATTTATGGAAGCGCGTGTCGAGTGGACCGGAGTGGTTTGGTCGTAATGTGCTGTGGGTCAGTTTGTTTGATCGATCTCTGACGACCATTGTATGCCGACGTGGGCGCCCGATATTTTATCGATGCAAACTCTTAGGGGAGGACGTAGCCGACGTTCTAAACCAATCCGATATGGTCCACAGGGTTCTCGAAGAGTGCAGCGCATCGCTGGAGGTCTGTCATCAGCGGCATCCCTCCGTGGTCATCAATGCCGCTGTGATCTGTGCCGAAGGCGAGGCGTTAGCCTTGCAGGAACGGATTCAGAGCGAATTTCAACTCACTGTCGAGCAGTTTGACTGGAAAACGGTCGAGACTGTTGGGTGGGGCGCGACAGGTAACCATCGAGAGATGACATCCTTGGCGGCACTGGCAGGGCTGCCGTAGCCGGGTAGGACGAACGTTCAAATGAGAAGATTCCTCAAACCGCTGATGTGCGTCAGCCTGACAAGCGGTGCCGATGAGCAATTTCAGATCAATCTGTGCCACAGGCATCGCCCTGTGGTGGCTCCTCTACGCCTCTTGCTGATAGGGAGCTGTGTCCTGCTTGTGTCCGGTATCTTCTGGAATGGCATGCAAGCGATGGCGACGTATCAAGAGTGTCGCACGATTGAGGCTGAGCTGGAGCGAGTTCGACAGCAGGATCTTAACCTGATTGCAGAGGCGAGTCGTGAAGGGATGAATTTGTCGGACCTCGCGCTCAATCGGTTGTCCTTCGAGGTTGAATTGGCGAATCAGCTTCTTGAAAAGAGAATATTTTCGTGGACAAAGTTTCTGACTGAATTGGAGCAGGCCGTCCCTTCTCGCTTGGCGCTCAGCAGTGTGCGCCTTGATCAAGCAGGGACGAGGGTTCGACTTACCGGGACCGCGATGAGCCTGGAGGATATCACGGCATTTACCGTGGGGCTTCAAGATCATGCGACGTTTAAGGACCCAGTGTTAGCTCACCATCGTGCTGGGGAAAATGGCTTGGTGGAATTTGATGTCACGGTGCAATACCGTCGGGACGGAGTGTGACGGATGAAGGAGCGTCTGATCGTCATGCTACAGCATCCGTTTGCACCGTTGCTTCCATGGGCGAGTGTTGTTCTCTGTCTTCTTGCGGCAGTGCTCCTCGTACATGGTGTCGGGTTGGCTGGCGTTCAATTGACACGAGAGCGATTGGAGAAAGAATGGGTCGCAATGCAGCAGTCGTTGATGCAGCATAGAGAGGCTAGAAATGCCAAGAAAGATCTGAGCCAGGTGTGGGCCTTACTACCCGCCGAAAGGGATTTTACGTCCTTGGCCCTGGGAATTTCGGAAGAAGCGAAGCGTGATCGCGTCACCATGCCGGCCTTATCGTATAAGACCGAACCTACGGTAGTTGCCAATACGAGCAAAGGGGTGCTCCAGGGGCCGATGAGCGGACGCTATGAGGACCTCCGCCACTTCATTCATAACCTGGAGACGGCGGACGAGTTATTATTTATAGAAGACCTGGAGCTAACCCGGTCTGGGGACGTACAAGATGAAGCGCTGACATTCAATATCAAGATTGCGACGTACCTGCGCACCGATTCGGAGTAGCCAATCCCGTTGGAAATAGGTCAGTAACTATGGAAACAAGAGACAAAATGATTCTGGCCATATCGCTGATTCTTCTTTGGGTAGGATTGGCTGCCTGGCAATGGCGTTTCATGGAGGAGCCGTCGCGTCTGCCGCTCACGAATATCACGGGATCCGCCTCATCAAGCCAACAGGCAGAAGGAACGGGAAGCAGTCGGCGTGTAAATCTGGGACTCCTGGCATCAGCGGGCATTCAGCGTGAGGCGAGCTTCATCGCACCTCGGAACATTTTTGCGGTGCCTCGCCCCGATGGCTCGCTTCTCCTCAGTCAGGGCCCGGCCTTGGAGAACCATCAAGAATCTCTTCCGAATGAGAGTGTTGCAGAACAACCGGAGGCAGCGGAGTCGGCAGAATACCGGTATCTTGGATTTTTACGCATAGGGGAAAGTCGACAGAAAACCAACGCGATAGCTGTGCTGAGGAAAGACGACGAGGTGATGGTGCTCAAAGTTGGGGACCACGTTGACAACCATTGGATTCTCCGAGCCATTACCGCCGAGAGTGTGACCATGCGAGATACCGATACCCGGATGGATAAGACCGTGTTGTTGTCGGAAGAAACGGCGGAGCAGGAGTGAGGGGTGATGCAGAGGGCTTCATCATCACTGAGATGGCCGGAAGCGGGATTCTCCTACCTCATGGTCATGATGGCTATCACGGTGATGGGGCTTACCATGACGATGGCGGCCAGGCAGTGGAAGACGATGGTCCAACGGGAGTTGGAAGCGGATTTGCTCGCCAAGGGGATCGAGATTCAAACGGCATTGGCACTCTACTCAGCTCACGCAAAAGCCGGACGGGTTATGCCAGGAGAAGTGTATCCTCAAACACTGGCCGAACTCACACGGCCGCCCAAGCCGTTTTTGAGGAAGGTCTATCTCGATCCGGTAGGACGTGGTGAATGGCAACTCATTCGCGCACCTGCCGGCGGGATTATGGGGGTTCGGAGCACAAGCCGGGATCGGCCGATCAAACAGGGTGGCTTTCCACTTGCGGTTCGCCACTTTCAGGGGAAACCGACCCACTTTGATTGGGCATTCCAATATCCCAATCCATCCATGGTAGCGGTCCCTGCATCCATCGCGCCGTCGGTTGTGGGACAACCAGCTATATCGAATCAGCCGGCGCCCCCAGGAGAGGAGGGTCTCTCTGACTATTTACCAACAGGAGAATCGATGGATGTTCCAGATGACATGGTGGATTTAACCGACTCGCCCTCGACGCCGAGTGCGGATAAACTGCCGGAACCCCTGACGCACCCCCAATACCCTCAGAGCCGGCTCCTTAGACCGGAGATTGGGTTGTGTTGACTTATGGTAGACGTTGCCGTCGGAAGGCTCGGACTATCCTCATTACGAGCTCAACCAGAATACTATATGGCACATCACTTCTAGAGGGAAACGTGAACTGAGCACGGCTTCGGTAGTCAGTAATTGCTACAATCAAGCCGCTCAAGTTAAAATCAACGATTGTTCGTAAGTAGTTTCAGCTTGCTCTTATGTAGTTCGTGGTAGGCTCGTTAAAATTTAGAAGGAGTACGAGATATGCGCATTTTGATCACAGGTGGGGCTGGGTTTCTCGGAAGCCATCTCGCCGAATCTCTTGTCAGCCAAGGGCATCATGTCATCAGCATGGACAACCTCAGCACCGGAAAAGTGGAGAACATTGCCCACTTAATGGGGAAGGATTTATTTACATTCGTGAAGTACAACGTCTGTGACTATGTTCATGTCGAGGGCCCCCTTGATGCGGTGATGCACTTCGCCTCTCCGGCGAGCCCCCAAGATTATCTCGATATGCCTATCGCCACGCTGAAGGTCGGCGGATTAGGAACGCATAAAGCATTGGGGTTGGCAAAGGCAAAAGGCGCGCGCTTTCTACTCGCAAGCACGTCAGAGGTATACGGAGACCCGCTGGTGAATCCGCAACCTGAATCGTATTGGGGGAATGTCAATCCGATCAGCCCGCGTGGCGTCTACGATGAAGCCAAGCGCTTTGCCGAAGCGATGACTATGGCCTATCATCGCTACCATGGCCTTGATACACGGATCGTCCGTATCTTTAATACATTCGGTCCACGGATGAGACCCAACGATGGACGTGTGGTATCCAATTTCATTGTACAGGCTCTGCAAGGAAAGCCTCTCACGGTCTATGGCGATGGGATGCAGACCAGAAGTTTTTGTTACGTCGATGACCTTGTTCGCGGCATCATCGCGCTACTCCTTGTGGATTCCGATAAGACGGTGGAGCAGCGGACTGACCGAAAGTCGTTTTTTACCAAGCAGGAGATCACGCAAGCGAGCAGCGTTCATGATCCTGTCAATATCGGGAATCCGAGGGAGCTCACGGTGCTGGAAATCGCCAAGGTGATTCTAAAGTTAACGCATTCGTCGAGTGAAATTACCCATCACCCATTGCCGGCCGATGATCCGAAAGTCAGACGACCGGATATTACCCTCGCAAAGATGCTGTTGAAGTGGGAGCCTCAAGTTGAACTGGAAGATGCCGTGATGAAGACCGTCCAATATTTCCAGAAGGCCTTGGGCTAGGCTGCGCAAGTATGTTGAAAGAGACTCACACGCCCAGCAGTGTTCCTAGGACCCTTGACCCGTCTCTTAGCTGCGCGGTATTGTCAACCTGACGAATCATTGGGAGAGGCATGGAAACGCTAGGTAGCACTGTCCCGGACCAGAAGAGCGAAGATTGCAAGCCGCTCCCCATTTCTGAGTACGTTCTAGAGCTGGTTTCCAAGGCTCAACAGGCCACTAGAAAATTGGCTTCGCTGTCGACTTCGACCAAAAATCAAGCGCTGCTCACGATGGCGGAAGCGCTCCTAGCAAAGTCCGACGAATTGCTCGTTGCGAATGAACGAGATCTCCAGGCATTTGGCACGGCACCGGGGAAAAAGGCGATGGCAGACCGGTTGAGGCTGACCGAAAGGAGGATTGGAGAGATGGCCGCTGGCATTCGTGAAGTGGAGAAGTTGCCCGATCCTATAGGGATGATGTTAACCATGTGGACGAGGCCCAATGGGATGCAAGTCGGCCGGGTACGTGTGCCGATTGGTGTGATCGGAATCATTTATGAATCGCGCCCAAATGTGACGGCTGATTCAGCGGCCCTCTGTCTGAAATCTGGCAACGCTTGTGTATTGCGAGGGGGGAGTGAAGCGATTCACTCCAACATGGCGATCGCCGGTATTTTATCCGAGGCGTCGGAGCAGGCCGGCATTCCATCCGGAGCCATCACCTTCGTCGACCGTGTAGATCGCGAGGTGGTTCCTGTGCTCCTGAAGCAGGACCGATTCATCGATGTAATCATTCCACGAGGCGGGGAATCGTTGATGACACTCATCGCGGAACATTCAACGATCCCAGTCATCAAGCATGATGCTGGGGTGTGCCATGTGTATGTCGATGCCGCCGCGGATTTGGCGATGGCCGAAGCCATTTGTGTCAACGCAAAGGCCCAACGACCGTCCACCTGCAACGCGATGGAAACCTTGTTGGTTCACCAATCGATCGCGAGGACTCTGTTACCCAAACTTGCGACAAGCCTCAAAGCTGCCAACGTCGAGATTCGAGGCTGTCCAAAGACCTGTCAGTTGCTATCCGAAGCCAAGCCGGCAAGCGAGCAGGATTACGGAAAAGAGTTTCTTGATCTTATTCTTGCCGTGAAAATCGTGAAGAATATGGATGAAGCGATGGAACACATCGCGCAGTATGGGTCGCGACACACGGAAGCGATTGTGACGACGGATTATGGTCGTGCGATGCGATTTCTCAAAGAAGTCGATGCCGGCGCCGTTCTGGTGAATGCCTCGACTCGACTCAACGATGGGTATCAGTTCGGGCTTGGAGCCGAGATCGGCATCAGCACCTCGAGGATTCATGCGCGAGGCCCCATGGGATTGGAAGAGCTGACATGCTCAAAATTCATTGTCCTGGGAAGCGGCCAACTCCGTGAATAAATGCCTTCGAATGCTCTTGTAGTCGCCCTGCATACTCCCGGTCATCTTCGATTTCCTTCTGCCCGCGCACTTGCTGAACGTTTCGACGAGATCGGCGGTTATGTCGAAACGTTTCCAACAGGGCATCTCGTCTTTTATCGACCTGATGGACGACGGTTCCTTGCGACCGATCCGGTAGGACACCCCTTGCATGAGTGCGAATGGGGGTCCACGGAGGAAGGGACCGCCACACTGACGCGCGCAAGGGTCCGACTGGATTGGGACCGGTGGGTCGGCATTAAGCCCTGCGGATTGGTACATGAGACGAAGTTGAATCTTGCCGCGAGGCCCAATTGGCAGCGGATCACTCCCGATGACCTTCGCGCTATGGCTGCCGGGGCGCTACGAGTCCCTATGGAAGAAGTGCGGTGGTTCTATCGGGATGAAGACTTTAGCATCGATCCGCAAGGAACGGCGATCATTCGACAGCGAAAGGATGCCCTGTATATTCTCGATGACGGGGGATTCGACCAGGCGCGTTTTATGTCTTGCATGGGGGCCATGCATTGGGGCCAGATCGATTTTCTTCCGGTGGTCGAGTTGTTCAAGTCGTTGTTGCCCGGGACGGGTTCTGCGGTGTTCGAACTCATTCGGGGGCTCTATGACGACCAGAACAAAGATCAGACTGCCTCAAGGCCATTACGGTATCGCGGGATTCCCACGTATCCATCCGAAGCAGCATTTCGTCTGTTCAGCAACTTTTTTACTCCTCAGGGATTGGCTGGCGGGAATCCTCTCGCAGATTTCATGAATCCTTCCAAATCTCATGTGATGACATGGCTGCCAGCTCTAGATCCTCCGGTACGGTATGTGGCTGATGGCCAAGGATTATGTGTAACTGTGCAGGGTGGAGTCATTCAGAAGGCCACGCTCGAGCATGATACGGCAGGTTTTTCGTACATACATCCGGGTGATCGCCGTGTCCTCCCCTTGGACCGGAGTCTTCGTGTGGAAGGGAGTCGATTAATCCTAAGGGATCGTGAAAAGCGGATTGCGGTCTCGTTACCCGTCGGTATTGAGCTGCGACCCTCATCGGCTCCCGAGTATCCACTAAGTTCTGCCGATTGGCGAACAGTATTCGTGCAGGGGGTTCCGGAGATTCGTCCTGCGGAGGCGTTTGAGGCGGTCCCTTTGTATCCGGAGAACGACGAAGAGATCGGCGAACTCGCCGCACAACCTTTTGTTGCAGACTATCTGGATGATCTGGGAGAGCAAGACCGTGAAATCGGAAGGCTGCGATCACAGGCTGAACGTGTGCTCATCGACAATGGGGATGCCGCGATCGCGACCTGTATTCTCTTCGATCGGCCACGCGACTACACGGTCCATGTCCGACACGCTGCCTTTGCGCAACGTCAGGCTCAGCAGCTGTGGACGCAGTGTGCGGCAGTGAAGAGATGGGACTGGTTGCATCGAATTCGAATGGTAGCGGCTGTTGATGAACCGAGAACAGGTGAGCACCAGTATGATCTGGGGTATTGCTGGCTCCCGTATGATTCGTTTGGCTCTCCGGCAAGCTTGCTGTCGGCAATGGCAAGATTGCGGGAGAGGGTGAGACCTAATGGCCATGTCTTTGTCGTCGGACCTGCCGAATTAGGCCAAGCTTTGGCAGGGCAACAATGGGAGCTCTGCTGGGATCAATCCGTCGCGACACTTCCGACCTTCCGCATGCATAAGACGATTTTACCGAAGGCCAGGGTGAAATCAGGGCTTACATTGTTTCATGTCAGGCGAGGGTAGCCTGGGTGTGAACGGGTCTCTCTGATGAGTCGGGTGATCGAAATTGGCACTGCCTTTCTTCGGAAAGTTCTGTAAAATCGGCACCCTAGTGCTCGTACAAACAATCATGCGAACACGATCGTGACTAATTGATTAAGGAGGAAGATTATGCCGAGCGTACTGGATAAGGTGATTGAACGAGAAATCAGAAGAGAATTAAAAGATGCGTTGATCAGGTTTGAGCAACAACTGCGACAGTCTGGCGTGGCCGATGAGCACGTCAAAAACCGTCTGCGTGGCGCAAAACAGTTTGTGGCATTTCTCTACGGCCGTTACCTCAGGTAATTATGTTTTCGTTCTCCTGATCATGGATTGGGTTCAAGCCAGGTCCGAGCGTTCAGCAGCACCAGTCAATCCAAAGCGGTAGTGAGTACACACATAACCAAGGGGGGTCCGATGACCACCGCACGTTCGATATCTATGACCGCGATTCCTGCATTCCTAATTGGGTTTGGATTGGGAGGATTATCGTTGCACATCGCTTCGGCTGAAGGTCTCTTTGGGCTCAAGGACTCGGTCACTCAGATTGGGAGCTCATTGGTCGAGATGCAGAAAAATGTCGACGAATTGCAGAAAAATATGAATACGCTCAAACAGACCAAGGACAAGCTGTCTTCTCTGTCGCCAACGGGTGGCGGTATGGGTGGTGCGATGGATTCGCTCATGAACAAGGGGAAATAGGAGCGTGAATTCGAGAGACCTGGTTTCGTGCCGCAAGCCATCGGTACCCGGTTGACCTGATCGAATGGTCGGCCAACCGGGGCTTCCATCATTGTCCGTGATGGCTCCATACGCTCATTAGGTTCCTCCCGACCTATCTTTTCATC
>JAOUMR010000073.1 GCA_029881435.1 Nitrospira sp.
TCAACTGCGGAATCCGGGATTATTGACCACCATCATGAATAATCCCGGCTAGTTATATGCTGGAACGACAGAAAGCTTGGTGCCTGTTCATCACGTCGTTTCCTCTTCAGTCGCTGGGCATTAGCCTGCTGGCCACGCTCCTCTCAGCAATACTGTGGTCCTTAGCCCCTGCAACCTTTACGGCGCTGGATTACACGGTCTATGACACCTGGATTCGCCACCGCGCCACCATCGGCACCAGTCCATCGCTGGCCATCGTCACTCGCGACCCAGTCAGTGAAGAACGCTTTGGAACAGGCCTCTGGGATCGCGCCATTCTTGCTCAGTTGGTTACGGCAGCGCATGAGGCAGGGGCGTCGGTTATCGGTATTGACCATCGACTCGACCATGCGAGTCCCACGCAGCTCGGTGGAGCCTCAAGTGATGCGCTCTTCCTTGAGGCTCTTCGCACAGCTTCCCCGGTTGTCCTAATGCACGAGGCCGATTCTCTTCTTCAATCCGAGGCCGTGATCTCTACTCACGTGGAGCTTTTGAGAGATCTTGATCATGTTTCCCGTCGCATTGCGCTGTCTACTCGAGTTGGAGCCCAACCAGTCTCAGCCTTTGGCTCCGTCATATACGATGTATTTCGCCGACACATCACCAGGCCTATGCAATCCCTTTCCAGCATGTTCGACGCTACTATTCTGATCAACATGGTCGGCGACGGCTCCCTCGCTCCTCTCCAGCCGATCCCGTTGTCATCGGTCCTGGCGACAATGCATGAGCATGACGAGGAACAGTTGACTACGTGGTTCAAGGATAAGATCGTCGTGATTCAATCAAGTCCGGCGCACCCGAAGACATGGCTCCTTTCCTCCGGCGCCTCAGTTGACGGCATGACCGCTCATCTGCATCTCCTGAATACCCTGCTCACCGGCGAACAGATCGACTCACTCGACTGGTTAGGTCGTTTCACCATCACAACATTGATGGCATGGCTGGCAGCTTGGAGTCTTCTACGATTTCGAGTCCCCCTTGGTCTTCTGCTTGCTGGTGTCGTCGTCGTTCTCTATGCCATCCTGACCGTTGGCATCCTCAGCATGGCATCCCTCCTCATGCCGGTCGCCTTGCCTCTCACGGCGTCACTGCTCGTCTTCATCGGCACTGCCGCGTGGGGCAGCCTGACAGCAAGCCAACGTCTGATCGTGCTTGAACGCGATATGATTCGTCTCCAGCACGAGTCGGCTGCCGTCAGAGAGGCACTTGTTCTCCGTGAGGATCGATCGGAAGCCCTGCAGGAAGATTTAGATACCGCGATGGCAACAATCGCCCATTCATCAAGCCAACAGGAAGAGCTGACGAGAACGACTGGTCTTCTCCGAGCACAGATCACAGAAGCTCAGAATCAGGAACAAGAGGCTCGTCGACAGCTCGAGTCACTGGAACGACAACTCTCTGACCTCAGGGCCGTAAACTCCGTGCCCGGTACCATTGGCGATACTGAGCTTGACTTGCTTCACACCGAATCCCGCCAATTCGGAATCATTACGCGCGATCCATCGCTCTTGCGCCTGTTTCAGGATCTCAAGAAGAGCGCCAAGTGGACGTTAACCGTCCTTCTTCTCGGTGAACCGGGCACGGGGAAAGAACTCTTTGCTCGCGCGATCCATCGACTGAGCCCACGCTCAAGCAAGCCCTTCATCGCTGTGAACATGGCGGCAATATCTCCGGAGTTGTTTGAGAGCGAGCTCTTCGGTCATATGAAGGGGAGTTATACCGGCGCGACGACTGATCGTCGCGGCTACTTTGGACTTGCTGATCATGGCACGATCTTTCTTGATGAGATCGGCGACCTTCGTATGGATCATCAGGGCAAGTTGTTGCGAGTTCTGCAGGACAAGTCGTTCTATCGAGTTGGTGCCACCACACCAACGACCGTGGATGTCCGCATCGTGGCCGCGACCAACCGCGATCTGCAGAAGGGCGTGTCAGAGGGATGGTTTCGCGAAGACTTGTACTTCCGGCTGAATGGAATTGTCTTCCATCTCCCTCCGCTCCGTCAGCGCACCGGCGACATTCCGCTATTGTCTGAGATCTTCTTGAACCAGCTTGCTCAGCAGCTCAGCAAGCCGGTCCCGACGCTGGCCAATGAAGCGCTTCGTGCACTGATGGACCATGGGTGGAAGGGAAACGTGCGGGAGTTCCGTCACTGTTTAGAGCGAGCCATCACCCTGAATGATGGGCCCCTATTGACGAAGGAATCCCTCAGACTTGAGGCAGACAGCACCCTATCGGCAGGACGTGCGAGGCAACTTGTCCCGGACCCAGCCAGTGATGCCGCGGTCCTGAGCTGCTTGAGGGAACATAACTTCGACATGCAAGCGACAGCCAAGACGTTGAGCTGGGACCGTAGTACAGTGACACAGCGCCTAAAAGGACTTTGCTTCCAGGCCTTCGTCGAGGCCAACGGCGACCAGGCGAAAGCCGCACTGGCCATCGCCGGCGATCCAAGTCACCTACGGACGGCCGAATTGAAACTGAGGGACTACTATGGCCATCTCCAGGCCGTGATTGAGTCTTTCTCAACCGCTGAGGAAGCGCTGGCCGAATGCAGGCGACGTTTCAAGAACCTGCCGGAACGCCACTTCATGTCCGTCGAAACGCTCGTTTGGCAATACTTTGAACAAAAAGGTCCAGTCCGCTCTAAATCGACTCCACACCCCTAATCCCTTATCGTTGTGGCATGGAGAAGGCCCTGGCTTCAATTCTCACTCATCGCTCACCTACTCCAATCCACGTTCCAGATGTGAGGCTACAGCGATGTACATACAGACGACCTGACCCGGAGCACCGCATCCTGCTGAAAACGAGTCTTGTAGGCAGTAATGAGTTCCTGAATGGCGCTATCCTCATCAACACCGCCCGAATGAAAAAGACTGAGAACGTAAGAAAGCTCGTGAATGACGTCGCCCGACGCAGATCGCCATTGCCCTGAGGCCTGCCACACGGAAAGACCCTCTGGAAACCGTGGAGTCACGGTCTCATTGAGAAAGTTCTCCCAGTTTTCTAGCGTGACGTGACCGGATGGCGTTTCTGTTCCGAAGTACAACAGCTCTTGGACCGCACGTTGGCCCCCATCGCCGCACGGCAAACCAGTCACCGTCCCACACCCCACAAGTGAGACAAAGATGCAGACGCCGAGTCGGTTTCGAAGGTTCGTCAGGGGGCCACGAATATCCTCCGTCGGCGACCGCCTATCACCATGATGTTGCTGGTCGGCCATGGGGTAGAAGATCTGATTCCCTGATTGCTTCACAATTCTCCAGCTTACCGCTTCCAAGTACGATTCCCCGGTTGCTCGGACCGCACGCGTCTCTCCTAGCAGGATGCTGAAAAAGTCCGCCAGCGGCGTTCTCGCGTCGCTCAGAGGCTCAACGTACCGAGGCGTACGCCTCGCCCCTTCGCTTGCTGCGGCCTTGCTGGACAGCCTTTTTGAGCATCCTGAAGTTATTCTGGCGTTAGCATCGTACGGACCATTCCACTCATATTGTTGGCATCAATCGAGGTTTTCCCCAGCCTGCTAGTAGACCCTTTTCAGCCGGTTGCCCTGATCGTTTTTGTAACTGCTGGTGAAGATGTTGCGTAGCGCCTCTCGATGACGTTGCCAATGATTCTGCGCCACGGACTCCATCCGGTTATCGACTCGCTTGGACCATCTCCACACCAACAGGCCAACGCCGGCATACAGGGCACCGATGACGAAATTGGGATACGGACACCATTGGGTAATAGCGCTGGTTACTTGCGGAAATGGCGGCAAGGAGTACCACCATCCAAGAACTGGAATGGTCGCCGCCACAAAGGTGTAGTACGACATCTTTCCACTTTGCACGGTTCCTCGGATACTCTCGAGTAACGACCGATTCCGGAGAGGGAGAGCATGGCCCCCTTCAGGCTGTGCAACCTCCTGCTCAACGCCCGACATGATTGGCTTCTCCGGCCAGGAACAACCATCGTTCGTTCGAACAACCACACATTGAGCGGGTAGATTGACGGGCGCATAGCATCCCGTGCCGTTGGCAATGCGTTCGAACACGCTGATGTGGATCTTGGGACGAGCGATATTGTGATCCCGACACAGTTTGACGATGTCACGTGGCTCCCAACGATAGTACACGCCCAATCCTCCTCGAGCGTCGTACAGTTCATCGTGCACATCGTGGTGTGTGCGGACGTAGTTGCGATCCGCTGCGATAAAGCGCAACCCGCACCGCTCTGCTTCGGCCATCATCCAATCCAATGCCACCAATGACATCCCATGCTTCACATAGCCCCCGCCCACGTTAGAATGCACACCGGCGAACCACACTTGCTCGACTTGGGTCGCACGAATGTCCTTCTCGTTCCACAATTCCGGGTGGAAGGTTCGGCGGTCATCGTCGATCGAGAGCGCATGACAGGCACGCGAGATCCGACTGCTGGGCGTCAGCTCAGAAAACCGCATGGGGTAAATCCAATTAAACAGCTCCCGCAGTTCTTCAAACGGCATCCCAACTGCTCCGACCGTATCCCACACTCCGACAAAATCAATCGTGATCGCTCCATCCGGCACGTGCGTCTCGTCAATGACAGCGCAGAACCGTTTCCGCCGCTCTCGATCTTCCCGACTGTAATCGGCGGTCGGCTGACCTTCGCGCCGCTCGTTCTCGGACACTCGTTTGAACGCTTCCCGCCGAAAAGACGTCCAACAGTTCCTGACACATTTCCTGAGTGCTTCATACCCCACCTGCTTGATATCGACAATCCCACAGTACTGAATGAGACCCGACAGCGCTCGGACGGTATAAGCACCGCGACTAAACCCGAACAAATAGATGTGGTCTCCCGGCTCGTAGACATGCACGAGCTCTGTGTAGAGATCTCTGACGTTCTTGCCGAAGCCGTACCCAAATGCCCCGCCGATCAATTTCATCGGTGCGAGCCGTGACGTACCGACTCCATCGTCATAGAACGCAACTTGAGGGGTTAAACTCGGATCAAACTTATACCCCTGAATATCCACAGCTTCGTAAAGTTTGAAGACATTCGTCCCACGCGCCTTAATCGCCGTATTGCCCGTTCCGTCCGAGCAGAGTACGATGTTTTTCCCTGACATGTGAATTCCTCCCCCATTCATCAACCTTGCCGATGCCACTCGAGCCGGTGGTCAGTGTCAACACCGCACGAGAGTTATGCTGCTGAATGGAGCAAAGTTCATACCAGCCTAGATCACGAAGGAATCTTTTTGTAGAGCAATATGTTGCGAAGCAGGAGTGGTCCAGGTGATAGACCTGTGCCTCCTACCCGTATCTGTTTGGATAAGGGACTGTATCACAATCAATTCAGAATGGTGCCCCCCAGAAACAACGGAGTTGGCCGTTGATCGAGGTTTGCTCTTCAGGTCTCATCGCGAAATCGGATCACGCAACTAGAGATGGCAGGAGCGGCTCTGGGATACCGGCAGACTTGGTTTCGGGATAGCCCTCGATAGAACACTGAACATGTCCAGTTGCAACAGACAGCCAGACGGCGTATAGGATAGGATTTGATTCTCCTATCAGGCTTCCGTTTTGAATTCGAGAGAACGAACAAACATCAGCTTCAGTATTTGGGTCGGTTCGATTTCTTCTGTTTCATTGCGGAGGTCTCGACGTAGGAAAGAATGACTTTTCCCCAAGCATTGAATTACCAAATCTTGATTCCATAGTGCAGTCGCTGTCACTTACCATTTAGTGAGGTGAGACATGATCGTAAAGCTACTCGTCTTCGCCGTTCTCTTCACGTTCACGGTGAATGGACAGGACTCGAGTTTGGCTGGTGCTCCTCAGCCCATTGGTGAGAGCCAGCAGACCGCTGTTCGATGGACCGATGCTCAGGGTCTTCCCATAGCCACTCTGATTGGATTCCGATCCACGAACAGTGTTCGACATGCTCATGCAGCCCCCGCGATGAGCCCGTATATCCATCAAGTCGACAGCGACGAGACCGCTCCTGCTACGTCAATTATCCCTATGACGTCCATTACTGTGGACACTTCCGAGAGCCAGCTCTCGGAAGCAGACAAAGAACGTGTGCGGCAGGAACAGTTGCAGCAACAACTCAGCGCCAAAGAGAACGAGCTGGCCATTCTGAGAGACAAGGCGGCAGCGGCGACGAATCAATTGAGTGCGGAAAAGACCCGCGCAGACACGCTAGAAGCACAGCTGACTCAAAAGGAACAGGAACTCTCCGGGATTTGTGCGCAACGAAACACGCATCAACAAATGTCGCAGGATCTGAATCGGACGAAAAGCAGTCTCGAGCAGGTCACACAGCAAGTGATTGACAGGGAGCGAGAGTTTATCGTCGCCAACGAACATCTTGATGACGCGACGCAACGGCTGACGGCAAAAGAACAAGAACTGCAGATAACCAAGTCCAATCTCGATAAGATGACCCATACGCTTGCAGATCTCGACAGGGAGCTCCTCGAGCGGAACACCCAGCTCACCCAGGCGAAGCAACTACTGGCGAGCCTCGGACGGAGCCTGCCGACGCAAGGCACTCAGTCCGCCTCCAACAAGGGAGCTGTGCCTGGCCAAACTGGACCAAGCGAGCTGGGCAAGGTCAGCGAGAATTTGGCGAATGCGCTCCAGGATGAGCTCAAGCAAGGCAGTGTCGCGTTACGGCAGCGAGGGAATAGATTGACCCTCGCGTTGGCCTCCGGTGATTTGTTCGCGCAAGGGGACGCGACCATGACACCGGCGGGAACGTCCTTACTTGAGCGAATCGGCGGCGCCTTACAACAGTTCCGTAACCAACGCATAGAAGTCGCTGGCCATACCGACAGCATCCCGGTCCGGAGCGATAATCGGAGACCGTTCCGCAACAATCTCGAACTTTCTCGGGCACGGGCCCAACATGCCAGCCAAACCCTGATCAACAGCGGATTGGGCACCGACCGAATCAAGACCGTCGGGTATGCGGCAACCAAACCCCTCGCCAGCAACAAGACGGAAGAAGGTCGGAGTAAGAACCGACGGGTTGAGATTATCGTCACCCCGTGGTCCACCTCCCCGAGTAAGGGTAAGAAAGTTGAGCAAGTCGTGAACAAGCCCGCTCAACCCAAAAAGGCGGTTCAAAAGATCGTCAATCGTTGATACGGAATTGCTGACCATGCCGGCTCGTGATCGGCCGGCATGGTCACCTTGACCGCTGCCAAGTTCTTCATGCTGATCGCTGGTTCAAATGCCTGCCTGTTGTGCCAGTTCGCGATGAGATTGTCCTCATTGTCTTGAACATTCCGTCACGCCTGTCCAGCACCAGCTCCTATCCTTGTCATCCGTGGAGGTCTGACCGCACAGGACAGACGCGAAACCACTCGCAGTGGTCATGCGCGGCTCACTCGCCGCTCGACGCAACGAGTAGAGGTGGTCCGGCTCCGCCAATCATGAGACCGGTCCATTGAATGCGCAGAACAAGACCTAATCCCTTGGCGTTGGATTGATTCCTCAGGCGCTGTTACTGATCCTATCCAGAGGGTTGCTTGGCGGTGACCGTACGGAGGAATGTATACAATTCCTCACTGGCTTTGAATTTTGACAGGCACCCCGCCCGCCGCTCGGATCGCCTTGCTGAGGGACGCGTCTGCGTAGATGGATAGGCCCACGACCACGGATGGGCACCCTTACTGCTTGAGTTCTCGGCACGCCTCAACGCCACTCATGTCTGGCGAATTCGTATCCATGAGATTCACCTCCGGCGACAAGGCCAGCCCGAGCCTGACCCCCTCACGGCCGTTGGCTGCCTCTCCGATCACTGTCACATCGGAATAGGACTCGAGGAGCCTGCGGATGCCCCGGCGTACCATCGCGTGGTCGTCGACCAGCAGGACCCGAATCCTCCCGATCGGAACAGGGTCCTGCGCCCTCGTGCGGCCCATCAACGAGGCGTCCGGTTGAGCCATTGGGGTCTACCATAGGAATTTGTAGGTGACAGGGCAGCATGTTTCCGGTATACGGGCTCCTGACGGAGGTGTGGCTCGTGGGGTCCGTGGCCTGTTTCGTCAGGCGCGCTCTGCCTGAAATGCCGCCTCCGTCACCTGCATCATCCGAGGGGTCGACCGGGATGGTGCCATCTTCTGACCAGAAGACGTGGCTCTGACTGTAGACGAGACCGAGGGATGATGCCTCAACGATCTTCTACAGGAGGGGGGCCACGTGGTCGTCACACCAACCGTTGAACTGCGAGTCAGTATAGATGTGGGGGCTCGACGACACCATGTCGCCATCGGGCTTTCGAGTGGCGAGGTGCTAGAGGAATTTGCGATCGCGCACCAGCCGGAAGGGTTTACCCACTTCTTTGCCCGTATCGAGATCCATCACCAGTGCTACCCGGGGCCGGTCGCCGTCGCGATGGAAGGCTACAATGGGTATGCGCGACCGTTGGATCGGCTGATCCAGGCACGTGGGTATCGGCTCTACAATATCAACAACCTCAAGTTGGCCCGGTTCAAAGAGATCTTTCCGGGAGCCGCCAAAACCGATCGGCTGGATGCGCGCAAGGGGCTCGAACTCTTTCAACTACGAGAGCATCTTCCGCTCGCCAAAGCCGTGTTACAGGAAGTCGGCGCCATCCCGGTGGCGAATGAGCGCTTGAAGCGGCTGACGCGACGGCGGCGGCGCCTGGGCAACGAGCGCGTTCGGGTGGTGAATACGCTCCACGCCGATCTCCAGGCGGTCTGTCCGGGATTGCTCGAGATCACGCGGGAAGTCGGCAACCAATGGTTCCTGCATTTTTTGGTCAGTGCGGACACGCTCCCGCAACTGACGCGCCTTCGCAAAGCGACACTCTTGAACATCCCCTGTGTGGGGCGAGCCTATGCGCGCATCATCCAGGACTGGCAGCCGCGGGCACAGTGGAGTCAGGAAGTGGAGTGGGTCGGGGCCATGATTCAGGAGGATGCCCAGCGGGTGCTGGACCTCGACGCGCAGATCGCGGCCTTGGAGGCAACGATGCACCACGTGGCGCAGGCCTCCACGATCGCCACGACGTTAGTCTCGATCCCGGGATTTGGCCCGATCTGCACCGCAGAGCTCGCAGGGGAGATCGGGGCGGTGACACGCTTTCAGCAGGAAAGTAGTCTGGCGTTGTATCTCGGCATGGCCACCTTGGACAACAGTTCCGGCCAACGCCACAGCTCCAAGCCGCCGAAACAGGTCAACGTCCGCGCCAAGGCCGCCATGATGACGGCCGTTGATCGACATCGCAAATCTGTACCGGAGTCCCAACGATACTATGAGAAGAAACGCCAAGCAGGGAAATCCCATAACCAGGCCATTCGAGCCCTGGGCCGACACTTGTGCCGGATCATCTACAAGCTCCTCAAAGACGAGCGGCCCTACGAGATTCGTACGGTGGAGGAGGATACCACGGGTCATGTGGCTGCGAGATCGTTGCCTGTAGGGCAACTGCGGCGGGCAAAAAAACTTGCCCACGCCTAAAACTATCTCTTGCAATTTCTAGCGGGATGTTCAGGCATGACTATTGACTTAACCAGCATTGCTCCTTACGGTTCGTGACGAATAGGTTCACGCTGCGCGACAAACGCGAAGAACGAGGCTCACGTGACCAACACATCCGGCGGCTGATCAGCACGCTTGTCTCGCCCATCTCGACCGTCTCGTACAAGTCGAGCCTCCGCGTCGGCGCTCATGATCACCCCTGACCCATCCCCTCCTGGCGAAATACGCTCCACGGACGAACGCCCTACTCGAACTCGTCACGAGAAAATCTCCGACAGAACGGATCGCGGAAGCGAGGCCACGACAACCGGCACTTGGCCGACCTCGGCCCACGACAGCACCACAATCTCCGGTTCAGCACTCAACGATTGGAACAGCAGAACGGCACCGAGAAAGAGGGCAATGATGGCGGGCCAGATCATCGAGAGCGCACCAACAACAAAGACAAACGTGATCGCCGACAACGTCAGCTGGACAACCTGGCTCTTGACTGTGATCATAAGGCCCTCCTTCGTTTGCTCTCGACTGGAGCACCGACACATCGTCGATTGAATGTGGAACAAGCACGCTGTCTCACCCATTCCACGGCTGGCTGTTATCACCGCAACGGGAGCTTGTGCAATGACTCTTTGGAATAAGGATGAACATACCCTGCACCTAGGTCTACTTGGCCCGCTAATAACTAGGGCCATTTATCCCATCTCGTGTTCTACCACTACTTCGATGCAACACACGTTCAGCAAAGAGCGGGCCATGGTGAATCTACTTATAATGACGTGAATTTCCTCATATTCTTGTTGCCCGAGGAATGGAAACCTTAGCCAGATGTATCGAATTCGATTCACAGAAAGTATCCGAATAGATTCAGTGAAGGTGTGTGGAGCTGTGGAGTATACAAATAGACGCGCTGATACCAGTGTTGCTATTGACGACTGCTGCATTGAAGCGATGTACTAATTGGAGATGTGAGCGTCGTGCGGGAGCTTGCCTACTTCTGAAGTCCGGCAAGAAAGTCGGCTAGCGACATGATGGCAGTGCTTGCATGGCGCTTGAGCGCCAGGAGGTGGCTATCACCGGATATGATCCAGTCTGCTTGAGCGGCCATGGCACATTCGAGAATGCGATTGTCCGGCTCGTCTTTGAGTATATGCAGCGAAGGACGAGGGCGGAGCACCGTGGCTGTCTGACTGATCTCCTGTACGGCTTGCCGAACTCTGCCTTCTGCCCAATCGAACTTGGTTTGGAGCACTCTAGCGGTTTCTGTCAGGATGGCGACCGAGGTAAAGAGCTCGAATTCTCCGCGAATTGCTTTGAGGTAGGCTGCTTCGGCGCTGCCTCCTGGAAGGGCTAGAGCAGAAATAGTTATGTTGGTGTCAAAAACGACCCGCACGTCAACGGCCTTGAAACACGAGTTTCTCTACGTCGGCTTCGGTCAAGATCTCTTTCTTGCGGGCTTGTTTCGCGCCGTATCGCTGTAATTCGTAAAACTGTTCTTCCCGCCGACGCCGCTCATAGGCGGTGAACATTTCGCGAAAGAGTTGGCTTTTGTTCTTGGCCTCGGCCTTGGCCAGGCGCTCAAAGTTTTCAGCAAGATTGGATGGGAGAGAGACTGTCACCGGTACGCGGGTGCGCTTCATCGTCATCTCCTGTATGACAAAATCATACAATGGAGACCGGTGCAGGGTCAAATACTCGCAAGAACGAGATCACCGCAGAGGTACATCTCATCATGACAGAACTCGCGTCCGGTTCTGCTGATGTCATGGACATGGCTTTCCTCATGCCTGAGTAAACCTGCTTGAGGACGAGATAAGCCGTGCAGTATTCTGCTCGCCAACACGAGGACTCATATGACTCCTACAGAAGCCGCAGCCGCGCTGTTCAAGACCATGCCTCAGCCGATCACCAGCTCACAGCTGGAGGAATACGGAGTTGAGACGTCGGACTCAACCGCCCAACACATCGCGCGTGAGATTTTGTCACTGAATCTGTACTGGGTCCTGGCCGCGATTGATGCCCATATCCCGCTCAAGTATCGGGCGGCCCTCAAGGAGCAGCTGTTCGAGTCGATCCAGAAAGCGTGGTGGGAATCAGGACAGCTAGGACAAGGTACCTGGGGCGAGCATCAACCGGAACTGAATGAACGGTGTGAGCACTATGCACGCCTGGTCGATCAGGAAGGAATCAGTCACATGGGCATTTGTGCGGAAACGGCGTCACTGATGGAGGACCGGGGCATCACGTCGTCAGAGGACCGGTCAAAGCTGCTGGTGTTGTTGATTGACTACGCACCAGCTTCGGAATACGGCAGGATACTGGACAAGGCTGTATAGGGAGCCAGGGCCAAGGAAGCTCCTCGCTTAGAGGTACCGGTGCGATAAGACCTTGCCGCTGTCGTCAAATTCGTAGAGGAGCGGAGCACCCGTCGGAATATTCAGCTCCAAAACCTCTTCCTTTGATAATTGGTCCAACTCCATCACCAACGCCCGCAGGCTGTTGCCGTGGGCAGCAATGATGATTGTTTCTCCCTTTACCAGGTAGGGCTTGATCATTTTTTCGTAGTACGGCAAGGCGCGTTGGGCCGTGTCTTGAAGACTTTCTCCGCCGGGCGGTTTCACATCATAGCTTCTCCGCCAGATCTTCACTTGGGCATCCCCGTACTTTTTCGCGGTTTCGGCCTTATTCAGTCCCTGGAGATCTCCATACATCCGTTCGTTCAGGGCTTTGTCCTTCTCAATGGGAATCGTAGGTTGCCCAATCGCCTCTAACACGATTCGCAACGTCTCATTCGCCCGACTGAGCACCGACGTGAAGGCTCGGTCGAACGTAAACCCACGCAGCTTTTCCCCAGCTTGCTTCGCCTCCTCGATGCCCTTCGGAGAGAGTGGAACATCCACCCACCCCGTGAAACGATTTTCCAAGTTCCACTGTGATTCACCGTGACGAAGTAAGACTAACCGTGCCATCCTCTATTCTCCTCACTCGGACAGAAAGGACCCGGACCCAAGAATACCGATTTGATGATTCACGTCAAGCTGGTGCCGTGACTACGGCCTGTTTCGCCGACCGGCTGATCGAGACCTGGTGGGCCTCCTCCTTCTTGAACCATCTTTGTCAGCGTAGCCAGAAAGATGATGTAGAAGAAGACCCCGACCCAAATAACATACGGTTGTACCCCACCCGATTCCTTGAGTGCCGTCACTTGTCCAGCTTGATCCACTCTCCCTGCCTTCTTGAGTTCAGTGATGTGCTCACGACAATGCCAATAGTAGAGATAGTTGGCTGTCGCCCCCGCCATGACGCTCCAGACGATGCCGGCAGAAAAATCTCCCGTGAGATATGTCGAAACCATCGGACCGACGGCATAGACAAAGGCGTGCAGATACATCTTGCGATAGAGAAACCAAAGAAACGAAATATAGAGAAACGCCGGCCAGTTCCACGAGAGGGCGAACCGTGGTTGCCCGTTCGATGAGAATTTTTTGAAGACGGTCACATAGTGGTCGGCATTGGGGCCGATGAATTGGCGCCAACGCATCTCGTCATCTGTGATCGGTTGAGCGGCGGACGCCTCCGTCGCCGCCTCGACGGCGGCCGATGCTTCAGCCAACTTGGTGCCACACTGATAGCAGAAATTGGCGTCGTCAGGATTTTGTTGGCTACATTGGCTACAGACCATCATGGCACGTCACCTTACCATACTTGAAAGTGGACTACTTGGTCTATCTCGATAGCGCGTTGGCCGCTCCCAAATTTAGAGCATCGCATTCTCCAAGACAACCTCTCTCGAGGCTCCACTTATTGCTCTTGGGGTTGACCCTGTGCTATTTTTCCTGTCTTTCTCAGAGGATCCGTCATTATGCCGACCGAGGAACTGAAAGACGATGCCGCCAAATACCTGATGCAGACGTACAGTCGGCAGCCGATCTCGATCGTCCGAGGACGGGGTGCCAAGGTCTACGACCTGGAGGGACGAGAGTACCTCGATTTCGTCGGGGGGATAGCCGTCAACGTCTTAGGGCATGGTCATCCAGACCTTGTTCAGGCGATTCAACGCCAAGCGGCGCAACTCATCCACACATCGAACCTGTACTACACAGAACCTCAGGTGAAACTGGCGCGTCTCCTTGTCGACCACTCGTTTGCCGACCGCGTGTTCTTCTGTAACAGCGGCGCTGAAGCCAATGAAGCGGCGATTAAACTGGCACGGCGCTACGGGCATGAGCGACATGGAGCGAAGCGGTTCGAAGTCATCACGATGAAGAATTCGTTCCATGGCCGTACACTGGGTATGCTCACCGCGACAGGCCAGGACAAGGTTCAGAAGGGCTTCGAGCCATTGATGCCTGGTTTTACCTATGCACCGTTCAATGATTTCAGCGCGCTGGAGTCTATGGTCAATGAGCAAACCGCCGCCATCATGCTGGAACCCATTCAGGCAGAAGGCGGCGTGTATGTAGCCACCCGTGATTACCTGAAAAGCCTGCGGGAACTCTGTACGCAGAAAGACATCCTCCTGATTTTTGATGAAATTCAGACCGGCATCGGAAGAACCGGTACGTTCTTCGCCTACGAACAACTCGGGGTGAAGCCTGACATCATGACCCTCGCAAAGGGCCTGGCTGGTGGAGTGCCAATAGGGGCCTGCCTGGCGACAGAGTCGGCCGCTGCAGCCTTTTCACCAGGAGCCCATGCATCGACATTCGGCGGCAATCCCCTAGCCTGTGCGGCGGCGCTGGCTGTCTGCCGGTTGCTACTCGAGGGTCGCGTCCTGGATCACGGAAAGTCGATGGGCGAGTACTTGGCGAAGGGGCTCACCGACTGTAAGGAGCGTTACCGCATCGTGAAGGACGTACGCGGCCTCGGTCTCTTGCAAGGTATGGAGCTAGAGACCGACGCCAGAGCAGTGGTCGCGGATGCCCTGGCCCGTGGGGTGCTCATCAATGCCGCAACCGAGCGAGTGCTGCGCTTCGTCCCGCCCTTGATCATTACACAGCGAGAGATCGATAAACTCCTGGACCTCCTCGGTACGCTGCTGGACCAACGCATGACAGCCGGACAAGTCTCACACCATTGATGCCTAGATCAGCCCGATACAGCAGCCCCGCACGCTACGCAAAGGATCTGGTAGACGTCGCCACGATGCCGAAAAAACAGATCCTGGACTTACTGCAATTGGCGGCCTTGCTGAAGGAAAAACAACGCCAGGGCACACCACATCGCTTGCTGGCTGGTAAAACCCTGGGACTTCTCTTTCAAAAGCCATCGACGAGGACCCGCGTATCGTTTGAGGCAGGCATGAATCAATTGGGTGGCCACGCGCTGGGGCTTCCCATGAGCGATATCCAGCTTTCACGCGGGGAGACAGTTCCAGACACCGCACGGGTCTTGTCCCGCTATCTGGATGGGATCGTCATTCGAACCTATGATCATGCAATCGTCGAAGAGTGGGCCGCAGAGGCCACCATGCCGGTCATTAACGGGTTAACCGACCACAGCCATCCCTGTCAGGCCTTATCGGATTTACTGACGATCCAGGAAATCAAAGGCCGTCTCAAGGGTATCAGCCTGGCCTATATCGGGGATGGAAATAACGTCGCCAATTCGCTTATCGAAGTGGGGGCAAAGATGGGCATGCGCGTGGTGATCGGATGTCCCTCTGGCTATCAGCCCGATCAACGAGTCATTGATCGAGCCAGAATGGAAGGTCAGACTACCGGCGCCACCATCGAGGTAGTCGAGAATCCCCTGGTGGCAGTCAAGGAAGCGGATGTGGTGTACACCGACGTTTGGATTAGCATGGGGCGTGAGCGAGAGCAGGCCAGGCGACTGCGGACCCTGACGCCCTATCAGTTGAACAAGCGATTACTGCAACGAGCCCAACCTGATGCCATCGTCATGCATTGCTTACCGGCCCATCGTGGTGAAGAGATTACGGCGGACGTGCTTGATGGCCCCCAATCAGTGACCATTGATCAAGCTGAAAATCGGCTGCACATGCAAAAGGCCATCTTGACCCAGTTGTTGAGCCGGAAGAAAGGTATGCGGTAGGACTCCCTCATGAAACCAAAACCCATCAAGAAAATCGTCTTGGCGTACTCTGGCGGATTGGATACCTCTGTCATCCTTAAGTGGTTGCAAGAAACCTATCAGGCTGAGATCATCGCGTTTTGCGCCGATCTTGGGCAGGGAGAAGATCTCAAAGCTGTCAAGGTTAAGGCTCAGGCCCTCGGCGTCAAGAAGGTCTACGTCGAAGACTTGCGTGAGACATTCGTCAAAGATTATGTGTTTCCGATGCTCCGTGGGAATGCGATGTATGAAGGCTGCTACCTATTGGGCACCTCGATCGCTCGTCCGTTGATTGCTCGCCGGCAAGCTGAGATCGCGCTGAAGGAAGGGGCTGAGGCGGTCTCGCATGGATCGACAGGCAAGGGCAATGATCAAGTTCGTTTTGAGCTCACCTACATGGCGCTTGCGCCAGACCTGAAGATTATTGCGCCTTGGCGAGAATGGACGATGCGCTCCCGGCGCGAGCTAATCGAGTATGCGGAACGCCACGGGATTCCCGTAACGGCGACCAAAGCGAAACCTTATAGCACGGACCCAAATCTGTTTCACATCAGCTACGAGGGCGGCATTCTTGAAGATCCCTGGGAATCGCCGCCCGATGAAATCTTCCAGATGACCGTCTCGCCGGAGAAGGCACCGAATAAACCGCAAGAAGTCGAGATCGAGTACCAAAGGGGCAACCCCATCGCGGTCGACGGCAAGAGGATGAGCCCCGCGACACTCCTCGCACATCTCAATAAACTGGGCGGTGCGCACGGCATCGGTCGCGTTGACCTGGTTGAGAACCGCTATGTCGGAATGAAATCGCGAGGAGTGTACGAAACACCGGGAGGGACGATCCTGCACGTTGCACATCGCGGACTTGAATCCTTGACGATGGATCGTGAAGTCCTCCACTTCCGAGACAGCCTAATCCCTCGATTTGCCGACCTGATCTATAACGGCTATTGGTTCAGCCCTGAACGCGCTATGGTACAGACAGCGATCGATGAAGCGCAGAAAGATGTGAGCGGCATGGCGCGTGTAAAGCTATACAAGGGAAGCTGCACTCTGGCAGGACGGAAATCGAAACACTCCCTCTATCGACTCGACGTCGCTACATTTGAAGAGGACGACGTATACAATCAAAAAGATGCGGAAGGTTTCATCCGATTAAATGCCTTGCGGCTGAAAATCCGCGCCCAAAGGAAGAAGGCATTTCGCTGATGCCCAAGAGTACGCGCCATCCGAAAGTTACTGTTGGGGGAGGCAAGGCTTGGGACGGGCGGTTCCGAGAAAAGACCAATCAGTTAGTGGAAGCCTTTACCAGGTCGGTGACAGTCGACTTCAGACTCTATGCCGATGACATTGCCGGGAGCATTGCCCATTGCAAAACGCTGGAGAAAGCACGGGTGCTTACATCTTCGGAAACACGTACGATCGTCCGCGGCTTGGAATCGGTGAAACGAGAACTGGATCGTGGACGGTTTAAGTTTTTGTCTCAAGACGAAGACATTCATATGGCCATCGAACGGAGATTGACCGAAACAATCGGTCCGTTAGGTGGCAAGCTGCACACGGGACGAAGCCGAAACGATCAAGTCGCACTGGATATTCGGCTGTACTTGCGCAGGCAGCTGGATCAACTCCATACCCAACTGATCGACCTGCAACGCGTGTTGGTGATGAAGGCCGGTGCGAACCGTGAAATCATCATGCCTGGGTACACACACCTACAACGCGCTCAACCAGTCCTGTTTGCGCATCATTTATTAGCGTACGTGGAAATGTTTGAGCGGGACAAGGGCCGCGTTCGTGACGCGAAAGGCCGGCTCAATGTCATGCCGCTTGGTTCCGGAGCCTTGGCCGGTACGAATTACCCAGTGAATCGTCGATACACGGCTGAATTGTTGGGATTTCCTGCCATCACCGCAAACAGTATGGACGCGGTCTCTGATCGAGACTTCATGATCGAATCGGCCTCGGCTCTTTCCATCGTGATGATGCATCTCTCACGGCTCAGTGAAGAGTTGATCGTCTGGGCATCGCAGGAGTTTCAGTTCGTCGATCTGCCT
>JAOUMR010000172.1 GCA_029881435.1 Nitrospira sp.
TCGGATGCATGCAGGCTCGCTCCTCGGGTGATAGATAGATGGTTGTTTGGCAACCCCACCGTATCACTGGATTCAGCCTCTTTGTACGTCGCATCCGCCACGTAGCCTTTAAGTAAGTGCCATTCGGGTCGTGAATCTTTGTTTTGCAGCCTAGTCTAGGGCAGGTCTAGCCCCCCGACATCCCCTGCAGATGCCACGCCCTCCGGCCGCAGTTCCCCACGGTACAACTGCGCGGCGACGCTCTGCTCGTCGGAACAACGACGGGAGTGATTCGGCATCGCTCGACCGCTCTTTCTTCCACTTCGCCAGGGCGGCCTGAGTCAGACGCCCTTGCGTTCGAGCCTATCCGAGTTATAGGTTACCTGAAGACAACGCTAAACCATGACAGGGGCATTAGTACATGAAGACAAACATAGTTATGACTACGCTGCTCTGCTGCGCAACGATCGTTTCGGTAAGTCATTCTGAGGAAATTGGGAGTGTCGACACGGAGTTCAAATTTTTCGGGCCAGATCACAAAATCGTGGTTGAAGCGTTTGACGATCCAAAGATTGAAGGCATCACGTGTCATCTGAGTCGATCAAAAAAAGGTGGATTTAAAGGGATGGTCGGAGTGGCGGAGGAAACGTCTGACGCCTCCATTGCCTGCCGTCAAGTGGGTCCCATTCGCGTTGTGGGTGAGCTGAAAGAAGGGGAAAAAGTATTCAAGGAGAGTCGATCTCTCATCTTCAAGAAACTCCAAGTGGTCCGCTTTTTCGACGAGAAGCGCCAAACCTACATTTATCTGGCCTATAGCGATCGAGTGATCGAGGGCTCGCCACATAATGCCATCTCCACAGTGCCGATCCAACCCTGGTCAAATCGATAAGGGCCAGGAGACAATTTAACTACATTCTCATCCGTTTCAAATTGTCTTACATGCTTATTACTTTGACTCCGGTGACAGCAGTGTGTTCGACCCCCTTTCATTGCACCCCTAACGGAGAAAATCTCTTATGACACGGGTCCCAAATGGTCGGCCCATAGGCGGGCAAGGAGTGCACCAGCGTCGTAGAGGCGCCGGCCCTCCCCCACGGACAGCGGACGAAAGTTTCTCGCACGGACGAGGTTCTCGTCGAGCTCCCGAGGGGTGGCCATGCCGATTGTAGCGCAGCAGACATGGGGTTGGCTTAGGGCATAGCGAAAGGCCAAATCATGATACTCTCCCGGCATCTGAGAATGGCTGAGTGTGCTCGGTGACGGATGCTGAGCACCGCCGAACACCTTCATGGCAATGAGTCCGATGTTCGCGTGGGCGGCTGCAGGCCAGACCTGTTCTTCAAAATTGTAGGTGTGGCGATCGACGAAATTGATCGCGCTTAACAAGACATCAATCTCAACGTGGCGTAATGCCTGAAGAAATCGCGAAGGACGGTTATGCCCGGACAAGCCAACGAAGCGGGCCAGCCCAAGTGCTTTGGCTTTCATCAGCGCGGCATACGTTCCGTGCTTGCTGAAGACGATCTTCGGGTCCATCTTGTCAGCACCTACACTATGCACGAAGACCACGTCGGCATACGTGGTCCCCAGCTCCTTGAGGCTCCGCTCGAGCAACTGTAAGGCACGTTCTCCGTCCGGTTCATAACACTTCGTCACTAAAAAGACTTGGGACCGCACGTGCTTCAGCAAGTGACTTAACTGGATCTGTGCCTTTCCGTACCCCGCGAATTCAGGGGCCGTGTCGAAATAGGTGATCCCTGCGCGAAAGGCGGTTTCATAGAGACGAACAGCGTCTCCGGTGTTCAGACGACGACCGGCGGCGGCGGTCCCGAATCCCAGGATGGGGAGGGTCACACCGGTCTTGCCAAGCTGGCGCGTTGGGAGGATGGTTGTACTGTGTTGGACGAACCGGAACACCCTCAAGCTCTCCTTGAATGGCCAGCAGGCTTACCCAGCCGCACGCGGTGGGATAGGCACAGAAGCCTAGCACAATTTCAAGGCTTCTTCACTGTGAACGTTGGGGCTTCAGTTGATAGGGGCGGATAGTTTCAGCGGCGAAAAGCGCTCGAGAGTCTTTTCTTGATTGTGGAGCGGCGTCAACCTGCCACCATGTCCCGGCGCGCGTGAGTTGGGTCTCCTCTCGCCGATCCAACCTGCGCCGTTCCCCCACCGCCTCAGAATGGTGGATCGGCCTCCGACTTTGCAGTACACTTATCGCAACAGACGTTAATGGTATCAGGTTGCTTCGGCCTACTTGTGAGTGGGTTCGACCCGCGAGCGAAACGGCACAGTCCTGAGGGCAACCGAGATGCTCCTGAAAGAGGATTCCAGATCCCCGCGGTGTAACGATTCTGTTGAAAGGCTGGTGATCGATGCGGCGTTTGTTTTTTGCACTGCTCTTGGTTCTGGCCTGTGCGACAGGCGCGAAGCCAGAGTCCATTGTGGCAGTAGATTCGATTGAGGAGGCGGAATTTGCATATGATCGTGGTGATTATACACGGGCGGCCCGCCTGTTCAGTCCTCTGGCGGAGCAAGGAGTGGCATCGGCCCAGTTCTATTTGGGCGTGATGCATGAAACAGGACGAGGCGTCAGACAGGACTACCGAGCGGCACTGACGTGGTTTCGCAAGGCGGCGGCGCAGGGCTACGCTGGTCCGCAGAACAATTTGGGCCTGATGTACGAGAGGGGACGGGGCGTCAGGAAAGACGTGGTTCGCGCGCTTATGTGGTACCACGTCGCTGTCGCCATGTTGAATGGCGATGAGGGGAAGGCAGCCGTGACGCGTCGAGACCATCTGACGTCACAAATGACTGCCCCGCAAATCGAACAGGCGCAGGAGCTGGCACGGCGTTGTCAACAGTCCCAGTTTAAGACATGTGACTAGCTCAGGATACTGACAACAGGACGAAAGAGAATCGGTGTCACAAACCAGCTTCAGGCGTGCCTTCTTGGCCTCCCCTCCCCTCTTGGTCCCTCAAGCGACCTGTCCGCTTCGAAACAGTAGAAAGCACTGCTTCTCATCCACACGTGTGATCGATTGATGTCTTCACAGCCCAGGCAGAAATGGAACCCCAAACAGTACGCGGCCAACGCTCGTTTCGTTCCCGAACTCGGCCTACCTGTGATTGAGCTCTTGTCCCCTCGACCAGGTGAGGCCGTTCTGGATCTGGGATGCGGTGATGGCGCACTGACCCTCAAGCTCGTGGAGCTGGGCTGCGATGTCGTCGGAGTCGACTCAAGCCCTGACATGGTCGCTGCCGCTCGATCGTTGGGATTGAATGTGCAAGTGATGGATGGCCACACACTGTCATTCTGTGATCACTTCGATGCGGTATTTTCCAATGCCGCGTTGCACTGGATGAAGTATCCGGAACGTGTCATTGCTGCCGTCCGGCGTGCACTCAGGCCTAGCGGGCGTTTTGTCGGTGAGTTCGGGGGGTATGGCAATGTCGCCACAATTGTTGCCGCCATCGAGTCTTCGCTCTCTTTGCGAGACATCGCAATCGATAATCCTTGGTACTTTCCTCGCCCGGAGGAGTACAGAACCCTGCTCGAGGCAGGAGGGTTTACGGTCAGCAGCATCACGCTCATCCCCCGTCCGACGCCTTTACCCGGAAGCATTGACGGCTGGCTCGAGATGTTTGCCCAACCGTATACGTCGGTATTGCCAACCAGCGAGAGGCAAGGCTGGATCGCCGAACTTGTCGAGGCGTTGCGTCCTACACTCTGCGATGCTGATGGCAATTGGCAGGCTGATTATGTTCGTGTACGGTTTTGTGCCACGAAGACGAACATTGAGCACGCAAAGACTTGAGCCCCTGTTATTCTTTCACCGCTCAACTCACAAGGTCTTTGTCCATACGGAGCTGGCGCCGACAGGGTGATCCCCCGCGGCGCCACGGTGGGAATGTTATGACGTGTGTTTCTTGAGGATTGCCGAATCTTTAATGGCCGGATTCGTCGGAGACAGTGCGGTCGCCTGGTTGAAGGCTTCTGTCGCCTCGTCATGCTTGCCCATCTTGTTAAAGCTGAGGCCCAAATTATACCGGGCTTCGGCCGACTTCGGATCAGCCTTGACGGCTTTCTGAAAGCCTTCGATCGCGAGCTCCATCTTCCCCTCCTGGTACTGCGAGACGGCCTCGTCATTGTCCGCCTGGCCTGGAGAACCTGCAGCCGCCAGCAGCGCCGTCTCCGTCCCGGGCACCGCTTCCGCTACCCTGGGCACGGCTTCTATTGCCTTGGTCTGTGCTGCAGGAATTTCCGGTTTATCCGGCTTATTTGAATCGCACGATGCAAGGATGGGAATGAACCCTGCAAACATCACACTCACAACCACAGAGACCTGTTTCACAAACCACCTCCTGTTAGACGTAGATCATAAGCCTTGCCTATACTGCTCCACTGAGGGACGCCTCGTCTGATCAAAAGTGCTCACTTCCTCGAGGAACCGAAAAACGACTTAAAGGACGCCGTGGCCTCTCACTTTCATACCTTGTGTCATGCCATCACCATTCTGAAGATAAAGAACCCCGCCCTTACAGGCGGGGTCTCCTTACCATTCAAGCTGCGCTTGACCCGTCTCCTGCTCGCCTTGGTGCTGGACATCGTGCCGAATCGTGGCCTCGTTGATGCCCACCGTGGAGGCGAACAATCCTCGTGCCCAGACCCCGCCACCATCCCAATACACGTTGCGCAACATGTGTGGGAA
>JAOUMR010000173.1 GCA_029881435.1 Nitrospira sp.
CCGGCGGCTGCAACCGCGCAAGCACCGGTTGAAGCGACGGCTCTACGGGACCACGCGCCCCGGCACGTTGCTCAAACAGCTCGTCCCGGTCAAGACGGACCACTGGGACGTGACCCAACCCGGCTATCTGGAGATTGATCTGGTCTCCCATTCCGGCGCGTCCGCCGCAGGGGAGTTCCTGCATACGTTAGACGCCGTGGACATTCACACCGGCTGGGTGGAGCGACAGGCCGTGATGGGCAAAGGCCAGCACGGGATTCTCCAGGCCCTGCGCACGATCGAACAGCAACTCCCCTTCCCCTTGCGCGGACTGGATTCGGACAATGGGAGCGAGTTCATCAACGGGCATCTGGTCGCGTTCTGTCGGCGACACCGCATCCAATTCACCCGCTCCCGGCCCTATAAAAAAGATGACAACGCCCATGTCGAACAGAAGAACTGGACCCATGTGCGCAAGCTCGTGGGCTGGGATCGGTACGAGACCCTGGAAGCTCAGCAGGCACTCAATGCCCTCTATGCAGATCTGCGGCTGTTTCAGAATCTCTTTCAGCCGTCGCTGAAACTGCAGCGTAAAGAGCGGCGGGGCTCACGGCTGCTCCGGCGGTACGATGCGCCCCAGACGCCGTTCGCGCGGGTCCGGGCGAGCGCCGCCATCGACGCCGCCAAGGTGGCGGCCTTGGAGCGCCTCTTCCAGCACACGGATCCCTTTGTCCTTGCGCAGCGCATTGGGCAGCACCTGGATTGCTTAGTGACCCTCCGCAGCCGAGTCTCACTGGCCGGTCCTCGATCGGGCGCCCGGTGGCGCGGCTGGACCTTCAGTCCACGAGCGCCGCAGTCTCGGGTCGCCTCGGCCGAACATTTGCCACCCACAATTGGCGCAGGAGCCACGATCGGCCCGGCAGCCAAGGCAACGGTAGGGGGGGAATTCAGGCCCGACACCAGGTCCCCGTCCCGGTAAGAATTTCACATGACGCAACGAGAAGGCCTTGGGTAAGAAATTCAGATGGCTTGATAGGGGCATGTGTGCCGTAGGGGGGGTAGCTGAGCTAGGTCCCTGATCTTGTAGATGTGGCGCTGGGTCCGGTGCAATCGAAAACCCGTCATTCACCCCATACCCCCTCGTCATAATCTCTCGTGGCAGCAGCTGATCTGAAGATACAGGTCTGGCGAAGGTCGCCGCTGGTTGCGCCGAGGTGTGCAGAATCTGCAGATCAAAGCTTCCTCCGATTCCCCGATAGGCTCATCGCCCCAGCTGATTCCACGGCCTGCGCCACCACTCTTTCCACCAGAATTCCAAAAACAATGTAGTGCTCTATTCACTCTCTTCTGCTACCACGCTGCTACCAGGACAGGGCAAACCAGCCCCATCTTGCCCCATGTCGGGGGAGTCCTGCTTTGTTGTTTCTTGCGGGTTTACGTTGTCTGAAGTTGGATCTGGTACAGTTCGTAAACCGCAGGTCGCCCGTTCAATCCGGGTCGCCGGCTCCATCTTCTCAACAACTTAGAGAAGCCTCACCAGGCTGAACCTGCGATTGTGCTAATTTTGTGCTAACCGACCATCCTGCCTCCAGCGCCTCCACCCCTTCTCGCAAACTTTCAGGGTAATGATGAGCATAACGTTGAGTCATGATCGGCGACTTATGCCCGAGGAGACGCTGCACTTTGTACAGGTCCACGCCTGCCTGTACGATCCGCGTTGCAAACGTATGCCGAAGATCATGGAAGTGGAAGTCTTGAATCTTCGCCAGCCTCAGCGCGGCATTTAGTCCTCGACGAATGTTGCTGCCGTCGAGAGGTGTCCCGGCGTGGCTGTGGAACACACAATCCGTCATTCGTGAGCGTGCTGCGTACTTCTGTTTCAGCGCATCAAGAACGATCGAGTTGATCGGGATGGTCCGCCGTTCGCCGTTCTTTGATCGAAAGACGGTGACGGTTCGCCGGAACAAATCGACACCGGCCCATGTGAGAGCCAGGATCTCCCCCATACGCATCCCGGTATTAACGGCAAACACTATGATTTCTCGCAACCATGGAGCGGTAGCCGGCAGAAGTCGCTGCTCTTCCTCTATCGTCAACCAGCGGTCTCTCGTATTGTTCTCCCGTTCCATGGAGACTCGACACACCGGGTTGTCCGTGCACCACTCCCATTCCCGGCGGGCGAGGTTAAACGCCTTCTTCAAGGTCGCCAGCTCTCGGTTGATCGTGGCTGGTTTGACCCCATCGGTATAGCGCTGGTTCTTATAGGCCACGATCTGCTTCGGTGTGATGAGATCCAACGTTGGATTGCCAAAGAAGGCGTTCAGATTTTTGATACTCGTCAGTTCCCGCCGGTGATTCGCTCGTCTGGCTGCATGCTCATTGGCGTAACGATCCATGAGTTCAGACAAGCTCCGTTCTTGCGCTTCCTGCTTCTCAAAGAAACGGCCTTCAATGATCTGGACCTTGACCTTACTGAAGACCGCCTCGGCCAGCCGCTTATCACCAGTCCCTGTGGATCGTCTGACCTGCTGGCCCAGATACATGAACGACATCCACCACGTGTTCCCTCTTTTTGCGAGCCCCATCAGTTCACTCCTTTCTAGTGGGACTCGGTGTTGTGGTTTCCCCGTGGCCGGGAGTATAGACCTGCCGTTTTGCCGCTTCAATGACTCGATCCACATCGAGTGCGGTCTGACGAGCTGCTGTTGGAAGGGACACGGTGTGCGGTGTCTCAAAAGATCGCAGCCAAACCGCGATGCCCTCAGGATCGAAGCGGATCAACCCATGGATCTTCTGACAGGGAATCTTGCCCTGCGCGGCCCAGAGATAGAGCGTCGATGGCTTAATGTTGAGCTGGCTGGACAGGTCCTTAATTGTTAGCAACATGGCTTCCCGAATCGGGGGAGTCTTGCGACACCCCCGAACCCCCTTCTTGCGCTCGCGTCAGCACGCCAGCACTTCACATGGTGGCTGGGCCACGCCGGAGAGCATCGAGCAGGTCCTTCTGAAGCCGTCAGGCCCCGTCGATGCACTGAGCGTGACCCAGGACCTCGGATTTGTCCCTGCCCCGGACTGTAGTGGGGGGCAGGGAACTGTATAATTATCGAACCAGCGCCTTCAGTTGGTCCTTATCCAATCGCGTCCCGAATTCCCGTTCCACCCGTTCGGCCATCTCCTGCCAGGTGCGGCCGGCGGTCTTCATGTCCTTGAGGACGGTCAACGCCTTTCCCAGCGATCGGTCTTCCGTGTCCATCCCACTGCTCGTCTTTCTCCGCAACGCGAGGGGCACTTCCCGGCGGAGGTTATTCGCCAAGGTCTCAGCATGCACGCCTTCTTTCAGTGGCCGGATGGTGGCCTTGAGACGACGGGGCTGGTTCCAGTAAGGACTCTTGCAGCCAGGGCAGCGTGCCGGTTTGTTCGGGGTACGAGGCCACCACACTTTGCCGCATCGATAGCAAACCTGCTGCTGGAGTTTTGGCGAATCTCGTCCTGATCCGAGTACTCTCTCAGGAGCAGCTTTCTCACCTAATACCCTGGAAGTGTTCACTTTCTGTCCTTTAGAAATTGCGCCCCCGTTTTACTAAGCGGGGGCTTCTGCCAGTCCGGCTCGCGCCGGACTGGGCAGCGTGTCTCCCGCAGTCAGTCCGTCGTGGGCGTGGATTTAAGCCGGCGACTGAGGGCATCCATTGCTTTCATGCCGATCGTGCGACCGATGATCTTGAGTGCCTGCACTTCCCCATCAATGACCATTTCCATGAGGAGCGACGCTCGAATGTACTCGGAGACAGTCATGCCCGCCTTCTTGGCGCATTTTTCAATCAACGCCTTTTCCTCGTCATTCACCCGAAACTGCATCATGCTTGTTTTCATAATTCCTCCTGTGTCATGCAGACAGCATGACGTACTGTATTTCACAATGAATGACGTGTCAAGATCACTGAGGCCGGCGGCAGCAGGTGATGTATCCGTAGGTCCCCGTGTTACTGAAACGGGATCCTGGTGCTCCGCGCCGCTCAAGCGGCGCAGAAGCACCCTCATCCTGTGAGTCCAAAATCCTACGTTTGGGACAGCTTTGTATCCTATCGCTTTTGGCGAGCTTTGCAGGTATCCTTTCCATGGTTCAAAATCAAATCTTTTTCGCCCACGCTGTTTACAGATTCACAGAGCCCCATGGTATGGTAGCCCACTCCACCCAAATGTGCGGGCTCATTTCGTGCGCAGTCCTCTCGGCTGGTTCGCTGGGTGTTGCTTTCGCTCGACCGTGTTGTGCTGGTCACGTTTGGACTCCTCTTACTGCTGGAGGTAGCACGATCGGTCTACGGCCGGATTGGCTATGCCGATCCAGTTGAGGCGTGGCAGCCGGACCCCGTCCAATACACTGACCTTGCTTACGCCAACAGGGTAGAATCGCCTCTTCGTGGAGGACACGTATGCGTCGAGGTCAAGACATCGCGGTTCGGTTTCCCGGACTGTATCTGGTGCATCACAACATACCGGGGAAGACAATGGAGTGGCATGCGTGGCCTCAGCACGCGCTGTTCCTTCCCCTTCAAGGGACGATCACAATTCTGTACCCATCAGGGTCGTTGGTGGCCGGACCGGGCAAGATGATCTATGTGCCGCCTAAGACCTCGATGGCCTTTCAATCCAACGAGGCGTTGGGAGAACGGCTGATCTGCATGATTAATCACCCACGATG
>JAOUMR010000174.1 GCA_029881435.1 Nitrospira sp.
GCCGGCGTCGCCCTGAAGGCCGGGGCCCGCAGCGCCTTGGCCACCCTCTGGTTCATCAATGACGAAGCGTCGGCCACATTAATTTCTGAGTTTTACAGACAGCTCCGTAATCCCGCTCTGTCGAAAGCTGTCGCGCTCCAGCGTGCTCAACTGAAACTGTTGGGCGACCGGATTTACGAACATCCGGCATACTGGTCAGCGTTTCTGCTGCTGAACAACTGGTTATGAAAGGAGCACCACCGTGAAGCCTCTCTTGGGAACACTGTTGAGTCTTCTTCTATCCGTCACGGGCGTGCACATCCTCGCCGCGGCTGACCTCCCGACCACTACGAAGGCCGTTCAACCAGATGACCCACACCTTCCGGTTTACACGCCGCCCAAGAAACTGACTCCTCGCGCGCGAGTCGGAGGCACGTTGCGGGGAACGGATAGTCGCGAGCTGGAACTGGTGGCCCTGGTCCCAGACCACGTGGGCCTGACCGTGAAACAGACCCCGACGCTGAACTGGTATCTCTCGAAGCCAACGGCCTATCCGCTACGATTTACACTCAACGACACTCAAAAGGTTGCTCCTCTCTACGAAGGGTCCCTCCCCACTCCGACGACGGCGGGGGTCCAAACCATTGATCTCAAAGCCCTAGGACTCACACTTGTGCCCAATGTTCAATACCGCTGGTTCGTCTCTGCTGGACGCAATGCAGACTCCTACTCTGAAGATATCGTGGCGGGAGGGATGATCGAGCGATGCGAGTTCAGCGAATGCCTGACGGTGACTTCCGTGAATGTGACCTGCGACAGGGAGAGTGTGCGCACCAATGCGCTCGTGGGGTTCTGGTACGATGCCATGGGCTGTGTGTGCTCGCTGATCGAACAAGAACCGGGCGATCCCGCGCTTCGAAGGCTGCGAGCAGCGCTCTTGAGACAGGTCGGCCTGAATGGCGTGGCGGACTGGGATCTGCGATCCCTTCAAAGTCACGAGAAATAGTTACTCATGGCTTCGATGACATCGTGTGTTCGACTCGATTGGCTGAATCTATTTTGATTCAGTTTGAATCAGTTTTGATTCACCGATGCCGGCATTTTCATTTTACGGGACTAGCGAGATCTCGAGGTCCACTCCTTTTATCTTCTCAACAGCGCTTGCGGAGCCGGTGGGTATCTCGCGATGCTGACGGCACAGGGCTTGCTGTACCACAGTAGTGCAGCCGATGAATGTAGTAGCCTCCACATCATCCGTCGCACTGAACGGTTGAGCCATAACAAGAAGCGCTCTGTGATGATCCAGCTCACCAGCGGCCATCCGCATACCACCACGCCGCTTGTGCAGATTCTTTTTCCAACCGGCTCGTTCCCAAACCACCCTCAGAAAGACGACACCCATCTACATCGCTTAGGCAATTTTCAAGAGTTTCTCTTGAGCGCTGCTCAACGGATGCGATCTACATGTCTCTGGTCGGTATCTCTCATGCTGACCTCTCTCTGGTGCATTCTTCCCGTTCCAGTCGAAGCTGCCGCCATCGAGATCGCCATCCTCAAGTCATCTGATCTCATGGCCTACAATGAGGCCATCGAAGGGTTCAAAGCCACCGCACCTGGGGCCGCGATCTATACCGAATACGATCTGCGCGGCGATCTGGAACGAGGCAAACAACTGGCCAGGAAGATCCGCGCGTCTACCTCGTCGCTCGTGGTGGCAGTAGGTCTTAAGGCCGCGCTGGCGGCTAAGTTGGAGAGCTTGGATATCCCGGTTCTCTACACGATGATTCTCGATCCGTTGAAACATGGTTTGACCGCGTCCAACATGACAGGCGTCTTACCGGCAATCCCGATGGATCGTCAGTTCCGGATTATGCGCTCACTCTTGCCGACCCTACACCGCATCGGCGTTCTGTACGACCCAACTAAAACTGCCTCCAAGCTCAAGGAGGCAGCGCAGCAGGCTGCGGGGTCTGATTTTCAGCTACAAGGGTTCCCTGTCGAGAATGAAAAAGAAATTTCTCAGCAACTACGGATGCTCGTCGCCTCGTCAGAGGCCTTGTGGCTGATTCCCGACTCGACGGTGCTGACAGACGAATCCATTCGTTTTCTCATCGAGTCCGCGCTGGCTAAACAGGTACCCGTCATCGGCTTTTCCTCTGAGTTTACGCGTCTGGGCGCACTGGCCAGCCTGTCGGTCAATTACAGCGAAATCGGACGGGAAACCGGGCTCCTTGCCAAACGCATTTTGGACGGAGACAAACCATTGCCGTCGAAGCCGATCTCAGTTCAACGGGTCAGCATTTCGGTGAATCAGAAGACTGCACGATATTTGGGTATCGCGATTCCCAAGGAGCTCGACAGCCTCATCGACGAGACCTATTGAACGGATCAACCAATGGGCACTGAACGCATAAGGCAGGATCTGGAGTCGCAACCCACCGCGTGGTTCTTCGGACTCCGGTTGAAGTTTGTGCTGTTTTTCAGCCTCATTCTGATCGTGACCTGTTCGTCGTTGAGCTGGTATTTCATAGAAACTAGACGCATGGCCATGATGGAGAATCTCCAGGAACTGGGAACGATCCTCCTGACCAATACTGTGCGCAATGACCATTTTCGAATTGGAGGAGTTGTACTGGAAGATCGCGCGACGCTCGATCAGTTTATGCGGAGCCTCATGGCGATCGACCATGTCGTCTATGTGATGATCACTGCGGCCGATGGGCGCATTCTCGACCAACAAAGCAAACGAACGCAGAGGCTATCCAACGATTCACCCACCGGTTCACACCAGCCGATCTACCCACAGGACCGCATGTCCGAATCGCTTCTCCAAACTCCGCTCACCGCTCCGCTCATCACCCGCTTCGTTCTTTCATCTGAACAGAGATTAATTCGACAAGATGAGTCGTCAGACTGGCTCCTCCCTTTTTTAGTACGAAAGGAAACTCTGTTCGACTTTGCGATGCCGGTACTTCGGGACTCAACTCATCGACCTCAGCTTTCGCTCGGACTAGAAGACCAGTCGAGTTCTGCTTTCCCAGCAACAACGTCGCCGGTGGTCGGCCTGGTACGGATCGGGATTACGGACGCGCAAGCCAAAGAAGCGCTGGTAGCTGTCGTCCGCAATGTGTCGGTCCTCACCATAATCATTATCGCGGCGGGCATCCTCAGTACGCACCTGCTCACATCACGCATTACGACACCGTTGCGGAAGCTGGCTGGTGCCGCCCGACAACTCGCCACAGGGAATGATGCACCGGTAGCTCTCGTCGGCTCCACCAACGACGAAGTCGGTGAGCTGACACGCGTATTCAACGACATGACTCAGTCTCTCCATGACCGCAATCAGGCGATCACCATGAATCTTGAGACGATCCGGCGACAGGTTACACAGTTGACCACGGTCCATCAGGCCAGTACTGCGATCGCGAGCGCCAGCATGTTCGATATGAACCAGCTACTCGACTCGGTTCTCCAGCTGCTCACTGAGAATCTCGGTTTTTCCAGGATGGTTGTCATGCTTAACCATCCGGAGCGGAACTGTACTTCATTCGCGAGAATCATTGGAGTTTCACCAGAACTTGCAGCGGCCGCGTACCGGTTTGACATACCCATCGTCAGCGGCACTATCGGAGCAGATATAGTCACCGAGCGAAAGCCTGTGTTGGTCCATGATATCGAAACTGTCGCCCATCGCATGTACCCGCCAACGCTCGAGCTAATGCGTCGCTCAGGCGTGCGATCATTCGTTGGTGTCCCTCTCCAGAGCCACGGTAAAATCCTCGGATACCTGGGCGGCGACCGAGGTTCGGTCCAGTGCAGCGAAGAGGACCTTCACATTCTCCTAACGATCGCCGGACATGTGGCGGCAGCGATCGACAACGCCAGAGCCTATGCGGACCTGGCCGAACTGACGCAACATCTTGAAGATCGCATTGATGAGCGCACACAAGAGCTGTCACACGCCAATCAACAACTCCAAGAACATGACCGGCGGCGGTCGACATTTCTCTCCATCGTCTCACACGAGCTGCGAACCCCCATGACGGCGATTCGAAGCTTTGCAGAGAACATGCTCGACGGCGTCACAGGTCCGTTGACTGACATGCAACAGACGTATCTGACTCGCATCCAACATAACGTTGCCCGACTTGGCAGAATCATCGCTCAGTTGCTCGACTGGTCACGCCTCGACACCAAGAGAGTTGAGCTTCACGTGGAAGAAGTCTGTATCCATCAGATCGCAACGATTGCTGCAGAGAGTTTGCGGATGGTCGCCTCGGAGAAGAACGTGTCCCTCGTCGTCGCCGAAATTACGTCACTTCCACCCCTGCAGGGTGATCGCGACAAACTGGAACAGATTTTCTGGAATCTCATCGGGAATGCGATTAAATTCACGCCGCCCGGCGGCCACGTGGCCGTGGAGTTTAGCCTGTCGCCTCCCGGCTTTGTACAAACGTGCGTATCTGATTCCGGCTGCGGGATCGATGCGACTCACCTACCGAACATTTTCGAGGAGTTCTCCAAAGTACCGTCGGCGATGCCTGCATCGCAAGGGGCCCAACTTGGCCTCTGCATCACCAAGACACTGGTGGCCATGCACCATGGCCAGATCTGGGTGGAGAGCCAGCCCGAGGCTGGCTCTCGTTTTTATTTTACCCTGCCAACCGTTGAGTCAC
>JAOUMR010000074.1 GCA_029881435.1 Nitrospira sp.
ATCAAGGGGCCTCCATGGCATGGGTCGGGTAGAACAGCTGATAGCCCATCTGGAGATTCTCTGCAAGAGGGGGGCGATCAATATCGGACAGGCTCCTAGGATTCGAAAGGAGAGTGTCGGTCGAGCACTTTTTTGACCCCCCGGAATTCAGCAGCTTCTGCCTGTTGATCCCGTACATTGTCCTTGCGACGGCGTTCCCGCTCGCGTCGGCTGCCCCCTAATACCGGCAGAGGGTCAAAGTGTCGCCAGGCTGACATGGTCGCCATGAAGCTCGCTAACAAGGCACCGCTGCGGAGGGCCCAGGCAACAAAACCCACAGACAACGTCGTGCCGGTGAGTGCCGCAACCCGCGTGACAAGCATATGCTGGTACACATCAGAGGCCGGCCGGGTAATCGCCTCGCAGGCCTGACTCCCCTCCTTCAGGGTTACCTCCTCTAGATGAGGCTCATCCTCAATCCTGCAGCTATCCTTCTCACTGTAAGCAGCACGCCCGCAAACCTGTAGCAAGGAGAACCGACATGAGTTGTTCACGCTGCCACGGTCTCATGGTCAGGGATCACTTCTTGGATTTCGACGGCACTATTGGACATATGTGGGCGAACGGATACCGTTGCATGAACTGCGGGAATGTTCACGACCCGGTCATCGAGCAACATCGCCTTGTCCGAACACAGCAAACGTCGGCGTTTCAGAATGACGAGCTGGGATCCAGCAAGAACGACCTCATCCCAGAGTCCGAAACGATTATACTGCGAGCAGCCTAGATTGAGATGCATGCGGGTATTGTCTTACATGCGCTTGGAATCTAACGAGGGAACAGATGGCTTCCATTTTGATCGTCGATGATGACGCTCCGATTCGAACCTTGTTACGCCGCATTCTTGAGGAGGATGGTCATCAGATTCGTGAAGCTGGGAACGGTGAGATCGGTCTGAGGCTCTATCGAGAGGCACCTGCCGATCTTGTCATCACGGATATCTTGATGCCGGAGCGAGATGGGATGGAAGTCACCCTCGCTCTGACACAAGAGTTCCTCGATGCCAGAGTCATTGCCATCACTGGTGGGACCGGTGATCAGAACTTTCTCAACGTCGCGAAGCTTTTCGGAGCGCGACGCGTGATTCAGAAGCCCTTCACACCGGAAGAAGTACGTCGGGCCGTACGCTTCGTTCTCGATCATTAGGCCTATCAACAAGATAAACCTGAGGAGCAGCATGAGGCTGCCCAGAGCTAGATGGGACGGCGCTCACCCGGCCAGCCACCCTCCCGGTTGTCTTCTTCGATTCACACGCCTGTAAAGGCCATAGCGACCCTACCAGCATGCCGACTCCAGCCATCAGAAATCCAATGAGCTGGGGCGGCCAGACGTCGGTTGGCTGACTCAAAAGCTCCAACACCGACCAGCTCGTCAAACCAGCGATGATGGCATAGAGAGCGCCCTGCGTCGTGGCCTTCTTCCAATAGAGCCCTGCGACCAATGGAATAAATGCTGCCACCAGAGTCACTTTATACGTGTTCACTACCAGCTTATAGATTGTCGCATCCGACCAGAGCGCAATGATCAATACGACCATGGCAAAGGCCAGTAGGACCACGCGCATCAAGCGAAGGAACTCCGCATCATTGACGCGTGACAGCATCGGCCGAATGACGTTCTCGCTCAGCGCCACTGATGGCGCGAGCAGGGTTGCGCTTGAACAACTCATCACAGCAGACAGCACCGCTCCAAAAAAGATGATCTGTGCCGGAAGGGGCGTGTGTTCAAGAATCAGCGTCGGGAGAATAAGCTGTGAATCCTGTTCTAACAGTGCTCCAAACTTGGCTGGGTCAATCAGCGTCGCGGCGTAGGCAAGAAACATCGGAACAAAACAGAACGCAAAATAGAGCGCGGCACCAAGCAACGAACCGCGCACTGCAGTCTGTTCGTTCTTCGCTGACGTGATTCGTTGAAAGACGTCTTGCTGCGGAATAGATCCAAGCATCATGGTCATCCAAGCCCCGACGAATGGAATCCATGCTGTGATCGAGGCGGGAGGAAACAGGTCCAATTTACCAGCCGTGGCCGCATGTGAGATAACCGTTTGCACCCCGCCGGCCATCTCCCCCACAATTGATGCGATGTAGAGCAATCCTCCCATGATCACCGAGATCTGAACAAAATCTAGAATCGCCACAGAAAACATACCGCCGAATGTCGTATAGGTGAGGACAATGACTGCACCGATCGCGATTCCCGCGGACTGACTGACTCCGCCTTCGGTGACCACATTGAGTATCAGACCGAGCACCTTGAATTGAGCCGCGCCCCACCCAAGGTAGGAGGCGACAATACAGAGCGTGCACAGCACTTCGATGGTCCGGTCATAGCGATACCGATAATAATCGCCGATCGTCAGCATGTTGAGTCGATACAGCCGTGGTGCAAAAAAGAGTCCGGCGAGTATCAAACACATACTGGAGCCGAAAGGGTCGGCCACCACGCCATGCAACCCCTCTTTGACAAATGTGGCTGAGATGCCCATGACGGCTTCAGCACCGAACCAGGTTGCAAATACCGTTGCTGTGACTACGGCGAGAGGCAAGCTCCTTCCGGCGACAGCAAAGTCTTTTGCATTCCGTACACGGGTTGCGGCGAAAAGCCCGATGCCGACAGATAGGGCAAGATAGAGAATGACGAACCAGAAGACCACGCGGGCAGGATACGGCTATCCTCGTTGGCAATCAATCTGTATCGAGTTCCTTGAAGAGAGAAACACCGGTGGCATTTGGGTGTATATGCCGAAAGAGAAGGTCAAAATACCCTGAAGAATCCATCTTCCTGGTGTAGGAGGATGGCCGGCGGTCATCCAAGTCTATCCCGCTCGTTACGTACAGAGCTCAGCGAGAACGGCGTTACCAGGAAGAAGAAGAACACTTCAATCGGGGATCACCAATTGAGGTTTAGGAGGTGAGAAATACCTACGGTCCAGCAAGAAACAGATTGGTAAATCGTACGAATACCCCTAGAATGACCAATATCGAGATGCTCCTAGAACAAGACGGCAACCGGCCAGAAAGAGATGACCATGGGATTCAACCGATACCGCTTTGGTCCACTGTACTTCGTACAAATTTAGGGAATGTTCCCATCGAGTTTCAGCAACGTGGAGTTCGATCAGTTGGCGGGTTCGCACCCGACTTCCAATAAGAACGAGAACGCCATGCTCGCTTCGATTAAGGCAATATGCTTCACCCTGCTCGATGCTCAGAGACTCTTCACCGGTTGACTCACAGAGACCATAGCCACACACCTTCGGTGCATTACAGCGCACCTCCTGTCGGCGAGAAAGAAATGGGCCCCTACCCTTATCCTGCTGAAGGACACCCGACATAGCCACCCCACCTTTAAGATATCTCATACGGTCTGGACGGGGTTCCCTACTGTCCATTCTTGTTCCTATGCTTGTTCCCATCAGGACCTCCACAGGTGAAACTAACAATGTGGATGCTTGAGCAAGCGCCATGCCTGTGGATCGCTTCGGACGTGCGCATGAATTCCCGAAGAATCTTATTCCCTTACTCGTCAACAACTAGCCCGTAACTACCCTGTCAAATTCGAGAAGCGAAGGGACATTGATTCACCCTTCCGATGTATTCGGTGCGTACTTCACTGACTTTAAACGCAATTTCTATCTGAATGTAAAAGCATACAGGCTCGCATGATCACCCTTCACAAAAACATACTTGTTCCGCTTTGATCCAGCGTGCACCCACCACCCCACCAATATATCTCAACGCCTTCCCTCCCTACGATTTGAGCAGTGGCTTCCATAGGGGGGTGACTCAGATCAGTTTCTCCACGCGGAGGCCAAGTAGGCGGATGAGTTTTCGACGTGGGTTCTCACGACGATCAAGAAACGGCATCAGCAATTTTAACCCCTCACGCTGCAATACACTGAGGTCGCCCGTAGGTACGGCCACGGTATGGGCCCGCGACTTGGTTTCGAAGTCCGCAAACCGGACCGTCAGCACAACGGTCTGAAAAGCCTTAAAGTCTTCGCGAGACAGGCGATCACTGACACCTCGAGCAAGCCTAGCAAGTTGAGTGAACAGTGCCTGACTATCGAGCGTATCGGATTCGAACGTTTTTTGCTCACCAATCGATTTCGGCTCCGAATATTCTTCGAGCGAATAATCATCCCACCCGCGAGCTCCATTGTACAGAGCCACACCCCGTTTCCCCAGTAGCTGTTCCAGCTGATGCATGGAGAGACGCCTCAGATCATTGATGACCTTGATCCCCCTCTCCCTCAATTTGGCCTCCGTTTTAGGACCGATGCCAGGAATGACTCGGATCGGCAACGGAGCTAGAAACGTCTCCACCTGATCCTCACGCACCACCGTGAGTCCGCTTGGCTTCTGCCACCCCGAAGCAATCTTGGCGACCAACTTATTCGGCCCGATACCGACTGAAGCGGTCAACAGCACTTCCGTTGTGATCGCCTCTTTCAGCTGGCGGCAGATGCGCTCGGCCTCTTCGTAGGATTCAGTCCAGCTTACATCGCCATAGGCTTCATCGATGCTGGCTTGCTCAACCTTCGAGATGAACCGTCGCACAATCTGCATCACTTCCTCGGACACTCGTGCGTACTTCGGCATATCGACCGAAACAAAGGTCACTGGGGGCTTGCCGGCATGACGGGCCGCTTCCGACAAGCGCCACGCCATGGAGATCGGTGTCGCTGAGTGAATCCCGTAGGCACGTGCGAGATAGTTTGACGTAGAGGCCACGCCCCGCCCCTTGCCGCCAAGCGGATCCGCACCGACCACAAGCGGGACTCCCCGAAACGCTGGAGTATCGCGTTCCTCAATCGACGCGAAGAACGCATCCATATCTAAGTGGGCAATAATTCTAAGCATCTCGTTCTGGCAGTGTGCATGAGGAAACTAGCGAATGGCAGCTCAGGCCGATCAAAGGAAACAAGACGACGTCTAGTTCATTACCCATAGGTGGCTGTAGATTTTCATGACAAAGACGGCGTACAATTTATTGGCGGTCACTCAGGAGTCAGCCATTCAAGAGATCGGTGGAATAGATAACTAGCGATCATCAATGGAAGGAGCTCATCTTGGGAATACGTTGGTTTAATTTTGTCGGATTTCTCATGTTGTTTCTGGCTCTCTTTCTCAATGAGCTCGTCTACATGAACGTATGGTACGGCTCCAACTTCGGCTTGGTTTTTGTAGCTGCAGCTACCTCGGTACTGCAATTTGGCTCTCACTCTGGGGAGGCTCACACACCCAGGAAGCTTGACGTTGTATTATGACACCATCGGTGGAAGCGCGAAGACCATCTAAAAAAGGAGACAACCCATGGGTATGAGTTTTTGGAATTGGCTGGGGATGTTGATGTTGTTCTTTGGGATCTTTCTCAACGAGCTATACCTTGGGATCAACGCATGGTACGAGGTCAATCTAGGGGCAATTGTTGCGGGTGTCGTCTACCTGGTTGTTGCAATCGCATTGTCAGTTTGGCCAAGCGCCAGTAATCAGAGCGCGTAACGCAATATCCTCCTGACTTTGTCAATTGACAAAGTCAGCAGATGTGGTGTGTCCTCTACTCTTCCTCACTGCGAAGTGCGCGGAACTCTTTAGCGAATCATGATGAAACGGTGACTTCGTCCAGGGATTTACCCATATATCAAGCAACGTCTTCTATGATCATTTTCCAATTCAGACCACCTACATTTTAGGCGCAGATGATCGCGACACCCACGAATTGAAAACCGCGTTCTTTCAGGTCTTGAGATTGGGCATCGCTCCAAACCGGCATCACCAGTACCTGGTTCATGCTCTTCCAGTGAATAAATCAAGCTTGTTCTGTGGGCACGCGCATTCGTCACGGACGAATCGACCTTCAATCGATTGCAGATAATACCCCGGGCATTCATCAGCGTAACCTTCGTCCGAGCTGCACAACGGACAACTTGAACGAGATTAACCCTCGCAAAGACCTCACAGCACCCTTCACGCCACAACAGAATCGTTCCCCAAGGATGTTCAAATAAACAGATACTGTGGCAGGTTCGTAGACGCGCGACAAACCAGAATACCATCAGCGACAGCCTCGACTCGATAACATCGTGGACTTCGCATTTCGAACCTGCTGGCTTTTCAACAGTTCAACGACTCATCGTTTCCGTGACAAACTCAGATCAATCACCTACACGCATGGTTATGCGCACCAACGTGTCCCGACAAGAGGGTTGATCTCAATAGCCCAATCCACTACGATCATCATAATACTCAATACAAGAAATGAGGAGGTTCATCTTGACGATCGACCGCTTTTACTCCCCCAATATCGAAAGCGTCGAGACCTGTGCCATGCCGGGTATGGATCAGATCCAGAGCGGAATTCAGGCAATCAAGAGCAAGAACCAGTGGTGGGTCGAAAACCATGAGATCCACGGAGGGACTGTGGAAGGGCCCTATCCCAACGGCGACCGCTTTATCCTGCATTTCAAGTATGATGTCACACCCAAACAGACCGGAAAGCGCATGACGCTCGACGAAACTGGTCTCTACACCGTGCAAAACGGAAAAATCGCTAAAGAGGAATTCTTCTACTCCATGTAACTGTTATCATCAACTCAACCACCAACCAGAGGAGGAGATTATGGCGGACAAACAGTACAAGCAACTCGGATGTCTCGACGTGGATGCTTCTGCAGGATGTGGATTCCAGGTTCGAGCCGAGACCGAGGCGGAACTCATGCAGTTGGTCGCCACTCACGCCAAGCAGTGCCACAAACTGGACTCAATTCCACCGGAGATGGTGTCTAAAGTCCAAGCGGCGGTCAAGACCGTCACGGTCACTGTCTAGACTTCCCTGGCATGCAGATGGGGCCTCCTCCCGCACGGCGGGGGGCAGGCTCCCGCATTACCGAGGAACAAAATCTGAAATCACGGAGGGTATATGGGCTGGAAGACGATACTCCCAATAGCAGCGCTTCTTTTGTTAAGCACGAACGGCTGCAGCTACCTGTTTTATCCCCACGCAAAGGAATTCACTGAGAAAGCAAAGGGCACAACCGGTCTCGAGACGGTCATTAATTTGACCAACATGGCGGAAGCTTCGGCAAATGCTGCCAAGGGAGGCACGGGGGTCGATCAACCCTTTGACGATCTACACAATCAGTTTCATGCCATCAACGATAGCATCTGCTGCGTTGAGAAATCCGTGAGAGAACGACCGGGCTATGCATTAGCCGTGACACACAATAAAGAACTCAAGGCGATTTTCAAACGCCTGTGGAAGTTCAAAGGCGATCAGCCGCAGCGGGATCAACACCTGAACCTCCTCGTATCGGAACTCACAGAGCTACGGGAGACGCTGCAAACTTTGAGGTAACCATTGTGGCATCACTATCACCCGAGCAAGTCATCGAAGGCCAGTGCCAGGATTGGAACCGCGTCGCTGGTGGCTGGGAGAAATGGGATCGCTTCTTCGACGAGCAGATGGCCTTCCTCAATCATCGGCTCGTCGGCGATGCAAGGCTACGTACCGGTCTTCGCGTATTGGATCTAGGATCGGGGACAGGCTATCCAGCCACTCTTGCCGCCCAGGTAGTCGGGGCCAAAGGCAGCGTGGTCGGCATTGACTTAGCCCAGCAGATGCTGGACGCCGCCGAACGCAAGGCAGCGTCACTACAACTTTCCAACCTCACATTCCGAGCAGGTGACGTCACAACCCTTCCCTTCGAGACGGCATCGTTCGACGCGGTGACGACCCGCTTCTGCCTGATGTTTCTCCCGGACATTCCTAAAGCTGTCGCCGAAATCTCCAGGATTCTTAAGCCAAACACCTGGTGCGCCGCTGCGGTCTGGTCTGCGCCGGACAAGAACCCGTACCTGAAGATCCCTCTCGACATCATCAAGCAATTCGTGGACATTCCTGCACCTGATCCAACGGCACCGGGAATTTTTCGCTTGGCAAAGCCTGGCGAATTGTCAGCCATGCTACAGCAAGCCGGATTTATAGACATCTCCGAGCAAGAATTTCTCAGCGATGTTCGCTTTGCGGAAGCAGATCAATACTTCTCCAGCCTCATGGACATCGCAGCCCCGATTCAGAATCTGTGGGCGAAGTTGAGCCCAGAGCGACAGAGCGAGGCCAAGCAGCGCATCATCCACACAGCCGGGCAGTATCGCAATGGATCGGCCATCGCATTGCCAATCGCCGTACGAATGGTCGCTGCACGCAAGCCTGGATGACACATGTCGCCGAAGAGCGACGGCTTCAAGGATTTTGTGTTGGATCAGCTGGCTGACCTGCGTGGAATCACCGCTCGTGCCATGTTCGGCGGCTACGGCCTCTATCATCGAGCCACATTTTTCGGCATCATCCATAAAGACCACCTTTACTTCAAAGTGACGCGGGAGACGGTTGGCCGCTACCAAGACCAGGGCATGAGGCCGTTTCGCCCTAATGCCAAACAGACCCTGCAATCCTTCTATGAAGTCCCCATCGATGTTCTGGAAGATGCCGAGCAATTAGTCGCGTGGGGGCAGGAATCAGCAAAGCGATGAATATCCTCTCCGCCACCTTCCTCTGAACTATCAGACAAAACCGTCACGCACTCTTAAACTTGGTGAGTTTGGCAAACAGGATGGCGGAGAAGGGAAGAGCCAGGCCGAGCAAGAGCTGTGTGATGAAGAGCTCGCCCAACTGGCTGTAGTCGGCAGGTGTTTGAATGAGACCCGTCGCTTGGTCACGCACCTCACGCGTGACGACGAAGAGTTCATTGAGATACTTCGTACCGAGTTGGCTGAAGGACAGTGCCAGGTTGGTAAACGATGCCATCACGGCAAAGAAGGTGGCTTTCAGATTAGCCGGAGCCGAGTTCGCGATCCAGGCCAACATCGGAATCATGGAGATCTGCCCAAGCGGCGATTCCAGTGCCGTATCGACCAAGGCAATAAACCTGGCATCCACGACTCCACCGGTGACCTTCGTCGTCCATTCATGCACTCCATAGAACATCCCCAGAATGGGAAGGGCGAGAATCGTACCGATAACGGTTAAAGACCCGACAATATAACTGATAGAGCGCTCGGCCATAAACCGTCGAAAGACGAACATGCCGGCCAAGGCCACCGTGCCCCCGATCAGAGACAGAACCGACAGGAACTGCTGATCAAACTTCAGATGGTCGATCATCCACCAGGTCGCGCCTGGGCCGGATTGTGGGATCGCGCGTAACGCAAAGATCACCGCCGCAGTGCCGACCAACGTGAGTCGCTTGTCGGGTTCGAGTTCCTGGATGAGTCTCGACATCAGGAACAGCACGATACTCATCGAGCCGACGAACACAATCTCTTCTCGGTACGGGAATCCTCCGAGCCCAACCGTCAACGTAAAGATGACAAACGCCGAGCTTCCACCGAGAATCCACCAATTCGCCTTCGTCGGTTCGTCGTCCGTATCGCGCACATTCACCATCTCCCGGGCCTGCTCCAACGAAAATCCCTCTTGAACAAGTCGACGTCTCTGCCGGCGCTTCAGCCACCAGGCCAGTCCGACGCCCAACACCGACACAACGGGAATCCCCATGGCCATGAAATAGATTCGTTGGTAGAGCCGAACGAGCTCAGCCTGTGGCAGCCCATCGGTTCCCGTGAAGACATAGACATTGACCAGCGCCACGAGGATACCTCCACCGACTATTGCGACGCGACCAAGCGTCTGCATCGTGGTGTGCATGAGTTTCCGCGTCTGGTCATCAAATGTGCGCCCCTGATCATCGACACGTGGAACAGCCTCGACCGTCATGGCATCTGCTACCGCATCTTGAACGACATACCCAATGGGAGCCAGCAGCACACTGAGGACATACCAAACTTCAGCCGGTAAGAGAGCCGTCATCGCTTCGCGGTCGCCGATCAACAGGGCCATGATCCCAAGACTGATGGTCAACAGCCCCGCTCCTAGGCCGACGAGCCAACTCTTCCATCGCCACAAGAGATCCACCGTGTGGCCGATCGGCATCTTCAACGCCCAGGGAATGCCGGCCCAGAATCCGAGTGCGGCGAGAAATGCGGCGGAGAGACCGAGGTAGTCCTTGACGAAGAAGGTCCCGACGATCCCGGTGAGTCCCGAGATGCCATAGGCGACATAGACCATGAGCGGCGGCAAGTAGGACAACCGCATCTCACGGCCAAGGGAGAGAATGTTGCGATCAATCCACTGGGCAATCACCGTGAGCATCACTATCGCAATCCGGTGCGCTTCTCACGGCGCTTCAGCAACGCTAGCAGATGCGCGTGCATGTCACCCGAAGCACGCTGCACACGATCACCGTGACCGGCCAGCACCCATTCAAATCGATAATCGAGAAGTTTCCGTATGGAATCCATCAGTGTCCATTTTCTCCAAATCAGGCGAGTGGGAGCTTCCAACGACCTCGAATGCGAGTCCCACCAAAGATGGTCTCCCGTAAACAGAAAGCGCCCCCGATAGAGCAGCGCCATGCTCCCGGCTGTATGCCCAGGCACGGGAATGACTTGAAACTCTGATCCGATGCAGACCATCTCTTCCCCCACGATCACCCGTTCCGCAGCGGGAGCAGCCTCCAGATCCGCTTGGTGGATGATCCGCTCGGCTCCGAAATGTGCGGCATACTTGTCTGCATCAGCCACGTCGTCTTTGTGGGTAAGAAAGATATGGGCGATACCCCCTCGCTGTTCGAAGGCCTCAACCAAATGCTTAATATACCGAGGGGAGTCGATCAGCCAATTACCATCCGGGTGGTCAATAAAGAAACTATTTGCCCCGAATGATTTCTCGGAGTTGAACCCACAATAACTGACTCCATCCTCAAGATGGAGCGGAAAACTCCCTATCGCCGCCTGCAACCGTGACTTGTTGCTCTGTTCCGTCCCAATCGAGCCGACGGGGCAGGCAAGCAACGCTTGGTAGGCATGATGGACCTGATCAGTGTCACCAGGTTGGCAGCTGACAGCCGAATAGCCTCCGATCTCCTCAAAACTCAACGGCGCCAACTGCCGACAGGTGTCGCAATTGATACAGGTCGCATCCACATAAAAATTTCCTGGCACGTTGGAATCAAGTCGTTTACTCGGATTGGCCATCAGAGCACCTTCATCGCTCGCTTCTCTCGATCCGCTGCCCGCCACAAATACCACGCGGCAGCCGTACGAAACGGTTTCCACCGCTCGCCGTGTTGAAACACCTGCTGAGGTGTCGGCATCGTTGTCCTTCGATACCCGATACGAAATCCATTGCGTATCCCGAAGTCATGGGCCGGGAGCACATCGGGCCTGCCCAACTGAAAGATGAGTAGCATCTCAACCGTCCACCGACCAATTCCGCGCACTTCGATCAGCCGCTTGATAATCGCTTCGTCCTCGAGCTGTTTCAACATGCGGCCTGTCGGCACGGTGCCATCGAGTGTCTTCAGAGCTAGATCTCGAAGTGCCATGATCTTCGGCCTCGAGAATCCGGCTTTCCTAATCACTCTCACGTTCATGGCCAGGAGTTCATCGGGACGAGGAAATCGTCGTCCTGGACACAGCGCCATAAATCGCTTGAGGATACTCTCAGCAGCTTTGTCATGGAGCTGTTGATACGCAATCGCGCGGGCGAGTGATTCAAATGGCGACCGACGCGCTTTCGCCTTCAGCGTGAAGGGGCCAATCTCCTCAATTAACCGGCGCATGACCGGATCCATTCTGGCAAGATGGTCCGTTGGATCAGAGCCTACGCAGTGCATTGTTTCAGCGAGACCTGATCAATCATCCCCAATCGTACTACATGACGATACCGCCTCCAACTTGGATCGTTTGCCCCGTCAGCCACCGCGCCTCCTCACTTACGATGAACACCACGACATCGGCAATGTCGTTTGGAGCTCCGAGCCGCTTCATCGGCGACAGCTGAATACCGATCTGCCGATACTCCTCTGTCATCATCCCGGTTTCGGTGAACCCCGGTGAGACGCAATTGACTGTGACCCCTTTGGGAGCCAGTTCCTGCGCCAACCCTTTGGTGTATTGCTCAAGCGCTGCCTTGCTGCCGAGATAGGCGGTGGCTCCAGGAAAGTTCAGCTGCGTTCCTCCGGTCGAGATATTTACGATACGTCCGCCGTCTTTCAGTGCTTTTGCCGCTTCCTGCATGGCAAAGTATGGTCCCTTAGCATTCAAGGCAATCACTCCATCGAAGTCTTCTTCCGTCGTTTCCTCAAGCGGTTTGGGCATAAACTTGCCCGCGTTGTTGACAAGAATATCCAGTCGATTGAATTGTTTTATGGTGTCGGCTATGAGACGACGCGCGTCCACCACTCGACTCATATCGGCTTGAACCGCTAACGCCTTACCGCCTTTCGCTTGGATTCCCACAACCACCTGTTGGGCTTGGTCAGAACTTTTCGAATAGTTCACGACGACGATGGCGCCTTCCTCGGCGATTCGTTCGGCAATGGCTCGACCGATTCCACTCGAAGCACCAGTCACAATCGCCACTTTTCCGCTCAAAGACTTCATTGGCTCAACTCCTCTCCTTAAACCATCACCGGGCTATGGAATTCGGATTCCCCACTGTCCCCTAAATGTCCATTCTGCGATCGGCCGGCGAGTCCTTGGCCGTAACTCCCGCTCTCGCAAACGTTCTGTAAGGACAGCGGGATCGCCTGGATACCCGACGGCGATCATCGCCACCGGCTCATAGCCTGATGGAATGAGCAAATCGGCCCGCGCCTTCTCTAGATCAAAACCCGCCATCTGATGGGCGACCAATCCGCTCGCCGTCGCTTGTAGGACGAGATTCTCCGTCGCCAATCCCGTGTCGTGCAACGCGTGTCGATTCGGCTTACCGTCGTCCTCAAAATACATGCTGGCCACGGAAAGCACCAAGACCGGCGCACGGAAGGCCCACCGCCGGTTGCCCTCCGCCAAACATTCGAATAAACGATTCCAATCTGTCTGATGCTCTTTACTCGCCACGATAAATCGCCACGGTTGCTCATTGTTTGATGAAGGAGCCCATCGAGCCGCTTCAAAAAGGGACCGTAGTAGTTGCGTCTCGACAGGCCGTTCGTCAAACGCGCGAGGGCTCCATCGACGAGCGAACAAATCATGAATGGGAAATTGAAGCTGTGCCGGTTGGTCCACAAGCGCTATCCTTTCCTCTCCTCAGCGGTTGGCGTATCAGGAGACCACCCGCCTCCGAGTGCCTTATAGAGTTGCACGACCGATGCCAGAAGGAACCGACGTGTACTGGTCAAGGCCAGCTCCGACTCAAAGAGATTTCTTCGGGCAACGAGAACGTCAAGATAGTTCGCCAACCCCCCTTTATAGCGAAGCTCCGCCAGTTTCAGGGCCGACTGCAGCGCCGTGACCTGTTGTAGTTGTGCTTCGCTCTGCGTACGGGCCGTCTGAATGGCGACGAGCGCGTCCTCAACTTCGCGAAAGGCTGTCAGAACGGCTTGTTGGTACTGAGCCAATGCCTCTTTGGTTTGGGCTTCCACCGCTTCCTGCTGGAAGCCCAACACTTGAGCGTTCAACAGAGGGGCAGCCAAGGCAGCGCTTGCGACTCCAAAGGAGGAGGCATCTGTGAAGAGCAAGGATAATTCAGGATGGGCCACGCCAAGCAGGCCGGTCAGGGTAATTTTAGGGAATCGTTCAGCTTTGGCCGCGCCGATGCGGGCTGTAGCGGCCGCCAATTGTTGCTCCGCGACCAACAGATCGGGACGCCGTTGCAACAACTCGGATGGTAGGCCGGCGGGAACCTCCGGTGGAACAATTTGCTCGTCCAAGGAGTGGCCACGTCCGATGGCAAAGGGTCTGCGACCGAGTAACACGCTTAGGTGGTTCTCAGCTTGAACCATCTGCCGCTGGAGTTCCACCGTGCGAGCCGCGGCATTCGCGCGCTCCGCTTCAAACTGATCCGCATCCAGTTTCGAAGTCATCCCTTGGCGCAGCCGTGCTTGGGCAATCCGCACCGACTCTTCCCACGATTGCAGTGTCCGCTTTGCAATATCGAGCTGCAAGTCGAACTGGAGTAGATTGAAGTAGGCTTCGGCGACCGCGCTGACTAATTGGATGGTGACCGCTCGTCGGTTCTCTTCCTTGGACAACAGATCGGCGCGGGCCGCTTCGTTTAATCGCCTGACACGCCCCCACAGATCGATTTCCCATGCCAGGTTGCCCAACAAGTAATAGTTAAACGGGCTGGCAAAGCCGGGAAAGAGGAAGTTCGCCTTACGGCCGGCCGGCATGCTTGACGAGACCGTGATTCCCGGTAGATAATCAGACCGCGCAATTAAGGCCCGCGCCCGAAATTCTTCGACGGTCGCGACAGCACGTTGGAGATCTCTATTTTCCGCGAGTGCGATTCGAATCAGCTGCTGCAGCTGTTCATCACGCAAGAGATCCCACCATGCCAGATTGGCCAATGACGGCATGTCCGATTGGCCGTCCGCCATGCGAAACCGATCTTCCACATCAGTCTGTGGCCGCTTGTAGTCCGGGCCCACGGCACAGGACAGGAGAAGAAGAGACAGCACTGCCATGACAAGACTGCGCATCATGATTGCCCTTCCTTGTGCGCCGCTATACTCAACTCTGTCGGCCTGCGCCCACCATCCGTTGTGAGAGTTTGCGGACTAGGGTAAAAAAGAGCGGGACAAAGAGGATGGCCAGGAACGTGGCAGCCAACATGCCACCGAACACGCCGGTGCCGATGGATTTACGGCTGGCCGCGCCCGCTCCGCTGGCGAGGACTAATGGCACCACGCCCATAATAAATGCCATAGAGGTCATTATGATTGGTCGGAACCGAATCTTGGCGGCTTCCATCGAGGCATCAACCAGGGAATGTCCAGCTTCGTATCGTTTGTTGGCGAACTCGACGATCAGAATCGCGTTTTTGGCAGACAGTCCGATCAGCGTGACCAAGCCGATTTGGAAATAGATGTCGTTTGACATCCCCATCACCCACACGGCGAGCAAGGCTCCGAACACACCAAATGGCACAGCGAGGAGCACGGCAAACGGCACCGCCCAACTCTCATACTGCGCCGCCAACACAAGAAACACCATCAGCAAGCCGAAGCCAAAGACAAAAAGTGATTGCTGCCCGACCATCCGTTCCTGATAGGAGATCCCGCTCCAATCGATCCCATATCCTTGGGGTACCAACACATCCTGAGCCACCTGTTCCAGGGCATCGAGTACCTCCCCAGAACTGTGCCCCGGAGCCGCTGCCCCCAAGACCAGGGCCGTGTTATATCCGTTGAAGTGAGTGACCGGATCCGGTCCACTCGTGAATTCCGTCGTCACCACTGTATCGAGCGGGATCATGGTGGATTTCTGTCCATTCATGGCACGCACATAGATCTTGGCGATGTCCTCAGGCGTAGATCGATAGTGCACATCGGCCTCCGTTTGCACCCGATAGACACGGCCGAATTTGAGGAAGTCATTGATGTAGAAATTACCAAAATACGCCTGCAGCGTGTCGAACACTTCAGAAATCGGCACGCCCAACGATTTGGCTCGTTCTCGGTCCACTTTGACAAAGATTCGCGGCGCACTCACGCGAAAGCTGGAGCCGATCGCTCCGATCGCAGGATGCTGCCTGGCTTCGGCTAGAAATTCTTGGGCCACGCCGGAGAATTTATTGAAATCCCCGCTGCTAGGATCCTGAAGCTGAAGAGAAAACCCCCCCGTGGCGCCGAGTCCTCGAATAGACGGGGCATTAAAAGCCAAAATCAGCGCCTCGGGAATTTTTGCGAACTCTCCATACGCGGCGCCGATCAGGGCCTTCACCTGGTTCTGCGGTCCCTGCCGTTCATCCCAGTCATGCAGGGGCAAGAACATCGTCGCCGCGTTCGGTCCTCTGGTGCCGAAAACGAAGTTCTGGCCGGCCAATGCATCGGTTGAATGGATCGCGGGAACTGAGAGAAAGTAGTTTTCAATTTTAGTCAACACCGCATCGGTCCGTTGCTTAGACGCACCGTCTGGCAGCTGGACGATAGTGATGAAGTAACCCTGATCTTCCTCCGGTAAGAAACTGGAAGGAATCGTCTTGAATAATCCGACGGCGAAGAGGCCGATGATCCCAAAAATCAACAGGGATAGGACTGAGCGGTTGAGCATCGTCCCCACGATGGCCATATAGCGAGCCTGCGTCCAACCAAAGAATCGGTTGAAGAGACCAAAAAAACCTCTGCGATGACTATCGCCTGGCTTCAGCACCAAGGAACAGAGGGCTGGACTCAGCGTGAGGGCAGTGATTCCGGAAATGATGACGGAGATGGCGATGGTGATAGCAAATTGTTTGTACAACTCACCCGTGATACCACCCAAGAATCCCACCGGCACGAACACGGCGCAGAGAACAAGCACAATCGCGATTACCGGTCCGGTCACTTCTTCCATTGCCTTCTTGGCGGCATCTTTCGGCGAGAGCCCCTCTCCGATATGGCGTTCGACGTTCTCCACGACCACGATAGCGTCGTCGACCACCATTCCGATGGCCAAGACCATTCCAAAGAGGGTGAGCGTGTTGATCGAGAAGCCGAGTGCCTGCATGCCGGCAAGGGTACCAATGAGGGAGACCGGCACGGCGACGCCTGGGATCACCGTCGCGCGCCAACTTTGGAGAAACAGATATACGACGAGGATCACCAGCACCATTGCTTCCGCTAGGGTCTTGAGCACTTCTTTAATGGACACGTCGATAAATTTGGTCGTGTCGTACGGAATATCGTAAGAGACCCCTTGTGGAAAGCTCTTTGATACAATGTCCATTTCTTTCCGAACTCGCTTTACCGTGTCGAGGGCGTTGGCGCCTGGCGACAGGAAAGTCAAGAGAAACACATTCGGTTTACCATTCCACCGGCCATCAAGACCATAAGATTGAGCACCCAGTTCGATCCTGGCTACATCTTTGAGGCGAATCATCGATCCGTCTGGAAGCGCCCGGACAATCATCTCCTCAAAGTCTTTCACCTCCGTGAAACGGCCTTGTGTGATCACCGGGATCGTCAGCTCGGTACCTTTGAGCGCCGGCTCTCGTCCGATCGTGCCGGCTGGAAAGTCCCGATTCTGTTCACGGACGACATTGGCGATGTCGCTTGGCATGAGGTTAAGTTGCGCCATCCTAGACGGGTCCAGGATCAGGCGCATCGAATAGTTCTGTCCGCCAAACACCACCGCGTCTCCGACACCGCGCAACCGTTTAAGATTATCGATCACGCGCAGGGTGGCGTAGTTGGAAATAAAGACGGGGTCTTTCGTGGGATCGCTGGAACTGAG
>JAOUMR010000175.1 GCA_029881435.1 Nitrospira sp.
TTCGAGAAGGATACGTTTCTGGAGGCAGGAAAGACCGCCGGAGTTCACGACAAAATCGATCTCTATGGATTCTTCCCCGGTGGTGACCATGTACCATTCAAGGAGGCAGGCGTGCCGACGGTCACCATCGTGAGCGGAGGTGTACATCCGCACTTTCATCGACCGACAGATACCGTCGAGACCATCGACCGAGAAATTTTACACACTGTGGCCCGGTACGTGTTGGCCGTGACGTGGGGCCAGGCCTATGAGCCGTGATGTGTCACCTATCGCTCGGGAGGCAGAAATACCATTGGCCCTGTGCTTCCTTCCTCACGGAAGGGGGTCAATGTCGTCAAAGAGTGTAGATTCGATCGGGGGCAACGGAGATGTTTGGCGCGGTGGGCCAGGCAGAACGGTTGCCGTTCCTATTTGGTTCGCACCCTGAATGAGTCCGATGGACAGTTGTGGCCCAAAAGTCATCACGGCTCCACTCCACGCCTGCCCCGTTGTCGGATTTCGAAAGCTGTAGGATTCAAAATTCTGGCCCGGCGTGTACAAAAAGCCCTGTGTTCCCTGATTATCGATGTACAGTGTCCCTCCACCAAATTTAAATTGTGGGGCGACCCCGCCGGCCAGCGACTGACCGCTTGACGCACCACCCCTCACGCTCTGCGCCAATGCATCCATGTCAGCGAAGAACACTCCGCCCGCGACCATACATAGGAACCCGCCGATTGCACCGACCTGACGCAAGCAGGCGTTCTGCCCTCCCCTGCAAACACGCGCATGAATATTCATGACAGGTTCCATCGAACACATTATAGTATGATCTGGGTTGAACTGTCGATCACACGGAGGCGCCATGAATTTCAGATCCTCGACTCCCCAGCGTCTGGCGATGATGCTTGCCGTCTTGGGGGGCATCGCTTCTCCACCTGATGGGTGGAGCTTGGACGTGACTCAACCAATACCCACGGAACGGCGGGAAACCGTCTCATTGGCAGACGCAGCGGTTCACGCGCTGCAGCACAACCTCGACATCACCATCAGCCGCCACACGAAAGAAAGCCGCCTGGCCGACATAATCGTTGAACAGGCTAAGTTCGATCCAACCCTCAGCGTGAACGGCCAATATAACAGGGTGGTGAACCCGCTCAATCGACCGGTGTTCGGCGGAACGTTAGGTGTTCTGAATGAGATCACGACATTCGACCAGCGCAGCCATGCCTTTACCTTCGATGCCTCCACCAACCTCATCACCGGCGGTAATTTCGACATTAATTACAGCCCGGCTCGAAGCAGCATCAATCAAAATGTCGCCAGAGGATTTTTGTTCAATCCGTCGTGGACCGGCGGCCTGGCCTTCACATTCACCCAACCACTACTTAGAAACGCGGGGATCGGCATCAACAAGACCTTTATCAAGGTCGCGCAAAATAACGCCGAGGTCGAACAGCATGTCTTTCGAGACCGCGTCATGACCGTTGTCGCCACCGTGGAGCAAACGTACTGGGAACTGGTGTTTGCCAATGAAAATCTGCACGTCGCACAGGCCGCGATGAAAGCAGCCGAAGAACTCCTGGCGACCAACCGCGCCAAGACGAAAGCGGGCATCATGTCGATCGTCGACGTACTCCAAGCTGAAGCCGCGGTGGCGTCGAGAGTGGAGCAGGTGTTGGTGGCTGAGAAAGCCATTCGTGATCAAGAGGATCAACTGCGACGTCTTTTGAACCCGGGAGAAGAAGAGCTGCGGCAAGACGTACGGATCACTCCGGCTGATTCTCCTGTTAGGTTCCTTGAGCCCATCAGTCTCCAAGAAGCTATCGATACAGCGATCGAACAGCGCCCAGAAATCGTTCAGGCCAAGAAACATATCGAATCCGGGGAATTGAACAAGCAATTCGCCAGGAATCAATTACTCCCGACACTGTCATTTCAAGGCACTATGGGACTCGCCGGACTGGGCGCAGACTATGGCGACTCCTTTACCAAGAATTTTGGCGGTGACTTCTACAACTATGGAGCCGGGCTGGTCTTCAGCTATCCACTCGGCAATCGTTCCGCCATCAGCACCTACAATAAACGGAAACTCGAGGCCGAAAACGCCGAGGTCACACTCGCCAACGTCCGGCAGCAAATTATCGTCGGTGTCCGTGAAGCCGTGCGCCGAGTCCAAACCGATTTTAAGCGCATCGAGACCACCCGATCGGCACGCATCATGGCCGAGAAACAGTTGCAAGCCGAGCAGGAACGATTAAAGGTCGGGCTCAGCACGACGCGCTTCGTGCTTGATTTCCAGCGCGATCTCGCTACCGCTCAGGGCAACGAGCTGCGAGCCATCGTCGATTACAACAAGTCCTTGTCGAACCTCGCGCGCCATAAAGCGACGACCTTGGACCGTTATCAACTCGAGCTCTCGTAGCGCTCCCATGGCGTCCGGGCCAGACCAGCTGGCTCCACATCACGCCTCCAATATGGGGGCAGCACTGGCGCTGCTTCCCATCGGAACTACATTCGGCTACTACGTTCTTCCCATTTCCCTCCAAGAACAGCTCCTGGTCCAATTTGCCCCGCAACTCCTTACCTATATGGGGCTCGGCCTCTGGGCGACACGTGTGTCGCAGGTTCCGGTCCAACTCGGTCTGGAAAGGGGAAAGATTTGGAACGGATTCCGTTGGGGAGCCATGACAGGACTGTTGCTGGGGGCGCTGAACACGTTCATCATTCTCGCCGTCTATCCTACCCTCGGCTATGACATCACCTTCTTGAAGCACACGCCCCACGGTCGGCTTCCCATCCTCCACATGGTGCCGTGGGTGATCTGCGGCATCGCGCTGTTCGTCGAGCTGAACTTCCGAGGGTTTCTCTTGGGGCGTCTGGCAGAACTGGAATCGCACTGGCGGGGTGCCGCTTCAAGCAGGCGCGTAGCACCGCTGGCTCTTGCAGTCAGCGCATTAACCTTTACATTCGATCCCTTCTTGGTGAAGACGTTTCAACATCTCCACTGGATCGCTCTGTGGGACGGCCTCATCTGGGGGATCATCTGGCTATGCACTCGCAACCTCTACATCACCATCGTTGCGCATGCGATTGAAGTCATGGTGATGTACAGTGTCGTGAGAACGGCGATCGGGTGACACAGGAGGACACATCGTGAATGACTTCGCGAAATATGCGCTCTATTTTTTACTGGGCGGTTCGATTGTGAGTTTCTCCACATACCTTGGCTCACAGGGGAAATCGTTCCTCGCCGCCATGGTCAGCACCTTTCCTGCCATCACCGGCGTCACCTTTATCCTGCTCTACGCAAACGGCGGTGGAGCAACCACGGTCGATTATGCCAAGAACTTGCTGTGGTTCGTCCCGCCCTGGACCGTCTACGTCGTCACCATGATCATGGGCATTCCTCGTCTCGGATTTTGGCCCGCGATGGCTGGATCGCTTGTCCTGTATATAGGATGTATAGGGTTGGTGAAGATGATGTTACGGTAGTCCAGCCTATACGGGTTCGCCAAACTGCAACCGGTTGATTTCTTCTAAAGCCGACACCATCTGATCAAGCGCTGCTGTGACGGACTGACTTGCGAGATGAGATGGGCCGTTGGTTCCTACCCAAATGTTTGGAGGATCGGCTATTTCATGCACGTTTTTGCAGAACTGGCCAATCGTCTGCTTCCAGTAGATTGCTCCTGACTCTTCATCGAGCAGCTGCACATGGTCTTGTGAAAAAGGCCCGTCGAATTGCCCTGCTCGCAGTCGCCACATTTCTTCCATCGCCTGCTGCCGCTCGGGCCCGAGTTCCAACCCGCTGGCGCGTTCGTTGAGCGCCGCAAACAGCCCACCGACAATGTGATCAACATGCGCCTCGGGAAACACACCCACACAGGCTTGCATCAGCAGATATTTGTGGAAGAGAAAAACTTCGGCGCTGATGCGAGAATCGTCCGCGGAAGGATCATAGGCCCGGGCAAGGTCACGGAGCGCTTCTGCCGAAGGCCCGCATAAGGCAGAACCGAGCAGCGGCATAATGCGACGGCCCAGTCCGAGATACTCGGCTTTCGTGAGCTGTGTCATGAGTCCAGTTACTCGACTACAACCGCCGTGCCATTGGCGCTCACCATCAACATACTACCCTTGGCGCCGATCGTTTCATAGTCGATATCGATGCCGACAATCGCATTGGCACCCAAGTTCTTGGCCTGCTCCCGCATTTCTCCGAGGGCAATATCTTTAGCCTTGCGGAGCTCCTTTTCATACCCTGCTGATCGTCCACCGACGATGTCCCTGACCGAGGCGAAAAAATCACGAAAGATATTCGCGCCCAGAATGGCATCGCCCGACACTAATCCCAAATATTTCACCGCCTTCTTACCTTCAATATTATTCGTCGTCGACAGAATCATGCGTCCTCCTGGTTCAGTGCCCTCATCCTCTCATTCAGTTGATGAATCGACAAGCCTTTCCTGCGAGCATGTAGCTAGCGCATGATCTGTCCGGTTTTTGTAGCACATGATCTGTCCGGTTAGGGTGGCCCGGTAAGGAGGGCCATCATGACACGGGCGACAGTCCTACAGGAGGTGCGACGGATGCGATTTGAAGAGCTGTATGCGCGACGACAGCGGCGAGAACT
>JAOUMR010000075.1 GCA_029881435.1 Nitrospira sp.
ATCTTGTCGGTCTCAGTGTTCGAGAAAACCCAGCTTTCATGCGCCCTGCAGCTCGATGACCCTCGAACCGAACCGCCAGCAGACGACAACCAATTGATTTTGTTCAACCCTTACCCGGACACCTATGACTTAACTGCAATCCGTACCCTTCTGTTACGACTCGGAAAACTCCTGGCTGCGCAGGGTCGCCTTGATCAGCGAGAGGACATCTTCTTCCTATCGATCGATGAGCGCACCGATCTCTTAGCTGGAGGTACCCAAGACTGGAAGACCATCGTCCAGGAGCGACGTGCTGAACGCGAGCACCATGCAGCGGTCACGGTTCCCGATACCATTCGAGAATGGGATTCCATCAGCGAACAGACTCTGATATCAACCCACTCCGCCAAGTCCGATCAGTTGATCGGCATGCCAATCAGCGCCGGATCCGTGATCGGTCCGGTACGAATGATTCGTTCGGTTATGGATTGGGACCAAGTGAGGCCAGGCGAGATCCTAGTCGTCTCGGTTATTGATCCAGGGCTTGCGCCTCTCTTTGGAATTGTCGGCGGACTGATCGCAGAAATGGGTGGAACCTTGTCTCATGGAGCCATCATTGCTCGCGAATATGGGTTACCGACCATCGCCAACGTGGAGGGGGCGATGGCTCGGCTTTCTGATGGCCTACAGGTCAGGCTTGACGCCGGGTCGGGGACCATTTGTATCCAGCCATCTACATACTCAGAGGGTAGCTAGAGCTATTTGATCCGGGTCTTCTGCTTCTTGACCTTTCTCAATACCTTGCGTACTGTGCCTCAAATTATTGTACTGAGACCCTATATATGGGAGTTCCTTGCTCGATAACTTTTTTGGGCTTGTCATACAAATGACCGACGCAAACCCCCTTTTCATTGGCATTGGGGTCGGATTGCTTCTCGGTGGTTTATTGGTAGGGCTTTGGATCAATGGACGCTTACGACCTCAGACCCAACGCGCTGAGGCCACCGCCCACGAAGTGAGAATGCAACTGGAACAAGAGCGGACTGCGGTCTTGTCCCTTCGTCAGGAACTGTCGCAGACTCAACAAGCCCGCGTGATGGCAGAAACTCGGATAGAAGATACGACACGGCAACTCATCGAACAGAAGGCCTTGCTCGAGCAGACACGTCAAGAACTCGTGGGGTCATTCCAAGCCCTCTCCGGGGAAGCGTTGAAGCAAAACAACGAAGCATTTTTGAAACTGGCCGCTGTGACATTCGAAACCCTTCATGTCAAAGCAGATGGAGACCTGGTGCAGCGCCAGCAGGCTATTGATGCGTTGGTGCGTCCACTCCACGACACACTGCAACGGTATGACGAGCAACTGCGTCTCCTGGAGCAGTCACGCCAGTCGGCTTACGGTGGGCTGGATCAACATCTGAAATCACTGGCGGAGTCCCAGCAGAGGTTACAGCAAGAAACCGGAAACCTGGTCAAAGCCCTGCGAGCTCCGACCGTACGAGGCCAATGGGGTGAGTTGACCTTACGACGAGTCGCCGAGCTCGCCGGGATGGTCCAACACTGTGATTTCATCGAGCAACATTCTGTGGCCAGCGAAGATGCACGATTTCGACCTGACATGGTGGTCCAGCTCCCAGGCGGTCGCCAGATTATCGTTGATGCGAAAACTGTCCTCTCAGCTTATCTGGATGCCCACGAAGCACAGAACGATGTCCAACAAGCGGAAGCGTTACGGCGCCATGCGGCTCAGGTTAAGAGCCGTATGGATGAATTATCCTTGAAGGCCTACTGGACACAGTTCGAACATTCCCCGGAGTTCGTCGTCCTGTTTCTTCCCGGCGAGCAATACCTCGGCGCCGCTTTGGACCAGAATCCGCAGCTCATTGAAGAGGGGTTCGCCAACGGAATCGTGCTGGCGACCCCAGCGACATTGATCGCATTACTACGTGCAGTTGCCTACGGGTGGCGACAGGAGCGAATGACGGCTCACGCGGAAGAAGCAGGCCGGCTGGGCAAAGAACTCTACGAACGGATGGCTGTGTTGGCGGGACATATGAACGATGTGGGTCAGTCCCTGGGCAAAAGCGTGTCGGCATATAACCGTGCCGTGGGCTCCCTTGAGACGCGCATTCTCCCGGCAGCACGGCGTTTCAAAGAATTGGGAGTGTCCTCTGACCGCGAGATCCTCGCGCTTGAGCCGACGGAGGTCGTTCCCCGCAAAACCTTATCGTTTGATACCGAATGAAGGAGCGCGCATGACTCACGAACAGACCATGGTAGAAGCATTTCATAGCAGGTTTGATATTCTGGTCCACACAGTTCCGACAGAACTCAACGAAGAGACGAAGCGGCTTCGTGTCCGTCTCATTCAGGAAGAGTTCGATGAGCTGAAAGAAGCCATGGCTGCCGGAAATCTTGCTGCGGTGGCAAAGGAAATGGCGGATCTCCTCTACGTCACCTATGGGACAGCCGTGTCCTATGGAATTGACATGGGCCCAGTGTTTCAGGAGGTTCACCGTTCGAATCTGAGCAAGGTGGGTGGCTACAAACGGGCAGATGGAAAATGGGTGAAACCCCCAACGTATTCGCCTGCTCATATCGACCCAATCTTGGAGGCGCAACGAGATACCCTAATGACATCGTCACTATCAACCCATGATACGGTTGTAGGTACGTCCGAGAGCTCATGAGAGACCCACACTGTCCAAGTTGCGGCACACCTTTCGTTCGAATACTCCATGATGAAGGAATTGTGGAGCGGATTCTCAATCGCTTCAGGGTCTTTCCATTCCGCTGTCAGCTCTGTACTACACGATTCCGGGTCTTTCGGAGCCAGGCTCCAGCCCCCCCATCAGCAACTGACCGCCGGGAATATAAGCGACTACCAGTGTCGTTCCGAGCCAACATCCTCGCAGATAACGCCGTACAATCGACCAATCGAGTGACCGACATATCCATGGGTGGCTGTACGCTTGAGACAGCGGCAACCTTGCCTCAAGGGACATTTGTCGAACTGGTCATCAAACCGGCTTCCGATGAAGAGCCGATTAAGATTGAAACAGCGATGGTGTGCTCGTCGAGGCCAGGATCAATGGGTATCCGATTCCTTGAAATGGTCACGACCGATAAGAACCGCCTCAGTCAGGTCATTCTGAGCTTGCTGGTGGGGCAAAGCTTCCATCAGAATCTCTTTTCCTAGTACCGGTTCGTGCACTATGAACGCTGCCGTGGAACAGTCACCAGAAGATTGTCGATCAGCCGGACAGGCCCAAGACGTACCGCTCCGAGCAGGACTACTCTCGGAGTCACGGTAGAAAGTGGCTCGAGCGTGTATGGATTGCAGACTGCCAGATAGTCAATCGTCAGGGCTGGTTCGGCCTTGATGACCTGACGCATCATCGCCTGCACCGACTTTCCATCGCTCACACCATTTCGGATTGCCTCAGCTCCTGCCCGAAGGCTTCTGTACAACGTAACCGCCCGAATGCGATCATCGGGCGTCAGATAGACGTTACGCGAACTCATCGCCAGGCCGTCACGTTCCCGGACCGTAGATCTCACGATAACTGTGACACCGAGGTTGAGATCCTTGACCAGCTGGTGGACAAGGACCGATTGTTGGAAATCTTTCTGTCCAAAGAGTGCGATCTGAGGACGCACCATTCCGAAGAGTTTGCTTACCACGGTCGCAACACCTGAAAAATGATGAGAGCGCACTTCCCCTTCCCACCGGCGTGCAATCGCAGGAAGATTCACGGTTGTTTGAAATCCTTTTGGATACATGGCCTGTACGCTTGGTTCAAAACAGACATCAACGCCTTCCCTTTTGCACAAGGCTCGATCGCGAGAAATGGAACGTGGATATTTGGTGAGGTCTTCACGAGGGCCGAATTGCGTAGGATTGACAAATATGCTGACTACGAGCGCATCACACCGTAACCGGGCTGCTCGAATCAGCGCCCGATGCCCCTCGTGCAACGCTCCCATCGTCGGTACCAGCCCGATCCGCACACGCTCCCGTCGGAGCCCCTCACTCCAGGCTGTCATGGCACCCGGTGAACGAATGATCTTCATGAGCCAGGTGGCGAACTGCAAGACGGACGCGAGCCGTATCTCGTCGAAGGTTGAGGAAAGAGCAGCTGCACGTGTGCTTGGTCCTTCACCTGCGCCAACAATCGTGCGACCGATTGCTTGAGCACCGGATGGCCCCAAAGTGGATCCAATTCGTTCAGTGGCATGAGAACGAACCGGCGGCCATGGAGGCGAGGGTGCGGGATGGTCAGCCCAGGTTCCTTGATGACGCGCTCACCATAGAAGAGAATGTCTAGGTCGATCGTTCGAGGACCAGAGCGGTTGTCCTCATCTCGTCCGAGTGATCGCTCAATCTCTTGAAGTGTCGTGAGGAGGCTCCGTGGGGTGATATTGGTTTCAATCTGTACCACCCCGTTGAGAAACCACCCTTCTCCTGGATCAGTCTCCTCGCGAATCGGTTCCGTTTCATATAAGAGGGAAACTCCCATAAGCCGTGAATGGGGAAGCAGGCTGAGCAATGTCACCGCTCGATCGCAAAAATCGACTCGATCACCGACATTCGACCCGAACCCAATGAAAACGGTTTCCATAATAAGTCACGTTAGGCGTGAACCATGAGACGTACAATGAGTTCAACGCTGTCTCGCTCTTCTTTTTGCTTCACGTTATTAGAATCCTGCCTTCTTGATTCGCTCGACAGCCTCCGCAAGCCGCTCTTTGGTTGTGCACACCGTCATGCGAACATAGCCTTCGCCTGGTGCGCCGAAGCCGTTACCGGGCGTTGTCACGATGCCAGCCTTTTCCAACAGATGGGCGGTGAAGGACGCGGAGGCATACCCCTTCGGCACCGTCACCCAGATGTAGAATGCCGCAGGTGGCGCATCCACTTCTAACCCCAGCTTCTTGAGCCCCGGGACGATCGTGTCGCGACGCTCCTGATAAATTTTTCGGATGCCGTCAGTCACGGAATCGTCCAGCCCCAAGGCAGTGATGCCGGCGGCTTGCACGGCTTCGAACGCACCGGAGTCCAACTGGCTTTTCACCTTGCCTAGCGCGGCCAAGACCGTCTGGTTCCCGACCACAAACCCGATTCGCCAGCCGGTCATGTTGTAGGTCTTCGAGAGCGAATGAAATTCCACCCCGACGTCCTTGGCACCCTCCACTTCCATAAAACTCACCGGGCGCTTGCCGTCGTAATAGATTTCCGAGTAGGCCGCGTCGTGGCAGATAATGACCTGATTGTCCTGCGCAAACTCGATAGCCCGCTTGAAGTAGTCCTTTGTCATGAGTACCGACGTGGGGTTGTTCGGCGAATTGAGCCACATCAGCTTGGCCTTTTTGGCTACATCTTTTGGAATCGCACTCAAATCTGGGAGAAAGCCGTTGGCTTTGGTCAAGGGCATGAAGTGGGACGTGCCGCCACAAAAACTGGTTCCGACGGGATAGACCGGATAGCCCGGACTTGGAACCAAGACCACATCGCCCGGATCAACGAACGCCAGGTGGATATGGCCGATGCCTTCCTTCGACCCAATCAAGGTCATCACCTCATTGACCGGATTCAGCGTCACGTTGAAGCGCCGCTGATACCAGTCGGCGACCGCCTTCCTGAACGACAACATGCCTTCATAGGACGGGTATTGGTGATGCTTGGGGTCCTGGGCAGCCTTGGCCAAGCTTTCGATGATCGGAGCAGGCGTCGGCAAATCGGGATCGCCTATCCCAAGATTGATAATGTCGACCCCTCGAGCGATAGCCTCCTGCTTCATCTTGTCAATCGCCGCAAAGAGGTACGGTGGCAATGTCTTGATACGTGTGGCAACTTCAATCGGGAAACCGGCCATGGTCGATCAAACTCCTTTCTTGAAATACGTATGTCCAACAGTCTGAGAGTCTTCCTCCCCTCAGATCGGGAACCTCCCGCAGACCTTCAACATGATGACGTTCGGACGTGTGGACGAGGGAACCAAGACTACTTCAGGATGGAGTTGGTAATCAACGTGCTGATGTCAGGAGGTAATCGATCAATCGATCGGCCATCGCATGTAACTGGGGAAGGTGAGGCATTGCCATCGACTCCACATGGGAAGCCGTTAGGCCAGCCTTTCCCAAATCAGGTGCACATTCCCGACATAGCGAGTCGATTCCGTCTTGTTCCATCTCAAGGTGGAACAGTAGGCCATACGCACGATTGCCATAGCGAAAAGCCTGCAGCGGCGCAATCTCGGAGCTCGCCAACGAAACACACTCGTTGGGCAGGTCGAAGATTTCTCCGTGCCATTCAAAGACGTCGAACCCCTCTGGCCCAGGGCCAAACACAGGATCTCTTTTCCCATCGTCAGTGAGACAAACCGGTGTCATACCGATCTCCAATGCCTTGCCCGATCGTACGGTGGCCCCCAGGGCCTTCGCCATAAACTGACTCCCCAAACACACCCCGATCACCGGCTTACCGGCCCGCAACGCTGATCTGATGAACGCGGTCTCCTCGGCAATCCACTTATCTGAGTCATTCACTGACATCGGCCCACCCATCACGATCAAGAGATCACCGGCATCTTTCGGCAATCCATCTTTCGGGACAAGATAGCGATCGAGACTCACCGTACGGGTCGAGAGGGATGAGGCAAAAGCACCGGGACCCTCAAAAGGAACGTGTTGGAGACAGATGGCTCTCTGCATGCTTACCCGTCCGATTGAGTGGGGATCAGTGAAGGGCATGACCTGAATGTTTCCCGGAAGGATACATACACTGTCTCCAGGAGGCCCCGCAAGCGGGGTCTTTTATCAGAAATGGGCGAATAGGATTGAGACCATCGTGCAGCCAAGATCTTCTGCCTCGCCTCCATGTCTCCCGTTGTTCTCGCAGTCACATTTGGCTTCTGATCCCGGAAGAACGCGAAGTGGTCGTGCGCGCCCTATCCACCTGATCCCACACCTTTCCCCTCCTTCCCCTTCAGCCCCTTCAGCCCTTCGGCTAATCTTCCGAAGAAGAAGCATCATGCCTACCTCTGTGGTCGAGCACGAGACAGCCATTCGAGACGGTCTTCCATGTTTTCCGATGAATTCTTTCGACATCACGCCGTCTTATTCAATCCGGCAGTTACTCGTCTCCCGATATCATGCGTTCTGGTACGGCCTAGGTGAACGGCTGGCCTGGTCGCGGGGAACCTATCGAGAACGTTCCTCCGGACAATTGGATCAACTTAGCGGAATCGTTCGTGAACGGATAGAGCGGCTTCAACAGCATTATGATGTACGATTCGAAGAGCAGGCTCGACAGCAGACCGCGCTGAAGCAATACGACTACCTCGACATTCTGGAACAGGCCTGGTCGGCGCTGAGACTCCCGCGTTCGAGAGGTGGGGTCGTCCAGGATATCGGTTCCAGCAATTTTTGGTACGCCCCAGTCTTGCATGCTTTCTTCCGACCGACTGAGCTGCTGGGCATCGAGGTCGAGGGCCGCCGAATCTACATCAATGGGTATAGCCGACTCGACTATGCGCGAGGATATATCCAACGTCTGCCGAACACGCAGTTCATCGTCGAAGACTACGTTCGCTACGAGCGCCCGGCTGACATCGTGACCGCTTGGTATCCATTCGTCACACCTGATCCTGTGTTGGCCTGGCGGATGCCGCTCTCCATGTTGGCACCCCATGCCTTGTTCGCACGGGTCGCTCGCAACCTACAACCCCATGGCCGGTTCGTCATAATCAACCAGGGTCGCGACGAAGCGACAATCGCAGCCTCCGTGTGCAAGGAGATCGGTCTCATTCGGCAAGGTTCCTGTGAGATCAAGACTCCACTTCGCCCCCGCCTTCCTCCAGTGTTCTCAGTTTGGGGAAATTCACTGAGGTAGCAGTGCGTCCAGCCCTACGCTACAATCGCCCTTATGACCCATTTCATCCAGAACGCTGACGATCTGCGATGGTTGATCGGCCATACAGGCGGTTTCCGCTCGGGCTATATCACCGACATACAGATTTCCAAGCGCCGCCTGTTTGACGAGGGGTCTGGCCGGGATATCCCTGCAGGGACAACGATTTCTGTGACCATTCGTTACGAGGTTCGTGGATTAGTCCGAGTCGCCAGACTCACCATGACAGGCGTGACGGATTTTTCGGTTTTTGAGCAAGATGGGGCCGATTGTTCTTCTCTCGGCATCATCCAAACGGAATTAAGCGCGGGGAAACTCCGGTTTTGGTTCGATCCGCAGGGCGAGCTTTACGTCGTGTGCGATGAGGCTCATCTGGAGGAAGTCGCTGCTCCATTCGTGCCCACACGAAAGGCGGTAGAACTCGCTCGGTGGATTTTCCAAGGTCGGACGGGCCAGGGACCCACCATTCACTCGCTGTTACACGAGTTGGATCAGGCCGGCCTGCGCTGCACCTGGCATGAGACGAATCGAAGCGCAGCGACGCATCCGGCGGTGCAGTGGGAAGGTGATTTAATTCCAGTCGATGATTCCAGAACTAGCGCAGACGGCCTGATGCATGTCCTGGCCTACGGCCCATTAGAAAGGCAGGGCTTTGGGTTAATGCTGCGGGTGTTTGGTGATCAAGACCAGCGCATGAGCCGCATGCTCGAAGTCCTTGCAGATCATATTACTCGACAATTCCCGGGTGACTGTCTGGTCGGCACGACAATCATTCCAGGCCGCGAATGGGAGAACTGGCTCGCACGGGAACAGGACTCGCGACGAAATCGGTGAAGAGTCAGGATCTGTCAGTCAGCACACGTGTTCCGGGGAATACTGGTCCTTACCATTCCCCGCTGAAAAACCGGCGGTGCCATTGCCGTTGCTATAGCCTGGGATATTGTGCGAGGTGACGTTGCCGTTCGTCTGCTTAGCTTTCCCATTCACACATTCAACCAACGCCCAAAACCGTAACGGATTCACACTCTGCTTCCGCGCAATACGCAGCGACGTCCCTTCCAATACCGTATTGAGCGAGAGATCGGTGCGCCAACCGAGGTGTTTGGTCAACGGAGAAATCACCTTCTCCACGGCCGCAATGACCTTGTTTCCGTTGCTAAAGTGATTCAACATAACAATCCGGCCACCTGGGCGACAAACTCGAATCATCTCATTGACCACTTTTCGATAGTCCGGAACTGCTGTCACGACATAGGCAGCCACCACCGTATCGAAGCTGTCATCACCAAATTCCATCGCGCCTGCATCCATGCGATGCAATTCGACATGATCGAGGCAGAGGGTTTCCGCCTTTTCTTTCGCTTTGGCCAACATGCCTTCGGACAAGTCGATCCCGACAATGCGGCAATGGTGAGGATACATCGGAAGGGCCAATCCAGTACCCACGCCCACTTCCAGGATATGTTCATTCGGCTGCACGTTAAGATTCCGGATAGCGGACTCACGCCCTTCATGGAACACTTTTCCAAAAACTTTGTCGTAAAACCCCGCGTAGGTGGTGTAGACACGCTCAATTTTGTCGGGATCCATACTTTCCTCCAAACCTCTAGACGCCCCACTCCCTGCAGGCTCTAGACTGCGAAGTGTAGGCAACAACAGCGATATGGCGACGCGGGATAAAATTCTGGCGGGGAAGCGACATGATCAAGACCCGCCCGGAACGTAGCCCGCCGTACTGTAGCCAAACTTATCTTGATGAGTCAACAGATTCCTTGGAGGATCTCCAAGTCGCGTTAGACTTACGATTCTTCAGTATGGGACACGAACGATTGAGGACTTCCGTTGCCTTGATTCGCCCTCCGGTCCTATGGGATAGCTACATCCATGATCTTAGCCGGCCTCTTCGCAACCGTGTTGTTTCTCGGATTAATCGTCGGCGATTGGTTGTATTTTATCCGACTGGCTCCTGATGCCGTCCGGTATGGCTGTCGGGTTGCAGCTCGTCCGGATCAATGGTCCGGTGCCGCGATCAGCACAGTGCGTGAGCAGTTCACGCCCAATGGCGTGTTGATGCTCCCTCATGGAGTCGCCTGGTTCTACCCGGAGTTATCTCAAATCGCGATTCGCCCGCAGTATCGATTCTTTTCCAAAGGGTTCCGCACCGCCTGGCCGATGAAAGGTCTGATTCAGCTTTCTTCCCACGACCAAGCGCTCAGTGCGCTGTGCGTAAAGCGTATCCCCTGGTCATCGGCACTGATCACGTTCATGTGGTTTGCGCTCGTGTCGATCGGGTCCTTGACCTTCGTCATTCAATACGCCATGGGAGGAGGATTTGCGTCGTTGGGGGGCGTGCTGGTTGGGGTCGGTATTATCGCGCTTGCGGGCCTCGTCGTGGCCTTCGGGCTGGTCACGCTCGCGCTTTCGTATCGGCTCGAAGACGCTCGACTGATGAAGGTCTATGACGAGCTACGCGACGTGCTCGCGAAGCCGATCTCTTCGTAACAATTGACCTGGTCAAACTGCTAGACTCGAAATAGATTCAGGAAGTGGTCGTATTCAGCGGGGAGAGCCAGCGCAGACCGATTGCGCAACAGACCGGCAATGATCCCTCGGTGCTTCTTCGCAAGACCTGAGACAGCGAACGCGCGTGTGAATTGCTGCCAGCGCAAGATAGGATCGGCCATAATTCGGCTCCGTTCTTCGATCGGAAGTTCATGGACCAGGGTCGTTAATGTGCGAACAGCTTTTTCCACGCTTTCATAGGGTGGGGCCAGTTTGAGCCCCGCATAGAACGTTTCAAGGTGACCGCGAAACTCCTCCTTGAGCGCTCGGAATGCATCAGGTGTGGTCGGCAATGCGTCTGGCATAGTCCTCCGGACGATGATACGGTAAGAACTAACCAAGTCACAACTTTATTCATGGAGGAATGTATGAATCGGATGGTTAATGGGCTGCTCGTGGCGATGGGAATGGTCGTACTGGTCGGTTGCTCCTCACACCACCATCACCACAGCATGGCAGGGGGCAAGAGCGACGCGTACTGGCAGAAGGGCCAGCAGGATATGGAAGGGTTGGTCAATCGCACCGTACAGGATCCCAACAAGGCAAAAGAGGTCAATGCACTCGTCGGTGACATCATCAACGAACTCAGGGCAGGACGCGAGCAGGACCGCGCCTATCATCGGCAGCTCTATACGTTGAACACCAGCTATACGGCTGCGCCGGACGAATTTTCAAAAATCCTCAACGAAGCGACCATTCAACGGACGCAGCGTTCGGCGAAAGTTCTGAGCCTCCGGTTCAGGATGAAGGACCTGATGACGGCTGATGAATGGAAAGCCATGACCGATAAAATGCTGTCCTACAGCAGCCGGTACCAGCACGGAAGTGCGGGAGCCACAACCGGTTATTGATGCCCAACCGGCGCGGCTTTGAGCGGCACAGCCGTCCACGTCGCGCCGGCATCAGTCGAACGATAGAGCCCGCTGCCATTAGTTCCGGCATAGAGTATCTGCGGATTCTTGGAATTCATGGCCAGGGCACGAATGTTCGACGTGGCAATGCCCTGGTTCACCGCCTTCCAATTTTTCCCACTGTCCAGACTTTTCCACACCCCAGCCAGGCCACCAACATAGAGCACCGAGGATTCCGTAGGATGGAGAAGCACGCTGCTGATAAAGGGATCCGACAGAGATTGCCCGATCCGATCCCAGACCTCACCCTTATTCTCTGTCCGAAAGAGCCCTTTCGTGGTCCCCGCATACACGATATCGGGATTGGTCCGATCGATTTCAATGGCATTGACACCCAGCGCCATGGACGCCATCAGCTCGCTCTCGGGGATCAGCCCATGGTTGATCCGCTTCCACGACATCGCTGCGTCGTCTGATCGATACACCCCTCCCGTCGTCCCTCCGTACAAGATGGTGGGATCCTTTGGATTGATGGCGATCGAGGTCACGATATGGACTTCCTTCATCCCGTTCATCCGTTCTTCCCATTCACGGCCCGCATTCTTCGAGTAGTAGGCACCAACGGTTGTCGCGATATAGATCTTCTCGTTCAGAGCCGGGTGGAATACAAACTGATTCACGAATGACACATGCTCTTTTAGGCCGACATTGTACGGAAGCCACCGTTGCCCCCCATCCGGGCTCTTGTAGACCGCATCTCCCATCGTACCGGCATAAATGGTCGCTGGCAGCACAGGATCGATCGCAAGCGTCGTCACCCGACGGGCGCTGATACTCGGAAATCGCTCCCAGGTCCCGCCGCCGTCCCGGGACTTGTAGACCGCGTCGTTCGTCGCCACGTAGAGGATATTCGCATTGGTCGGATGCAGCGCAATCGAGACGATCGATTCGCTCTCCTTCTGACAGCCGAGCCCAATGAGGAGAAGACAAAAGAGGAGTAGCACGAAGTGAATGGAGCGCAACATAGTGGCCGCAAACCTAACCATAGCGGTCGGATAGCAGTCAAGATAAGAAGTAGTCGAGATGTTACGCCAGTCTGAAATCCCTATATTGACTGTTAGCCATAACCTTGAACAGTACAGGCCCCACGATGAAAACTGGAATCTTGACCCCGGCATACGGTCGTGCACGTCGCCACTCCTTCACAACCCACCTCCTGACGGATGCAGGTGAGACTTGGATAGTCTATTAGCTGCTCTCGGCATGACAGCCCCGCACGAGAGTTGGTTGCCTTGACAACTGATTGGAGCTTACGGAAACTCGACTCAGGTACCAAACGTTGAGTCACATGGAAAGAGTGCTCGCTGATCATTGTTGGTGAGCACCCGTGGCAATTCTTTCGTGGTGGCGTAGACTCCGAGTCGCACGTAGCGGCCTGCCCCAAAAGCTCCGCAAGGCCGTGCATACGTTCCGCGTACTAACCAGAGGGAGGAACGAGAATGACATTACAACAGATTCTGGTGAGCGTTGCCTGTGCACTTGCATTGACTGCCTGCACCGTCCAGGCCCAGACCACGCAGATCTCGACCGAGTACCTCATGACGCTCTATGCACCCCTTGAGGCGCCTCATCAGATCGACGATACATTGTTCATCTATACGATTCCTCCCGGTCGTGAGGGATGGGTCAAGGGTCCCAAGATCAAGGGCCGCATCATCCCTCCTGCAGCCGACTGGCTTCGGGTCATGCCCGCAGGTAATGCTCGAATCGATGTGCGGCAAACCGTCAAGACGGACGATGGCGCGCTTATCTATATCAGTTCTAATGGCATCGTCAGCTATACCAAAGAGAGCTGGGATCGCCTGATGAAAGGGGAAGTGATCACTGGGGAAGACCATTACTTCATACTCGCTCCGACGATGCAGACCTCAGCGGAGAAGTATGCGTGGCTGAACCACGTGCAGTGTATAGGCAAAGTGGTCGAGGTGAAGCTGGGGGAAAACGCCTTCGTGAAATACGACATTTACATAGTCCGGTAAGTCTTCATCGTCGTACGCGCGCTACAGGGGGAGTCGTGCGTAGGTGGGGATCATCTATTTCGTGCTGTCACGGGAATCTGAACAGCGTCGTTCGCGGCCACTTGGAGAGGTAAAACGTTACTAAGCTGCGGCGCCGATAAGGCTTTCCAGAGGGATGTGCAACTCGCGGTGGAGTCGACGAATCATCTCGAGAGAGAGATTCCGCTTCCTTGTCAGGATTTCAGACACACGTCCGCGCCCACCCAATAGAGTCTCCAAATCCTTCCGCGTCATGCCGAGTTGATCCATCCGAAACTTGATGGCTTCGACCGGGTCGGGAGGGCAAATCACGTGATGCTTCGCTTCGTATGCCTCGACGAGGGTTGTGAGTACATCCAGCTCATCACCGGCCTTGGTGCCTGGCTTCGCCTCCATCAGTTGCTCAATCCGACCTAGTGCATGGTCATAGTCTCGGGCCGTTTTGATTGGAGCAATGGTCATGGTGCCTCCCAACCTGCTAGATGCTCGTCACATCGATCGCATCGTACTCGGCGTGTGTGCCGATGAATCGGATATACACCACTCCGTACGGATAATTGATCTTCACAACCAACCGGTCCTGATTCCCCGCCACGTTAAGTTGTACCCGAGAAGAAGGGGACTGTACCGCCGATTGAAGCACGAAGGAGAATTCCCGAATATTGTGGTGAGACAGTGTGACTCGATCTTGGCTTTTGCATGCCAAAGGGGTACAGTTCTGCCCTATTCAGCTTCATCGAATCGTCCAGCTTCGCATGGATACCCCCTGATACCTGGATGGTGTACGGGAGATCAAAGCGGGAGGGGAAAGCGGACTGTTGAAGGCGCAGTTTGCCGCAACGCTGGGTGTTTCGAATGACCCATTTCACCCAGGACGACTTCTATCGTCTGGCTAAGAGTGTCACCACTCGCATAGGCATGACACCCAGCTGGACGACGACGCGCCAGCGGACCTTCGAGAAGAGCCGGACCCCATTCAAAAATCGAGTTGATGCGCCACCGCGGCAGCCGGACAACGGTGCGCACACCAGCGCGGGTTCATCCAGGCTGTGGCCGGCGGGAAGCGGAGAGTTTTATGGACGTGTGCATAAACGCGGCCGACGACGATCAAGCTGATCGCACTCCAGAACGGCACTCCCGGAAGAGTCGCGATCATGGCCGACACGTACAAGACCCTGCAGGCACAGCGGGCACTTGCTGATAAGAAACTGGAGGGCTGGCTGCAGCCCACTCAACCAAAGACAAAGACGGGGACGGGTTCCTCTGAGATCGACACCACCCCGCAGAGGCGCCGCCAATGAAAACCGTGTTCACGCTCGCCAGTGGCCGCTCGGGAACGAGCTTTCTTTGCGGTCTCCTGCAAAAGAACGCTCAGGGGTGCGTCGTTGTCCACGAGCCGTACGCCGATTGGGGGAACCCAACGATGTTCGGCCTGCCCATCTACGACCACTCGATGGGCAATACGGCGCCCGTCCGAGACCTGCTAGAGAAGAAGGCCAGCCGCATCGGACAATACGAGCCACGGGTCTACATCGAGACAAGCCACGCCTTTCTCAAGTCGTACTGGGACTTCGCACCCGAGTTCTTTCCCGACTTGTCCCTGGTACACCTCGTGCGCGATCCGCTCCAAGTCGCCAGGAGCGAGGCAAATCGGGAGCTCCTGATCGAGCGCTGGCGCCTGCCGTTCCGCCACTATCGCGGCCCGGACGGCCGGAAATACTTCCGCTGGTCTCTCACCGGCCTTGAGCCGATCTTCGACTTCTTCGAACCGGAGAGCCTGACACGCTTTCAGTGGTACCTCATTCAGTGGATCGAGATTGAGAACCGGGCGATCGAGTTTCTCGAGCGCTTCGACAAGAGGTCCATGTGCTTCACTTTGCACTCGCCGACGGCTCTGAACGACCGGACGCAGATCGCGGCGCTTCTCCGGTTCCTGAAACTCGAACCGCAAACGAGCACGCCGGTCATCGCCGGATACCACAACCGCACACCGGCACGCAGGACGGTGGTCGGCACGGTGGAGGAGAACGAGTGCCGCGAGGTGATCGAGCGGATCCCGGAGCGGTTTCTACGCATCTTCCGGGACGCTCCATACTCGAACTTCGAGTGGACAAGATGGCTGCAGAAGTAGAAAGAGAAAGAAGAAGGGTGAGTGAAATAATTGGGAGCTTACGTGTACTGACCTCCTACTAGAAGTCGGGTTCGGTAACAAGTTCCTTCAAGAAGAACTTGGCGCCATTTCAGGAGGCGGCTGTATGCAGCCCTCACCCATTGGGATCACCATGTTAAACCAGCCGTTAAGGAATGGGATCGAGTAATGGAACGGATGGCTGAAAACCAAACGATTCTTCCCTTACATCTTGAGCCGTTCAGCGTAGCCGGTCAGCTCGACGTAGCCTTGGCCTTTCACTGGTTTGCCTTGTTTGGTTCCGGTCACCGCCACCGCCCCTTCCCAGTAACTCACGAGGGTGCTACGTGAGGTGCGAAGCTCTTGATCTGCGAGTAACGGAGTCACCTCCAACACAAGATCGAGTGATGGGAATTTCAAACGCCACTTCGCCGGATAGGTAGCCTTGCTCCCGGAACTGGTCCACGTTGCCGTTGACTCGATCTGAAAGTCTGTCACCTCCAGATGTCTGGTACGTCCATCCGCCGACACAGCCGTCCCACTGGACGCAAGATCGTAGGATCCGTCTTTCAGACGCATCCGATACAGCATAAGCTCGGTATTGTCTTCCAACTGGATGCTGAACCAGTCCCAACCGACTTGATCGGCCCCGAGTGGGCCGGACCCGAATTCATGATCCATCCAGCTGGTGCCGGTCACCTCGAACTGTTCACCGTCGATCGTCAGGCTCCCCGTGGTCGAGAGTCTCGTAAACGAATAGTAGTGAGAGGTTTGACCAACATCCCTGCCTTTTTGGCTGATACCCGCAGCGCCATGCGCGACCGGAGGCTTGGCCGGTTCTAGCCTGAGAATGAGGGCGTGCGTCTCATCGCGGGCAACGAGGGTATGGACTCCCGCAGAATCTGGCTCTGGCTCAGCCTCAGCGCTCCACTTGTCGATCCATACGCGAAGTCGCGATTCGTCGGCTCCCGCCTTCCCCAATGCCTCCCGACTGAGTTTTTCAGAAAAGTGGAATCGCTTTCCGGTGATGTCGGTCACGGCGAAGTGAGCGAGATAGATCTGGTTGATCGACCATTTCGACGGCAGGGTTTTAATGTCCTCCGGTGAAACGCCTCGACGAAAAAAGGTCAGCTCGAAGCCGAACGACCGGCCGGTTTTCGACTGTAGATGGCCTGTGTAGTACCACCACTCAGTTCGATAGCTCGGATGCGACCCGTGGTCTTTGGGAAAGCTGTACCGATACCCAGCGGTTGCCGATTGAAATGGTGCCGGAGATGGATCGGCTCCTACTGCGACGGCGAAGCCGAACGTGAGTAAGGTCGTGGCTGCCATGGCCAAACGCACCCCCTGGATCATTCGATTGGTCTCACGTATTCACCTCAAGAGTTCCAGACTAGCAGGCTGCGGAAAAAGGCGACGTGAAGGAGGTAGAAGCGCCCCAAGTTCGGTCGGGCGTCGCCTCGAAGTCCATCCGTGCGGGGCGCCCTCCCACCGTGGACACCCACAGTCGGCGACGGGGCG
>JAOUMR010000076.1 GCA_029881435.1 Nitrospira sp.
CGTGCTTTGGCCAAGAATGAGACTTGTCAACATGGTTATCCACAGAAGGTGGGGAGTGAGAATTTCCATGCCAAGATCGACTTCTGCGTGCACCTGTCCGCCGACTTTCTTGAAAGTTTTCTAACCTCGCAGACTTACTCGGCAATCAAAGTGTCTGTCGTGTTTCCTGTGGCGATTTCAGCGGGAGGCATGAGAGCGGAGCTGTCGAGTTTGTGCGCTTCTCGTTGGGGTGAAGACGTCATGCATAAGACGGAGCATGACCTGGCTTCCACTTGATGCTGCAGCCGATGCTAGGCCGTTGAGCACCGGTGACGGGCTTCCCTGCGAGCACCGAGTCGATGGCAGATCGTAGATCGCGACCGGTCACCGGTTTGCCATTGCTGGGACGACTGTCGTCCAATTGCCCACGATAGACGAGCCGACGGTCACGATCAAAGACATAAAAGTCCGGGGTGCAGGCTGCGCGATAGGCTTTCGCGACCTCCTGCGTCTCGTCGTGACAGAATGGAAAGGTAAAGCCGAGCCGCTGCGCCATTTCTTTTAACTTTGGCGGCGCATCGTCGGGATACCCAACCGGGTCATTGCTGCTGATCGCGAGAATGCCGAGGGGGGTGTCTCGGTAGTCCTGTCCGAGTTTCGCCAGCTCCTGCTCGACATGCACCACATAGGGACAGTGTTTGCAGATAAACATGACCAAGAGCGCGGTCTTGTCGGCAAATGAATTGACCGAATAGGTTTCACCACTCACCACGTCGCGGAGTTCGAACGAAGGAGCCGGAGTGCCGAGAGGAAGCATGGCGGATGGCATGGCCATGGTGGTCAGCATGGCTCAGTGACCTGGTCAAGGTCAAGCGGCCTGCTGGCGATCAACTGCCAAGACATCGGGAACGGTACGGGACGCAGCAAGATTCGATATTGAACAGCTCCTTAGTTGCGCTCGTGCATTTGGGTGTCCCAGAGGCGTGAAGAGTTAGAGAAGCTGCTCAACAAGGAGTGGATAGAAAGCGAGTGACTTCTCAGTGACAATGGGATGCAGGAAGTGGGCGAGTAATCCCTATATCCATGGAGCGGAACTGTTCAGACGGCAAGGACAAAGGATCTTGAGCCTACTTATTCTTCCGTCCTCGTTCCGCCTTCCCACAGCTTGACGGTCCGGTCCCACGAAGCGCTGGCAAGGCGTTTCCCATCCGGAGAAAAGGTGAGGCAACGCACACCGCCACTATGGCCTTTGAGCGTCCGGAAGTTGCGGCCGGTCGATAGATCCCAAAACTTGATCGTGTGATCATCACTCGCGCTGACCAAGACTTTCCCATCCGGAGAGACCGCAAGGCTCCGCACCCAACCCTTGTGGCCGGTGAGGGATTTTTTCTCCACGACGTTCGGCATCTCGAAGAGCTTGATGGTGGTGTCTCGGCTGCCGGTAATCAGGAGTTTGGCATCGGGGGTGAAGGCCATGGCGCCGATCCAGTAGTCCATCGGTTTTTGGAATCCGCCGTCATCCTCGATGAAGTAGCCACGGGTCTCCGTGGAATCTTCCTGGTCACGCCGCCAATGGCCGTCATGGAGCACCTTCTCCTCGCCGCTTGGGAGCACCTCCCAAATTTTGATCTTTCCGATGTCTGTTCCGCTTGCGAGATGAATACCGTCCGGAGAAAACGCGATGCAGACCGACCAGTGGTGATCGTACTCATCCTTCCCGAGTAAGGTCATCAGCTCGGTGCCGGTAGTGACTTCCCAAATCTTGATGTCTTTATTATGGCTGCCGCGTGCCAGCATGAGACCGTCGGGCGAAAGCGAGAGGCTACACACATTGTGATCGTACCGTGTGAACAACAGCTTCATCGGCTCGCCGGTCTTGCCGTTCCAGAGGCGGATTGTGCGGTCTTCACTGCCGGTGGCCAGGGTCTGTCCGTCCGGGGTGAAGACGAGTGCACGAATGTCATGGGTGTGGCCACGCAAGGAGCGCAGCAACCGACCGGTTTCGATGTCCCACATGCGTACGAGGCGTTCAGCGCCGCCGCTGGCGAGCATGGATCCGTCCGGTGAAAATGCGACGGTCCAGACTCCGTGCGAGTGACCGCGAAACGTCTTCACTTCCCGACAGTCGGCACTCCAATACTCCAAAAAGTCGAAAGGAGGTGTCGATGACGGCGATAATTCCGTAGAGACGGTCGAGAGCGATTGGGACATCAGAGGTTCCGGCATGGGGTCGCGTCTTTCTTCGGCCGTCTGGTTCTTGATTGGTCGACAGACCGGCCAGTATAATTCCGTCGGTCGTTCGGATCGTAAGAGATGCCTCGCGGCCAAGTCAACCCTTCGACTGCTCCGTCTGTGAGGGGGGGACATGCTCAGGGTTGACGCTGAGTCTGTTCAAGGACAGTGTCGAAGCGCCAACCGGCTCCAGGCGCCATGGTGTTGGAGAGAGTCGCGTACGTTGTGTCACGGTTATCCCTCTCGCCGCGGAGAGTTCTTTAAATGGAAATTAGATTCCAACCAGCGTTGCTTCAGGAAGTGATCGATTCGTTCGTCGAGAAGACGGAACGAGAAGGCGATCCGACCTACTACAAGGAGTTTCATGAGCATGCCGACCCGATTTACGAGAAGTTCATCCTCGAAGATCGGGAGGCGGAGTTCAAGAAACTGTATCAATATCTCTTCGGCATTTGGGGGTTCTCAGATATCGTGCGCGACTCGTTCAACGAGTATCCGATCTTGAAGCAGAAGGTGGGAATCGTTTTGGTCAAAGGGGTGCTGAAGGAAGATCAGGAAGGCGTCGATATTCTGAGAAAATGGGGGTCGGTCGAAAAAGATCTGGCTAAAGAGTTTGAAGACAAAGGCTTGAAGGGCGTTGGGATCAAGTTGATTCCTCGTCGATTTTACGATCCGGCATTGACTCGCTATTGCCGCCATGAGCTGATGCATATTTCCGATATGATCGACCTGCAATTCGGCTACGATCCGGATACTAAAATGGGACTCAACCCAGGTGAAGAGACCTTGATTTTGCAGCGCTACCGTGTGCTCTGGAGTTTGAGTGTGGATAGTCGGCTCGTCGCGGCGGGCAAGGAGCCGATGTTGAGTAAGGAGGATCGATTCAAGGAGTTTCGGTCTTGGTATCGAAAGATTCCACCCCCTCAACTGAAGTCGGTGTTTGAGGGGCTGTGGCAGACCTCATACTTCACCCATTCCGAGTTGATCGAAATGGCTTCCGACACGCTCCGCGTGATGGATCGAGCCGTGGACGTGGAAGGTGGCGAGGTACCGGAGACGGAAAACAAGGTCATGCTCATGCCGGGGTTCCCTTGCCCGTTGTGTCGGTTTCCGACCTACTCGTGGGTGGAGGACATGGACACGAAATTAGAGCCGTATGTGCTTGACTTCATCCGTGAGAATCACCCGGGGTGGGATACCGAATTCGGAGCCTGCGATCGCTGTGTGGAAGTCTATAAATTGCGAGCAGATGGAGTGATGTAAGGGGGAGAGGCTCCGAGCGGAAGGTAACTCCCTCTCAATCCTGATCTCGGCTGGAACCTTATCCTATACATTATGGCCACCTATCCTTCATACGGTCGGCGGGATTTTCTGAAGGATTCTGTTCTCTCCACCGTCAAAGCCGCGCAAGCGTTCGTCAAAGAGGCAGATGGCCTCCACAAAGAGCAAGCCCCGACTCCGGTTCGTCTCGACTGGTTGCGCCCTCCCGGTGCAGTGGAAGAGCCGGTTTTTCTCGAGAGATGCACAGCATGTAACGATTGCGTCAAGGCCTGCCCGCCTCACGCCATTGTCACCCATCCGAACGACGGCACACCGGTTCTCTATGCCGATCAATCACCCTGCCTCTTGTGTGAGGACTTTCCGTGCGTGACAGCTTGCGGGACAGACGCGCTCGTGCCGGTTGAGCACCGCAGCCGGGTCCACATGGGAATCGCCACGGTCTCACATCGGCTCTGCACGGCGGGCCAAGGATGCCACGCGTGTGTCTCGAAGTGCCCAACCGATGCGCTCGCTATGGATGTTGAGTCGTTACGTCTCTCTGTGGCGACGGAGGCCTGTGTCGGATGCGGCATGTGTGAGATGATCTGCAAGACCGTCAACGATCACGTGGCGATTCGAGTGGTGCCTGTGCGGCATTTAGCGGAGATCGGCCCATGATACCATCATCCCAACGATGCGACTCGCCGAGAGAAAAATTCGACGACCATGGTCAAACCAATTCACCCTTGACTTCGTGCAAGCCTTTTCATATACATACATGGCTTCGTTATTCGACCATAGTAAGGACGTGTGTGGTCACCGAAGCGGCTAGGAGGCGATGTCTGTGACAAGCCAACAACCAATCAAAGGGTTGTCCCCCGTAGCAAGCGCCACGATGCCAGGTCCCTCTGCCATCAAGGATTCCCCCGCCGTTGAACGCGCGCTCGGTCGCAGTAAGATCTACCTTTTGATTTCCTGGAGTCTTCTGTACCCGGAAGATGAAGAATTTCTTGATTATCTTCGGTGCGGAGAGTTTGTGGAGGATGGTAGGGCTGCGCTCGATGCGCTGGAAGTTGCCCTTGGCTCAGACGGTGGTGAGCGAGCGAAGGGAAAGTTAAGCGCGCTGAGGAAGCAGATGGCCTTGATCGAAAACTTGGTTGCATCAGAATGTGTCAATTGGCAACTCAGCGATCTCCAATCTGAACATCGCCGAGTGTTTAGCAATGTCATCACGCTGGATTGTCCTCCCTATGAAACCCTCTTCGGGAATGACCACGTATTTGCACAATCCCATGTGATGGGGGATATTTCAGGGTTTTACAAGGCCTTTGGAGTCGAGCTATCCAAAGATATTCACGAGCGACTCGACCACCTCAGTGTCGAATTCGAGTTCATGCATTTTCTCGCCTACAAAGAATCGTACTCACGCTGCCATGACGGTATCGAAAAAACACAGATCGTGGTCGATGCCCAGAAGAAGTTCGTCAAGAACCATATCGGCCGATGGGTACCGCTTTTCTGTCGCATGCTGACCAAGAAGGCGGATTCCGGTCCATTCAAGTTGATCGCCGATCTGACGGCCGACTGGATGGAGTTTGAGGCCATGTTTCTTGGTGTGGTGCCACAGCCCTATACGGAAACCGATTACCGTCCAGCGACGTTCAGCTCTCCGGAAGGGCAGACGTATGAATGTGGTGCGCAAGATCAAGGGAATGAATTGAGCATGTTGCTGAACGAGGTGGGTGCGCAATCCTATATGGACGTGAAGGACAAAGAGAAGGATATGGAGCAGGAGGGGCCTGCAGGAACTGCGTAAACGACTGAATCGACAACAGTTATTGAAGGAACGTTTTCTTTACCATCATCGAGAGGAGGAATTAGAACATGAGAGTAGCGCAGACGACCAACAAGAAATTGGTGTTTGCCATTCTTCTCTCCGCCCTCACCGTCGGATTGATGCTGACGATAGGGCGAGTACCATTGGCCGTCAGTCAACCGGTCACAATTCCGGCGAAGACGGTCAAGGGCCCGATTCCCATGGACGGCGCCAACCCTATTTGGGAAAGTGTTCCAGGTGTCGTTGTTCCGTTGAGCGGGCAGTTGATTACAACACCGATGCACCCCAACATCTCGGTAAAGTCGGTGTTCGTCAAGGCCATGAGCAATGGGAAGGATGTCGGGTTACGGTTGGAGTGGAGTGACCAGACGAAGAATGACACGGCGATCGGCCCGCAGGACTTCCGCGACCAAGTGGCGGTGATGTTTCCTGTCAACACGGCCGGGGCTCCGCCGTTCCAGTGCATGGGGCAATCCGGTGGGACGACCAATATCTGGCGGTGGAATGCCGAATGGCAGAAGGACATCGGCAAGGACAGCGCCGGTATCTGGGACGTGGACGATCAATACCCAGGCATTTTCTGGGACTATTACTTTGAAGAGCCTGCCGGCGGCGTGACCTATCCGGACCGAATTGGCCGGAGCCTAGGGCCCTTCAACTCAGGAATTTGGTCGGGGAACATCATGTCTGACCCGACGCTTCGCGTGAGTTCAGTGGAAGATTTGAGCGCGAATGGTTTCAGCACCCTTACGACGCAAGCGCACCAGGATGTCATCGGAAATGGTGTGTGGGAACCGTCTGGATCCGTCAAAGGCGGTGGGTACACCGGTCCAACCTGGCGGGTTGTTGTGAAGCGGACCTTGGAAAATGGTGATGCAAATGACGTCCAGTTCAAGTCCGGGATGTCGGTCCCCATTGCCTTTGCGGTGTGGGATGGGGCCAATATCGAACGGAACGGCATGAAGTCATTGTCGACCTGGTTCACGCTGAAACTCTAATGACTCAGGCGGCGTGGGTGTAGTTGCTGTAATTGAACGCGTCAGGTAGTTCAAGAGAAGCCTCGGATCGGTTCCTTTCAGGAAGGGATGGTCCGAGGCTCTTTTTTTAGATGATATCGACCGTTGGACGAATGGTCGGCCTGTGGGATTGCATTTCACAAACTGCGGGGAGTATAAGAAGAACATTCATCGAAATCACTGATTTTTCAGAATAAAAGGACTTACTTTGCCATGAAAGTCTCTCTGCTTTTCCCGCCGACATGGCATCCTTCTCAACCCTATCTCAGTTTGCCATCCCTAACAGGATTTCTGCATCAGGGTGGAGTTTCAGACGTTTCACAACGCGATCTCGGCATTGAATTGCTGGATACGGTACTGACTCGAAGTTATGCGGCTGAGGTACATCAACTGTTGATCGCCAAGCAGCGTGAACTTGAGAGGTCCCAGACCGGAGAGACCGGTGCCGGAAGTCGAGAACACTACGCAAAAGTGACTGATTCTCTCGATCGATTTTCCTATCTCGTTGATCGTATCGAGCTCGCCAAAGAGACATTGCGCAGTGAGGGGTTCTACGATCCGGATGCCTATCGAGCCAGCCTGTTCATCATCGACAAATGGTTGGAAGTCATCTCCGCCGTGTACTTTCCGACTCGACTCACGGTGGTGGATAATCAGTTTGGAAACTACTCAATCTATTCTTCCAAAGATTTGATGAAAGTCGTTCGGGACGAAACGCAGAATCCCTTTCTCAGCCTCTTTCGGAACCGATTCATTCCATCAATCGTCGACAGCCGCCCAGATTTGATTGGGGTGTCAATCACCGCGACCTCGCAGATCATTCCCGGCCTGACACTCTGTCGATTGATCAAAGAGGCCGCTCCCGATCTCCACGTGACCATCGGTGGCAGCATCTTTACTCGTCTCGTAGACAACATCCGTCGCTGTCCGAGTCTGTTCGAGTTAGCCGACGATATCGTCGTGTTTGAAGGGGAAACGGCCTTGCTGGAATTGGTGAATCAGCTGGCAGGCAAGAAGGATTACAGCAAGGTTCCGAACCTTATCTATCGGAATAATGGGAAAATCACCGTCAACCAGCCATTCTACTCAGAAGATGTCAATCAGCTCCCGGCGCCGAACTATGACGGGTTCCCGCTGGACCGCTACTTATCACCGGAACCGGTGCTGCCCGTCCAGTTCTCTCGAGGTTGTTATTATAAAGATTGCGCATTCTGCGCACTCACCCTCGATCACCAGAATTTCCGTCAGAAAGACCCAGCGCGGACCATCGAAGAGTTGCAGTGGCTCAAGCAACGCTACGGCGTACGGCATTTCTTTTTCACAGACGAGTGCTTCGCGCTGGCGCCGACGAAACGGTTGTGCCAGCAGATGATCGAGAAACACCTCGATGTGAAATGGACGTGCGAGATGCGGTTCGAGAAAAATCTTTCTCGTGAGCTGTTGGCCTCCATGCGGGATGCCGGCTGTTTGAAGATCGTCTTCGGATTGGAATCCTTCAACCAGCGCATCATGGATTTCATGAAAAAGGGGATCAAACAAGAATGGGTCCGGCGTATCGCAAATGATTGCGTTGAGCTTGGGATCGCGGTGCATTGTTACATCATCGTCGGGTTCCCTACGGAAAAAGAAGAAGAAGCGCTCGAAACGATGAACTTCATCGTCGAAAACAAGAAACTGCATCAGTCATACGGATTTTCTTGTCAGCCCTGCTTGTTCGATTTAGAAAAAGAAGCCCCGATCATGAGCGACCCTGGCGGATACGGAATTCGGCGCATCATGCGGCCGTCTGCGGAGGACCTCAGTCTTGGTTTCTTCTACGAGGTGCAAGAGGGGATGACGCCCGACGAAGCGGAACGGCTCTATCAATATGTGTATGAGCGGATCAGCGAGGTGGTGTGCGAACTCCCGTTCAACTATGCCATGGCGGACGGATTATTGTACATCTCACGGGCGAAGGAGGGTGCTGAGCAGGCGTCACTGGCCGCACGTTGACCCGATTTTTTTTCGGCCGCTATAATGCAGTCTGTTATGGGTGGAGTGATGAACGTAGCCGCACGAGGCGAACGGTTGACGGGAAGGATTTCGGACTTCGGCCCGTTGTTCGAGTATACCGTCAAATTGGTCCTACTGACGTCATTCCTCGAACTGGTGCTCTATCGTCTGCTCTCACGCCTCGGAATGCATCTGAGTAAAATGGCAGCGGATCATCCATGGATTACGCCGACGTTTACCGCATTAACCGAAGTAGGGACGTGGCTGATCAACATCGTTGCCGTGTTGTTGTTCCTGGCTCTTGCGTTGACGATAGTCAACCAATGGAGAGACCATGACACAAGTTGGCTGGTCCGGGGAGGAATCGCAGGCACCGTCCTGTTGTTACTACTGACGATCGTGTTCCTCATCGTGCAGCCGGGGATGCTGGGCGCGGTCATCTACAACGGCTTGACGCTCGTGGTTCTGACGGCATTCATGTCGGAGTATTGGATCACCCATCGCGAGTCGACGCAACGAGTGTTGGCAGCCGTCTACTATCTAGGGGTCTCCGGATGGTTGTACTATCAGATCGTGTCGACCTTTTACAGTTGGACTGGGGCGCTCGCTGCGCCTCCATTGGTGTATGAATCGCACCGTGCGGGTGAAGCGTTCATGCTGCTGGCCAGTTATCTGGTTTTTGTGGCCTACGGTAAGAGCAAGAGTTTATCGCTCCGTACAAAGAATCGACGGCAACTGAGCCGAGCCATTTGGTTTTGGGCGACCACCGCGATCCTGTTCTCAGGGATGTTGGTCGCGGACTATCTGTTGGATCTGTATAGCCCAGCATTTGCCTCAGCCTTTCGGCAGGCCTCGCAAGGCATCGGCTGGATCTTCCAATTCGGTATGGGCTACACGTTCTATCTGCCCTTCGCGATTTATGTCGGTGGACTGCTGTGCTGGTCTTATACGGTTGTGAAATTGTTGATGATGGGGCGATTGGCTGGTTATGGAATCGCTCTGATGTTCATCGCCGGCTACGCGTTGTTGTTCTCGAACCTTACGTTGATGGTCGTCCTTGGAGTCATGCTGTTCGCACTTGATCGAGCGAAGGCGAGCACGACGGAAGCATTGTCGACGACCAGAAGCTCCGTGATGCCTGCAGCGGAGAGACTTATGACAGGGCAAGCATAAACCAAAGAACGAGATGTGTGATGGACACACCTGAACCGACGACATCCCAAACAGACATTGCGGTTGATCCCGGGGATCTCCCTCTTGCGCCGGACGAAGAAATTGCCGAAATCGAAAAGCTGTTGGCGAGTGAACCTGATGACTTTCAGGCACGTTGTCGCCTCGGCGAATTGTATTTCAGCAAGGGGCGACTGGACGATGCCTTGGCGGAAGTCAAGAAATCGATCGAGATGGCCGAAGCGCTTCGCGCGGAGATGAATCGCTCGCTGGCCATGTATTATGCAAACCTCGGAACGATCTACGCGACCAAAAGCATGAGTGACGAGGCCGAGGCGGAATTCCGGCATGCGCTGGAGATTTTCCCGCATGATGTGTTGGCCTTGTTCAACCTGGGCAGGCTCTACGCAGACAAGAAGAAATACATGGAGGCGAAGAGTTATTACGAGCGTCTTGTCGAGATCACCCCGGACGATCCGATCGCGTGGTATAACCTCGCTGGGGTCTATGTCGAACTGGATAATCCTCAAGTATCCGACTACAACACGATCGATATGGGAATTCAGTGTTATCTTCGCACGTTGGAGCTTGACCCCAAGCATCTGGAGTCGAGCTTCAAGCTCATGGAAATCGCCCTCAACCACAAGAAAACGGATTTGGCGATTCGGGTCATGGAAAGCGCAGTCGAGCACAATCCGGATGAACCTCTTGCGTACTATAATCTGATTAGTGTCTACGATAAGTGTAAGATGTTCGAACAAGCAGAAGAGGCTCGCAAGCGGCTAAAAGATCGGTTTGCCAAAAAGGCAAAAGACCATCCTCGGTCCTGATTTTTTATAGGAAGGGGTGCACTATGTTTGGTAGCTTAGGGTTCACGGAGCTCATCCTCATCCTCATGATCGTCTTGATCATTTTTGGTGCGGGGAAGCTTCCACAATTAGGCGAAGGGCTCGGCAAAGCGATTAAGGGGTTCAAGAAGTCTGTGCACGAAGCGGAGGCGATTGAGGCCGAAGCACAAGCAGCTGCTCAACAGGGTACTGCGCCTCAAGCCGTAGCCTCAGCGTCGACCCAGAATGCGTCATTGAATCAGCCGGCTGAAGCCACCGCCCAGCCGGCTCAGCGGTCCTAACCAGCGCACACGATGGATACCGAACTAGAGTTGGCCGCGGGTTATATCGAAACCTTTGCCGGAAACGGCAAGGCGAGAAGCACGGGTGACGGCAAGCGCGCAGTCAAGGCGGGGATTCCGCTCCCGCACCACGTCGCCCTCGACAAGAATGAGCAGTGGGTATACTTCGCCGAATCGGGATCCGATCGTGTCCGCCGCATTCATCTGCAGGAAGGCACGCTTCACAATTTTGCCGGAATCGGTGAGACTTGCTACAGCGGCGATGAGGGTCTTTGCGGAGAAGCCGGGTTATATCTTCCGCTAGCTGTCGCTTTTGATTCATTGAACAATCTGTACATCTGCGATTCCGGAAGCAATCGGATTCGACGGGTCGATCGTGAGACCGGTGTCATCACCACTGTGGTTGGTACCGGCCAGCATGGTTTCAACGGGGACGGGCCGGCGCTCGAGGTCAATCTGACGTGGCCGGCAGCGATTGCCTTCGGCGAAGACGACGTCCTCTATATCGCTGATACTCAAGCACATAAAGTTCGGCGCTACGATTCCAGGACCGGGATGGTCACGACGATTGCGGGGACCTGGACGGCTGAGGACGAAGCACGCGACCAACCGTTAGTGGCGAGGAACTTGGTCGTGCTGTCCGGGGATGCCATCGGAATTGATTTCAGCGACGATCAGGGTTGGCTCATGCCGGTCTGTTCCGATGGGTTGGACATGTCGATGTACCTGGACGATGGGAAATCGGCGATGGAGGCCCGTCTCTACGACATCGTCGGTCTCGCGGTAGACGGCAAGGGCAACGTGTACGTCGTCGACAAGGGGAGCAATCGCGTTCGAATGATCGACGCGCAGACAGGAGTCATCTCGACCGTCGCGGGGGTGTGTCGATACGGGTATGATGGCGACGACAAGCCGGCGGTCAGAGCTATGCTCCACGCTCCGGAAGCCGTGATCTTTGACCGAGACGACCATCTGTATATCTCCGACACCATGAATCATCGGATTCGTAAGGTCGATGCGAAGACCGGCGTCATCACGACGGTGGCAGGGAATGGGGATAGTGGGTATGAAGACAAGAATATCGGCGGCTGCGGCGCCGCTCGATTTGTCGCCAAAGAATCGGCCGGAATGGTAAAACACGGCGACGGTCTGCTCGGGATCGAAGCGGTGGTGAACTCTCCAGTCGGTCTGGCCTTGGACTCGCAGGGCCATCTCTATATCTGTGAGCGCGGAGAAAACAAAATCCGCCGATTGAAGCTTTCGTAGTCAACACCTCATCATCGTCACGTGTGTCTCACCACCGTTTTGTGGTATTCTGAGCTCGATGTGTTCTCGGAGTACTGTACGGTGCCAATAACGTCGATCGGCAGTTCTCGTTATCACCTTGTTGGATTTCTCTCCGTACTGATCGTCCTCGCCAGCGTTCTCGGTGCATTCGGGATTCCCCTGGTCAGTTCCGAGGGGATGGCGATCAGGTCCTATGTGGTTCATGAGGATCTACCGAATGCCGCCGATGATGCAGCGTGGCAAACGGTTCCATCGATCACTATTCCTCTGAGCGGGCAAGTCATTACCCGGCCGGTGTGGCCTGAGCCGACGGTGCGTGCATTGACGGTGCGGTCCATACACAATGGCACCGATATCGCCTTTCTCCTGGAATGGCAAGACAACACGAAAAACGATCGCCTGACTCCCGGTACATTTCGAGATGGAGTGGCGATCGGCCTTCCGCTCGGTGATGCTCCGGCTTTTTTCTGCATGGGGCAGCTGGATCACTACATCAACATCTGGCATTGGAAGGCGGACTGGCAAAGCGATATCGATCGACGTGCCGCTCGGACCTCGGACAAGAAAGAAGGCGGTGTGCGGACGTTTGAAGTTATTCCGCGACGGGCCTCCTCTGTGGAGGATCTGATCGGCGGAGGATTCAGTACCTTGACCACCAAGGAAAAACAGGGACGAGTGCAGGGGCATGCGTTCTGGAAGGACGGTGTCTGGCATGTGGTGATGCGTCGTCCACTTCAGAGCGAAGAACAAGAGAATGAAGCGAAACTTGTTCCGGGTCGCGTCCAGGCCATTTCGTTCTCTGTCTGGAATGGGGAAAATAAAGAGCGAAATGGACAGAAGGCCGTGGCCCCATGGTTTCATCTCCGTCTCGACCCAATGACATAACCGTAGAAAGTCAGCATCGTTTTTCGAGATGTGAGGCTGTTTGCTGGTCGGAGAGGGAGAATTTTGAAAGAACCGATCCTAGTGGGAATCGTGCTGGTGTGCGCTCTCGTTTTCTGCGGGCAGGAGAGTGCACGTGCAGCCACCGAGAGCGGTTCAATGACGGATGAAGAGGCATCGAGTCTTGGAGAGGAGTTTGGCCTCGTGGTGGGGGCGGTGGATGAGGAAATCCAGAAGGAACTGAAGTTGCAACGACCACAGGGCGTCGCGGTCTTCGAAGTGATCGGGAATTCGCGAGCGGATTATGCCGGGATCAAGGTTCGATCCGTCATTAAGGAAATTGACAAGCAGGAGATTCGAAACATGGCGGATTTTGGTCGAGCCTTGAAGAAAGCCGTGACCGCATGCAACTTTACCATTGGAACCTATGAGCCGGCAGAACCGGGCGAGCCGGTGAGCTGGGGCGTCAATTTTCACTTTGTCGGCTGTAAGCGAGATTAGGGAGCGAAAGTCGATCGACATGATACCACCCTGGTTCAGGCGCACCATTGGAGCGGTGGTCATGTTGAGTGGCCTCAGCGTCTTGTGTGATGAGGGCGCAAGTGCTCAAAGCCAAGAGGGGCGAACATCTGCGGATTGGATCGCGGAAATCGAGCAAGTATTTATTCGGTCGGAAGATTGCAAGCAATGTCATGCCCGCCATTATGAAGAGTGGAAGGGGGCCAGAGAGCAGACGCCGGACCTGAAGACCTTTGGCCGCGCGGATGCGGCTCTTCTGCATGGCACATCGTTGGAATCCCCTGTCTTTCGAACCATCTTGGGGCTTTGGAAACAGACGAACCCGACGCCCGACGAACAGCGTGGATGCCTCTCGTGCCATGTGCCGTCCGTGACCGTATTCCCACAGCATGCCGAGAAGATCGTGGCGGACGTCCTTGCCGGTCAGTCACGAGTGGAAGGGATCGGCTGTACGGCCTGCCATTTGATGAACGGAATCGATCACAACGCGCACTCGCATCCGACTTTCAAATTGCAGCCCGGCAAGACGCTGTATGGGCCCTATCCCAATCCAGAAGAGAATCTTGTCCACCAGGCTGCGCAGTCGGATCAGTTTCGTGAAGTCAGCTTCTGTGCCTCCTGCCACTTCGATAAAGTGAAAGATGTGGCCCGGAAGAGCCTACCCGGAGAAATTCTTCAAGGGACTGTTTGCCAAGATTGCCACATGGAGCCTTCGACCGGGAGTTCTATCTCTCGACGCGGGGCGATGACCAGACCGATCGGACGTCACTGGTTTCGCGGAGTTGTCGTCTCCGGGACGATGTTAAAAAACCGGAATGTCCAAGCTGAGTGGATGCCTCGCATCGACATCGAAGTGACGAAAGCCGGATCGATGATTGAAGGAATTGCAGCGGTGAAGGTCGGGAGCCTGCCGCACAGTTTTCCCGATGGCGATCCGGTCCTGAAACAGTTCTTTCTGACTCTCACGGTGAAGGATGCGAAAGGCGAGACGTTAGCGGAAGAAACGAAGCAATTTGGATTGTCATACGACGAGATCCTTCGCGGTCCGATTCCCGATCCTTTTGTAAAAGGCGGTACGACAAGAAAGGTTCCCTTTGCACTCACGCTTCCCGCCGGGGCTGCTGCCTCGTCGGTTGAAGCTGTGCTGACGTACGCGCTTATTCCGATGCCTGCACCAGAATTACAGCACAAGTATCTCGCGACGCTAGACACTGAGGTAGAGCGGGAAGAGGCGAAGAAGATCATTCAAGAATATTCACAGCGGCATTTTCTGACGTATCGTGTCAAACCTCTTTCCTAGCAACCCAGCGGCGGTCGATGTTGTGCATGCCAGAATCATGGCCGGGTGCGTCCTGGCGATACTCGTCTGCGTAGCTGTGTTGTTCACTGGCGCCTTCACACCAGTTTGGGCACAGACTGTCCCGAATCAGTCGTTGATCGAGAAAGCCTTTCCCCATTCCAATAAATGTAAGCGATGTCATGAACGGGTCTATGAAGAGTGGGAAACCTCGCCGCTAGCGAAGTCTATCCATTCTCCCGCGTTTCGTGCTTCGCTGGATGCCTACCTGACGTCGGCCGGGGGAAAGGATAAAACGCTGTGCTTCCGCTGCCACGCTCCACATGTGAGAGAATTCTCGGACCATGTGCAGCTCTTTATCGATCAAGCGAAAGCGGGCGATCCCTCATTGGACGGCGTTGCCTGCAGCCAATGTCACCTGATCAAACAGGTGGACCGGGCCAAGCATCCCCCTGAGCCAAAATATGAGATCGGTGGAAAGACGCTCTATGGGCCATATAAGGATTTTGTTCAGAACCTCGCGCATCAGTCCATGGAATTGAGCCTATTTCAGAAGTCTGACTTGTGCCTCAATTGCCATCAGTCGGTGCCCTCAGCGACGAACTTGGGCAAGGCCAATGATTTGCTCGGAAACTGGGACCAAAGTCGCGCAGTCAAGTCAGGCAAAGAATGCCAGACGTGCCATATGCCGCAGCAAGTTGGGGAGTCGGCCAATGGGGAAAAGAAGCGCACGATCGCCAATCATAGTTTCCCTGGGCGTATCGGCAAGCTTCGTCAAGAAGCGGCGAAGTTGGACGTGCAGACCAAGATCGATGGTGACACAACGACGGTGACAGTCAAGGTTTACAGCTTGGTGCCTCACAATCTGCCGGCTACCCATCCGGCCTGGGCCAGGGTGGTTTTGAATCTGGACATCAAAGGGAAAAACCTCAAAACCGTGTTCTCTGATAAACGCGTCTACGGTCGGACGTATCTGGATGCCAAGGGACAGCCGACGATTTTTGACTTCGAAGCCGTGAAGGTGGCTGAAGATACGGTGTTGAAACCAGAAGAGACGAGAGAAGAAACCTTCACGTTTCCGACACCAAAAGATACCAAAACATTTGATGTTGAGGTTGGTCTCAGTCATGGGGCCATCTCAGGCCCCGCGCCGTTTCTCCAGCGGGTCGAAGCCGAATCATCCCAAGGCTCACAAGATCCGGTGTTCCAGCCGATCGAGATCGTCAAGCGAACGGAGAATGTGCCTGTTGGTAAATAGCTGGGCAGGTATGAGAAGTAATGGGTAAGACACGTAGTCTGATGGATCTGAAGCTGTTGGGCTCTGATATACCAAGCATGTTGAGTGCTACCTTCCCCTCAAGAACATGATCCGCTAGACTTCAGAGCGATATCGTTTGGCTCAATAATCGGGTTTGGAGTAGAATGGCTCTATGAGTATCCAGGAACTTGAAGCCGAAGCATTGAAGCTCGACCCAAAGGCACGAGCCCGCCTGGCGGGAAAATTACTGGCGAGCTTGGAAAATCTCTCCGAAGAGGAAAATACCAGACTGTGGGTTGAGGAGGCTGAGCGTAGAGCTGTGGAGATGGATACTCAGCCAGACTCATCCACTTCTGCGAAGGACGTATTTCGGGAAGCTCGGGCCAAGCTACAGTGAATGGATTGCGTCTCCTATCATCGATTGGCCCGCCGCGAATTGAACGAGGCCGCCCAATATTACGAGTCAGAAAGTCCTGGACTCGGAAGTGCGTTTCTTGATGAAGTTGAGCGTTGTACGCAGGTCATTGCGAATTTCCCGGAAGCTGGTCCGCTGATCACAGAGACCATCCGTCGCCGACTCCTTCTCCGATTCCCCTACGCGCTGCTCTATACCATCAAATCGGATCGGGTGCGCGTGCTTGCAGTAATGAATCTGAAGCGTCGACCAATGTACTGGGTGGGCCGGGAGTGACCGGGGAGGTAAACAGGAGCATGAAGCCCGTCGGTCAGGGCCAAACCAGGTTCTGATTGAAGGGGGGCCTTTCATCTTTGTTCTCACAATGCCAGCCTCCACCGTGTCGAAGCCGAGTCCTCTCAGGGATCACAAGATCCAGTCTTCCAGCCGATCGAAATCGTGAAGCGCACGGAGAATGTGCCTGTTGGTAAGTAGCTGGGCAGGCGTGAAAAGTAAAAGGTAAGGCCTGAAGTCTGCTGGATTTGAATTTATTCGGCTCTAACTCCCTCTCAAAGATACGAGTCTCCATGAGAAACTTGCTGCGATGGGAGTCTCTGTGGGAAGCCATTGAGTCCCCTGCCTAGCACAAAGACATCCTTGATAAGCGCCGCCAACAACTCGCCGAAGGTCAATCTCAATTCGCCGATTGGGAGACTGCCAAAGCGGAT
>JAOUMR010000176.1 GCA_029881435.1 Nitrospira sp.
GGGCACGGGTTTGCTCGGCCTTCCAACCGTTTCGGCCACACTGACCGACCTAGCCCACTACCTTCCCAAAGTGGGCCTCGCGGTCCTGATCATCGTGCTGGGGATGCTGGCTGCGAGCTATATCAAGGAGCTGATCGGTTTGGCCTGCGTGTCGGCCGGTATTTCTCAGGGTACGATCGTGGCCCAGACGTTCTATGTCGCCGCGATTCTCGTGGTCTTTGTGACGGCGGTCAACGAGCTGGGAATCGACACGACCCTCTTAAACAGCACGATCATGATCGGCTTTGGTGGACTCATCGCGGGAGCCGCGCTTTCCTTCGGACTCGGCGCACGCGTGACAGTGGCCAACCTGATCGCCGCTCACTACCTCCAGCAGGTATTTCGAGTCGGGCAAACGATCCGAGTCGGTGACATCCAAGGGACCATCGCCGCCTTGACCCCCGTTGCGATCGTTGTGGATACGCCTCAGGGGCGGGTCGTCGTGCCGGCCTCCCGTTTTCAAGAGTCCAGTGCGACGATCGAGAGCGTGGTCTGAGCGATGGACGCGGAACCGCGACTGACCCTTGCCTACTTCAAATCTCACCCGCTGGAAGTCACTAAACAATTAGAGATGTGGTCCCCGGATGACGTGGCCGTAGTGATGGCGACCTTCGCGCCACAAGACGTGGCGTCTGTGCTGGAGCACTTTTCTCTTGCGCACGCGGCAGCGGTCCTCGAGCTTCTGCCGCAGGACACGATGGTCGAAATCATTACCCTGTTGCCGACCTCATCGGCCATCGGCATCGTGCGGCAACTTGAGCCATCCGTTCAGCACAACGTGCTGGCCAGACTGGATCAACGCGTCGGACCAAGTCTTCGACTGAGCATGACCTATCCTGAGGGTACGGCGGGAAGCCTGGCGGATCCGCGAGTCGTGATTCTTCCTCCTGACATTCCAGTGTCGGTTGCCTTAGAACGAATCAAACGGGATCTGACCCATGCGATGTACTATCATTACGTTGTGGAGCGGGCTGGAGTCCTTGTGGGCCTGGTGACGACGAAAGACCTTCTGGCCGCGTCCCCAGACCAGCGCATTGCAACGATCATGAATGACCAAATCGCGACCGTGTCTGCAGAGGCGACCGAGGACGAATTACTTCAAACCCCCCATTGGCGGCTATACCATACTTTGCCGGTCGTCGATCGCCAAGGTCACTTTCTTGGCGCGCTCCGCTACCGGACCTTGCGCCGGGTTGAAGCGCAATTTCACGTAAAACCAACGGCAGGGCCTCTGCCACAAGCCCTGTTGCAGATGTGGGAGGGTTACGCCTTGATCGGTCTCCACATCATGACCGATCTCGCCCAGGCGATCGGAACGGGTGTCTCGGAACAGATACCGACACTCACGAAGGAGGGCAAGGAAACCGATGTCATTTCACCGGAAACTCCATGAAACGTTCATCATCGACCATCCCGCGGAAGCCGGACAGCTTCTGGAGTCCTTCGAGATCAGCGAGATCATCCGACTGATCGAATCGGTTCCGCCGAATGCCATCGCCGTTCTCCTGTCATCCATGAACCCCGCCGTCGCCGGTGAGACACTGGGCGCGCTGCCCGATGAGCTGGGGATTCAGGTGGTGCGCGAAACATCCCCCGGAGACGCTGCGGGGCTGCTCGCGCGATTGGAACGAGACCGACGGAAGGCGATCCTCCGGCGTCTTGCCCGCCCACTCGCCAAGGAGATTCGGCTGTTCATGGAGTATCCAGCCGAATCGGTCGGCAGCCTGATGGATGCGGGAGTGTTCGCTCTGCCCGAGGACCTCACGGTCGAAGAGGCCGTCACGCAGGTACGGGTCAGGGCGCCCAAAGATCTCCATGACATCTATGTGATCGACCGAAGCCGGCACCTCGTCGGCATATTCTCGGTTCGGGACCTGCTGCTGCTCAAACCGTTGGATCGATTGCAGTCCGTCATGCGACGTGACGTACCGACCATTCATCCTATGGAGAATCGCGAGGAAATCGTCGATCTCTTCGCCGGGCGGCGGTTGGTGACTATTCCGGTCGTGGATCTCGACGGACGACTGCTGGGTGTGATCAAGAACGAGGATATCGTCAAAGCGAGCCAAGAAGACGCCACTGCGGACCTTCAGACGATGGTCGGCGCGAGCAAAGATGAACGGGCCCTCTCCTCCATGTGGTTTTCTGTGAGGAAACGACTGGGCTGGCTACAGGTCAATCTGGTCACCGCCTTTCTGGCTGCAACCGTTGTCGGCATGTTCGAAAGCGTCATCGCGCAATTCACGGCCCTAGCCGTCTTGCTGCCGGTCGTGGCCGGCCAATCCGGCAATACCGGCGCGCAGTCCTTGGCAGTGGTCATGCGCGGACTCGCCCTCCGCGACATCAGGCCGGCCCAATGGTTCCGGGTCGTCACTAAAGAAAGCGGAGTTGCGCTGTTCAACGGTCTCGCAGTAGCCGCAACCACCTGCACCGCGGTCTACTGGTGGAGCAGTTCTGCAGGTCTGACGATGGTGATCGGTATCTCGATGGTGACGTCGATGTGCATCGCGGGACTGGCCGGCGCCGTCATTCCCATCATTCTCAAGTCGCTGAATCAGGACCCAGCCCAATCCTCCTCGATCATTTTGACGACGGTGACCGACGTGGTCGGGTTTTTCAGTTTTCTCGGACTGGCAACGGTTTTTTCCCACCTCCTCGTGTAAGGATGATGCGAAACCCGACTGGGTGTGTACGGTGGTGTCCGTAGCCGGTTTTTCTCTTGCCATGCACCAGCTAGTCGGAAAAAGAAGAGACGAGGATAGGTCAGAGTGGCGCAACCATGTACTTAGAAATTGAAGAGTATCGCGGTCAAAAGAACGTGCTGCAGCTGATCAGGCCGTGGGGTCTCTTTCCTGCTGAGATATTGATTCATATACGCTAATTCTACCACCGTATTCTGATTAATTCTGTAGGCAAATCCGGCGATCGCTCTGTTTTGGTCAAACCCCTGTCGAATCGATGAGGCATCAGCATGGGTCAAATTGACAAAGATTTCGTCGGCCAATATCAGACTGACATGTGGATTCATAAATGGAAGCGGAATGGATACTTTGAGGAGCTGGCGGTACCGGTAGCCGACATCCTCGGTATCCGGAATGTCGAAAAATCGTTGTTCAAAGCGACTCCGACTCACGAAGGTTCCGAATGAAAATTCGTCGCTCCACAGCCATTGCTGCCAGCTGCGGTACTCATTGAAATCGTCCTTGAGGGTGAATGGACGGCTTGTGGGAACCCAGTCCCCACCAAGCCAGACGCTGTTGCGTTCATTCAAAGCATAGCCCAGGGCGGGACGAATGATGCCTTGCGAAAATCTGGAGGAATTGCTTCCAAAACGTCCTTGGGCCTCCATCGAATATCGGAAGCGGCTCCATCTTGGATCAATCCCCGCAAATGATCCTGTGGCGAAGACAACTCCCCAAGTTTGAAAATCTTCCTCGATCTCTCGCGCTTCAACAGGTTCTGGCCCTCCCCACAGATGGGCCGTGAGTAGGATGGCGAAGACGACGGTCCTGAGGATGCCTATTCCATCGAGCGGTACCTTCGATTCCCTGCTAACCAGTGACCGCTGCATATAGCCACCATTCTCCTGAGTGGTTCCGTTGTAATCAGAATCGTGTCGATCTGTTCTTCTGTGATCGTGCGGTAGTTAATGAGCAGCTCTTGGGGAGGAATGTCCTACTGATGCGGCGTTCGCCGCACTATACGGCGACAATAGGACTTGTGAGGCGCCACGCTTAACCGATGACTACGCATCTACTTTTGGAATTTACCGGCGGCCTCCTTGACCTTGGACTGGAAGGACTCCCAGGCAGACTCAACTCCGCCCTTCAGCGAATCCCAGGCCTCCTCACTCGCGTTCGTGACTTCTGCCAACTTTGCCTGGCCGGCGGCGACTTTGAATTCCAAGTTCTTGACCTGCTGATCGAGGTGCAGCTTGGCATCCGCCGAGGCCCCCGACGCCTTGGCCCTCAGTTTATCCGCATCAGCTTTCCACTCGTCTAATTGAGCCTGTATCTTCTGCTGATAGAGTGCATTGTCGCTCATACATCCTTCCTTGATCTCTACCAATAACGTGACGCACCTACTTCATGCTACGAATCAATCAATCTTGCGATAACTATTCGCAAAGTCACCACCTTCGTGACCATCGCGATGAGCGAGCCGGTCTTGCAGTCGATCAACAGAGCACGGGGTTTCTCCTGTTATGGAGAAACCCCGTGTCGGTTACAGGATTCTGATCCGCCCTACTTGGTGACTCGTACTTCCACACGGCGGTTTTTGGCCCGACCTGCTTCAGTCGTATTTGGCGCCTTCGGCTTGGTATCTGCATATCCATGCGTGGTGGCGGTGCTCAACCCACCTTGGTCCAGCGCTCTTGCCGCGTTAGCGGCACGGGCTTCCGACAGCTCCATATTCGTTGGAAATTTGTTCTTCAACGCACCGCGGATCGGTTGGTTATCGGTATGTCCATCAACGGCGACGTTATACTCT
>JAOUMR010000009.1 GCA_029881435.1 Nitrospira sp.
CCGATCTGCATCGGCCAGCTGCTTCAGATCCACGAGCAACGCCAACCAGGAGAGATCGCGGGCTTCTATATGCTCCAGGGTGGCGCACCCTGCGTCAGCGACGCCTATATGGGATATTTTGAACGATTCCTCGCCGAGCAACGGCTGACCGATCTGTTCCTCTTCAACCCGCAGCCGGACAACGATTTTCTAGGCTTCGATAAAGATGTGCTGGCGCAACATATGTCGCCGGCCATTATCCTTGCCGACATTCTCGTGGAGATCGACCATGTGCTCCGCGTCGTCGGAGAAAAAGGCACACTTGATCAACTACAGACTAAATGGGAACGGTTCGCTCAGGAAGCGAGATCACTCGACGAGTTCCATGCCACGCTGCCGACGTTCGTCGAGCGCCTGGCGCAGCTGCCTCGCACGAAAGATCCACAGACCTGCCCACGCGTTGTCGTGGCCGGCGACTTCTTCACCCGCTTCAGTTCGTTTTTCATGGACGGCGTGCGGGATCTCTATGCCGAACGAGGCATCATCCTCAAGCCAGTTGATTTGAGTGAGCTGTTTCTCTACGTCGCATACCACCCCATGGCGGAAACGGCGGGCACCTGGGGCATGAAACCGGGAGGCCTGGCCCTGGCCAAAGCCTGCACAAGGATGTTTCAGCCTGAAGGGAAAGAGTACATTCAACAGTGGATGAGCTACCAGACCTTGAAGCGTGAGGAAGCACATTACCGCGCGCTCTTTGGCAAGACTGGCCTGCTGGTGGCTGGCCCTAACGCAGTCTCGTCCATTTTTGAAAAGGGAGCCGAACATGTCTCGCCCGCAATATATGGCGAACTGCTCCCGACAGTCGGCAAGGGAATTGAGGCTGCCCGAGAAGGATACGACGGCATGCTCGTCATCGGGCCGTTCAACTGCCTTCCCTACCGGATTTCAGAAGCCATTCTCAAACCACTCAGCGTTGAGCAAGGCTTGCCCATACTTACCTATGAGAGCGACGGGTACGCCGTCTCGCCCTCAGTGCTCCGACAGGTGGATGTTCACATCCAGCAGGTGCTCGAACATGCAGCGCTGACCCACGTGACGCATGGCTAATCCGCCTGTGGCACCCGACGAGGCGATGAGAAGGTCCGCGGTATCGTGTTCAGCGGAATCGCCGTGTGAGGAATTGCCCCTGTGGGTTGTGACCTATGACCAAAGACGAATTCATCGATGCAGCCTTCGCTGAGCTTCACCGAATCGAATGCGGCGAGGCGACCGTGCAGCTCATCGAAGGAGATATCTTGCTCGGAAAGGTCTCGTACCAGACGAGCAACGGGTGGAAGATTGTCGTATTCAGCGACGGCGATGCATGGGATTATATCGACTCGATCACCGCTCCGACCGGCGACCAGTTCCCGCTTTGGTCCGATGAGCCGGCTCGCGATTCAGAGGGAATAATCAAACTTCGCTCTTACCATCCACCGGCCGATCAAGTGACGGCAAAATGGGGTTTTATGACATGAAAGGACCGGCTCAATGATCACCTCCATGGCCTTCACGGTCTATCCGATCTCGAATATGGAACGGGCGCGAGCATTCTACGAACACGTGTTGGGTTTGCACGTGAGCCATAACTATCGAGACGCCTGGGTGGAATACGGCCTCGGCGATTCCACCTTTGCCATCACGACGACCGAGATGGGCCATACGCCCGGCGCAAAGGGAGCGGTGGTGGCGTTTGAAGTGTCAGACCTTGATGCCTTTGTCCACAAGATGAAGGAGCGGGCTGTGCCGTTCGTCACGGAAATATTCGACACGCCCGTCTGCCGCATGGCGGTCATCGAGGACCCGGACGGGAACCATATCACCATTCATAAGCGTCACACCTGAGGAAATCTCGAGGCTTTACGGCTCGTCCTTTCTGAGCTCACATCGCCATATCGCACGCTCACAGGACAGAGAGAACGAAGCGGACACCAATCAATGGCCGTGGGTAATCTGAAACACGCTGACCACCAGCGCCACCTCCTCATTACCGGACTGCCGGGAGTCGGCAAGACCACCCTGATTCGTGAACTTGCGGAGCGACTGGCAGAATATCGACCGGCGGGATTCTACACAGAAGAAATCCTGAACGAACGGGGAATCAGAGAAGGCTTTCGTCTCGTCACCCTCTGCGGTCGCCAACTGATCTTGTCCCACATCCAGCATCCTGGACCATACCGTGTTGGCCGCTATGGAGTTGACGTCGTGGAATTCGAGTGTCTGTTGGAGGAGTTGGACCTCCGGGACTCGCTGGCCCCCCTGATCATCATTGATGAAATTGGTAGGATGGAGTGTTTCTCCAGGCGATTTGTCGACGTTGTCACGCTGCTGTTGGACGGACCGAAGACCCTTGTCGCTACGATCGCGCTGAAGGGTGAGGGGTTTATCCGACAGGTGAAACAGAGGCCCGACTGCCGACTCGTGACAGTCACGAGGGAGAATCGCGATCGCCTCCCGGATGAGCTTGCCAGCGAATTGCAGGAAAGACTGCGTAAATAACCAGGGTAAGGAAGGATCGCAGCGCTGATACGTCGCTCCAGCAAAGACTTTCCGACCGCAGACCAATGAAAGATGCAGAAGGCGTTCACTTCCTGCAATGGTGCCTGCCGAAGGTCGGGCTCATCTGGCCTGGCTATCAAAAGGTACGGCGGCAGGTGTACAAGCGGATTCAGCGGCGACTTGAATCCCTTAGCCTCTCAACTCTCGTCGACTATCAGAGGTATCTGGAGACCCATCCGGAAGAATGGACTGTTCTCGACTCTTTGTGCTGGATCTCCATCTCGCGGTTCTACCGCGACAAGAGCGTCTTTGAGTTTCTTGAACGAGATGTACTGCCGTGCCTTGCTCGGGAAGTATCGGCGCAGGGTGATGACGTCCTCCGCTGCTGGAGCATCGGCTGCGCGGGCGGGGAAGAACCCTACAGCCTCTCGCTTCTCTGGAAGTTGGAACTCCAAGCCCAATTTCCAACCGTTCGGCTCCTCATTCTTGCGACCGACATTGACGATCGAGCCATCGCCCACGCCCGGCAAAGTTGTTACCAGCCTAGCAGTTTGAAGGATCTGCCGACAGAGTGGCGCGCGCAGGGGTTTGATCGCACAGCCGAAGAATTCCAGATCAAACCGGAGTTTCAGGAGCCAGTGACCTTTCTCACGCAGGACATTCGGAAAGCGGCGCCAAAGGAGACCTTTCACCTCATCCTCTGCCGGTACTTGCCCTTCACCTACTTCGATGTCCCGTTGCAGATCAACACGCTGCGATGTCTCGTGGAACAAATGCAGATAGGCAGTGCACTCGTCGTCGGAAAAGGTGAAGAATTGCCCACGGAGGGATTCGGCCTCGTTCCGTGGTCGGAGAAGGAGGGGGTCTATCGGCGAGCCTAGTTCGGCATTCCTGTCAGCCGGCGCGTGATTGTTGAAAGAATCTCGCCAGTTCATCTACGGCAAACCGTGGAAACGGACGCGCACGACCCCTTTCAATGCGGGTGACGCCGCCCCTTTTCGGAACCACAGTTCCGATCCATGCCACCGGAATCCTGGCCTTTTGCAGCCGCGCGACAGTTCGCTTCTCAACAGCCGGATTGGTACAGATCAGCAGAGCTCCAGATGAGATCGTACCCAAGGGATTGAGTCCGAACTCGGCACAGAGCTGCGCCGCCTCGGGCAAGATCCGTATCTTATCGGTTTCGATCGTCATACCGACGCCGGCCGCCTCAGCCAGTTCGTACAGCGCGGCGCTGAGACCTCCTTCCGTCGGATCATGCATGGCGTGAACCCCTCCGATACTCATGGCCACCTGAGCCTCTTTCAGAACGCTCAGACCAGGCTCGGTGAGATAACGCCGGCAGCGAGCCAGAAAACGCGCACCATGCCGTCGCCGAATCTCGCCGGCCCGCTCGCGGGCGAGGATCGAGACTGCCTCTATCGCAAGACCCTTCGTGAGCAGTACTGCATCGCCAACCCGCGCACCGGCAGTCGTGATGATCTTGCCGGGCGAGCATTCCCCCAGCAGACAACCCACCACAACGGGACGAGTCACTGCGTCCGTGATCTCACTGTGGCCACCGCAGAGCGACACATGGAGACGGCGGCAGATCGTATGGAGCTGTGAGAAGAGTCTGTTCACGGAGAAGGCGGTCGTGGAACGAGCAGGCAGTAGCACGGTGGCGAGAAACCACTTTGGTATCGCCCCCATCGTCGCCAAGTCGCTAGCGTTAATCAGCAAGGCATAGGTGCCGATCTCGTCCGCCACAAAGGTGATGGGATCGGTCTTGGCGACGAGGAGTCTGGTGCCGAGGCGAATGGCAGCCGCATCCAGACCGATCCCCGCCCCGACCACCGCGCGTGAATCCCGAGCCTTGGCAAAACGCGCGAGCAGTTTGCGAAGCTGGTCGACGGGAACTTTCCCGATCGGTAACGTTGAACCGGTTGCCCGGCTCCAGCCTCGTGACCGTGCCTCATGCATCACGCTAGATGCCCCTCAGCACACCGCGTACAGACCTCGCGTCAATGCCTCACAGAAGGATTTCATATGAGTGAAGGCCAACCGGACTTCACGCTTGATCTGCGGGCGTACGGCCTCCAGCGTCGTCCCTCTCGCAAGGATGACTTCGACGACCACGGCCTGCGGCAATGAAATCGGCTGGCCGATCTGGCTCGTGATCCAGACAGTGACGTCTCGCAGTCCGCGCACTTTTCTATGAATGTCCTCCGCCAACACCTGCGCCAGTACGTTGTAGATCTTCCCCACATGGGCCACGGGATTCTTTCCCGGCGCAGCCTCGGCGCTGGCCGGCCGCCGGAGTGAGATGATTCCGCAGACGCGATTGCCCCGCCCGACCTCGCCGGAATCGCCCGCCTCGGCCGACGTGCCCATCAGCGTCAGGTAGGCGCCGGCTTCACCGGCGCCTGGTTGATCCAGCACATTCAAGAACAGGCGCGGAGAGAAGCGGCCCCCGCCCTTTCGTGTCACGAAATCCGTCAGGACCCGTCCCACCATTGCCTTTCGCTTGAAATACTCGGACTCGCTACGGATCAGGGGAGCTAGAAACGGCATTGCCACAGTCACTGTCAAATCCTTGCCGCGTCGTACAGCGAGCACCTTCACATCTTCACCCGTGTCGGGAAATTCTTTCTTGAAGGAACGGCTGTTCAGAAATTGCTCGACTTGGAACACCAGCCGCTCCGTCGTCGTAAGCGGAGCATACCCCACCGTGGCGGAGGTGTCGTTGGCCACGGCTTCCCGAGGCCGCTCGGCCACAGACCTCAGCTCCTCCGACGCCGGCTTCAGTTCCACCTGGCATTCCAAATCTTTCAGCGGCTTGATGCGAGGCAAATGCCGCTTGAACCATGTATACGCTGCTCGTTCGGCGATCTCCTTCACCGGGATATGCGTGCCCTTCCATTCGAAGGTGGCTCGGTCGCCCATGACCAGACGCATCGGAGCCAGCACCGAGCCTCCGCCAAATCGGCAGACAACCTGACCGGCCACCAACATCCCCTTATCAGCGTTGAAATGGAGGACGCGGCCGCAGGTCTTGAGGTACGCCTGCGCCAGTCGGACGGCCACGGACTCCATCACGGCGTCGCAGATGGTGTCGGGATGACCCAGTCCCTTGCGTTCCACGATTTCGACGGCTTCCTGAGCGGGGGGAATCCGTGAGGACTCGAGAATCATGGGTTCGATCAGGCTCATTCTTCACACTCCAGCAATCCGGGCTACCTCAGGTATCACACACAAAACTCCCGCATGGGACAAGCCTGCGTTCGCTGTCGCCGGCAATAATCTCGTCCAAGCCGAACCAAGGCTGACTCGGAATCGCTGAAGCGCATGCCTTCCACGGCAGATCTCCTCCACAAGATGCGAAGTAGATCCACAGTTCCACGACCTCTTTCTCCCCGTTGAGTCGAGAAAAGCGCCAGATCCCTGGCCGCCAGAATACTCAAAGGCGACAAGGTCGGTTGTGCTTTTGGCCAAATGTCGCGCAATTCGCGGAGAAAAATCTGAACCGTCACGTCGCCGATTCCCTTACCCAATGATTTGAGACGAGTTTCCAAGTCTCGGGCATCGGCGGCGGCATCGTGCAGCCTCTTCAGATCGCCGCCGTACTGATCCAAGAGGTGATTCATCACTTCCAGCAGTTTTGTCGCGGTCTTGAAATCGTACCGAGTATAGCCGCCTGCATCGAGCGCTCTGACTAACCCGTCCCAGCCGGTTTTCACGATGGTCTGCGGGCTCGTGAGCCCGCGCCGGACGAATTCGGCATGGGTTCTCGCCACGATCGCGCCAGAAATCCGTGCTCCATAGAGGACCGCCGCCAAGAACCAGAGAAAGAGATCCCTCCGACGAGGAGCGAACAGGTTGAGCCCGAGCTCCGATGAAAAACGCCCTGGTACGCGCGAGAGGAGTGCACTGATCACGACCCGACATCGCGCAGCAGTCGGTCCAGATCCGGCCACGGCGGACCTCTTCTTCCCCAGCGTCTTCGCGTGACGGTGAGTTCCCCTTGGCCTGAGCGATGCGGTGCCAGCGTGAAGCATACTCAGCCTCCGATGGCCCAACGCCCGCTCACGAACTGGAAGCAATCAGGACATCGACCGGCTCGCAGCCGATTCTCCACCATCGTGAGTCCCCATCGACGGATGACGACCGTTCCACAGCCGGGGCAGATCGTATTCTCGGCTCCTTCTTTTTCCGGCACATTTCCCAAATACACGTAGCGCAGCCCCTCTTCTTGGCCGACTTCCCTGGCCCGCAGCAACGAACGGATCGGCGTTTCCTGCCAGTGCTCCATCTTGTAGGCGGGGAAAAAACGGCTGATATGCCAGGGCACATCCTCGCCCAGCTCAGTCTTGATAAAGTGCGCCATGTCCCTCAACTCGCCGGTCTCGTCGTTCAATCCAGGAATCAACATCATGGTGAGCTCGATCCACACGCCGAGCTTCTGGTATTCCCGAATGGCAGCCAAGGCCGGCTCCAGCCTGGCTCCGCACAACTTCTTGTAGTAGCTGTCGCGGAAGGATTTGAGATCGATGTTGGGGGCACCGAGGTACGGCGCGATCTCTCGCAGGGGATCGAGCGAGATGAACCCGTTCGTCACAAAGATGTTGCCTACCCCAGCTGCCGACACCAGTCGCGCCGTTGTGAGGGCCAACTCAAAGAAGATCGTCGGTTCAGTATAGGTATAGGCAATGATTCGGCACCCTGCTCGTTCGGCCTGTGCCACCAGCTCGGAGGGCACCACTGGCGTCCCGATCCCCCAGCGTGACTCAGGTGCTTCTGTCTCCGCGCACCACTCGTCCGCTGGATGCTCTCCGGCGGCGGATGGCGTTTCCTCATCACGATCCATCAAGGCCCTGAGCTTCGGCCATTGCGAGATGGTCCAATTTTGGCAGAATCGGCAACGAAAATTACAGCCGACCGTCGCAATGGAGTAGGCGGTGCTCCCAGGAAGGAAGTGAAACAGCGGCTTCTTCTCGATCGGATCGACCTCCGCCGAAACAACGCGGTTCCCGACCCGCGTGAGCAGTTGACCGCTGTGATTCATTCGAACTCCGCAAACTCCTCGATGGTCTGGCGCAATCTTGCAGTCATGGGGACAGAGTGTGCATCGGACAAACTGATCAGGGAGACTTTCATAATACAGAGCGGGTTGGAGATTTGTTGGCATGAGAGGCATGGAAGCCTTCAAGAATAGGTATATCGAAAGGAGGAGCAAAGCTGGTGCCGTCCGGCGGCACAACAAAACCTTTGTCTCTCTAGCAGGTTGGAGCGCCACCTCAATCTTGGCGAACCCAAACTGAGGGATAACTTGCTACAACCCCGAGGTTGCCTCTGTCGTGCAATGCTACACCTCAATTGACTCAACGGGGCTTCGCTTCACTATTTCGTTCAAAGCCGTGGCATCGCGATTGCTCCTTTTCAACATGAGTGCCTTGCCTGCTCAGCGAGGGGTTTTATGAGATGTTTCCATCAATGTCCCTTGCGCCTCACACTCGTGTTCGTTGCAATCACCAGCCTGCCGGTGTTGATCTCCTCATGTAATGGAGGAAGAGGAGCAGATTCTCATCCTATGGATCAGGCGCGCAAGATCGAGCGCCAACGGATGGTTGACCAATACATCATCCCTAGCGGCGTCAAAGACCCTGACGTGATTGCGACGATGCGGCGCGTACCGCGCCATCGCTTCGTACCCGCTCGCTATTCCATCTTCGCGTATATCGATGGCCCCCTCCCGATCGGCTATAGCCAGACCATTTCGCAACCCTCCTTGGTCGCCGGTATGACGGAGGCACTCGCGCTCAAGAAGACGGACAAGGTGCTCGAGATCGGAACCGGATCCGGGTACCAAGCTGCCATTCTCGCCGAGCTTGCAGAGAAGGTGTTCACCATCGAGATTGTGGAGCCGCTTGCTCTCCAAGCAACACAGACGTTGGCAGAGCTTGGCTACAAGAATGTCCAAGTTCGCGCAGGCGATGGCTATCTCGGTTGGCCCGAAGAAGCACCCTTCGACGCCATTATCGTCACCGCCGCACCAGACCACGTCCCGCAACCGTTGCTCGATCAGTTAGCCGTAGGTGGTCGTCTGATCCTGCCGGTCGGCCGAGATATCCAGACTCTTGATCTCTATCACCGCACAGCAGAGGGCTATCAGCGAAAAACTCTCACCCTCGTGCGGTTTGTGCCGCTGATCCATCCTGAAGAAAAGTAAGAGCAGCCTATCCTGATGGACAGAGCCGAGAAAGATCCGTCCACACTCCCTCGCCGCATCGGCTGGTTCACAGCCGCCTGCGTGCTGGTTAGCAACGTCGTCGGCACCGGCATCTTTACCACGACTGGATTTATGGCGCGTGATCTCGGTCATCCTGGCTTGATCCTTTTCATTTGGCTGATGGGAGGGCTTATCGCCCTTGCAGGCGCACTCGCCTACAGTGAGTTGGGGACGGCACTTCCGGTGGCCGGTGGAGAATACCTCTATCTTCACCGAGCCTATGGGCCGTTCATCGGGTTTCTCAGTGGATGGACGTCTTTCACCGTTGGTTTCAGTGCGGCCATTGCGGCAGGGGCCATGAGCGTCGCCGCCTATGTGAATCAACTCCTTCCGCTTGATGGCGACCGAGGTCCGCTCTCGACGATCATCGCGCTTGCGCTCCTATGGTCCATCACGGCGTTTCACCTTGCTGGGATAGAAGCAGGTGGATTTCTTCAACGAACACTGACGCTGTTGAACATGGGAGCCATCATTGCACTGATTGCAGCGGGCTTGCTGGTAGGGAAGGGGGACTGGGCGCATCTCAGTCTTTCCGAGGCACGTACTGCCCCAAGCATCGGACTTTCCATTGTGTCATTGATCTTTGCCCTCTACGCCTATTCGGGCTGGAATGCCGCGGTGTATTTGGCTGGAGAGGTCACCGAGCCGGCTCGTACCATTCCGCGTGCTCTGATCGGCGGCACGCTGTTCGTTACGCTCCTCTATCTCGCGCTTAACGGATTCTATTTCTACGCGCTGCCGGTGACGGACTTGGCCACGCCACCGCTGTTACCCGTCGCCGACAAGGTAGCGGTGGCGTCGCTGGGCGTGGACGCGGCCCGGTTCGTGACAATGATCCTCTGCCTTTCGATTACAGGAGCCATGAGTGCTATGGTGTGGGCCGGCCCTCGCGTATATTATGCGATGGCGAAGGACAAGTTGATTCCAGCATACTTTTGCAGAACATCCGGTGCACAACGCACGCCAGTATACGCTATCTTTCTACAAAGCCTGTGGGCCTCGGTCCTGATTCTCTCGGGGAGCTTCGAGCAGCTGTTGATCTACAGCGGCACCGTACTCATGATCTTCAGCGCCCTCGCGGTGGGAGCACTCCTGGTCCTACGCCGCAAAGAACCTGACCTTCCCCGTCCTTATCGCACACCACTCTATCCCTTCGTTCCAGTGTTCTTCATTTTGATGTCCATCGTGATCATCTGGAACGTCGTCTCGGAGCGACCGCTGGAATCAGGCATGGGACTCGCGACCGTCTTGGCTGGAACGCCTCTGTACTTAATCTGGCAACGGTTCGGTGACACCCGCAACTTCTGAATCGATACCAGGGGGAGATAGGATTGAAAGTCCGGATACTGTTGTTGTCCTCAAACTCTTTCCCAAACTGATCGGCTGGTTCCATTTCAACGCGGCCGGCTTCTTGTTCCATTCGTCGACGACCTTCACCGATCTATTTGGTAGAATGCGGAAATTGGCAACAGGGTGGACGATTCTCCTGCCGCCTAACTCCCCAACCTCTCCGTCTCCTCATGTCTACGTTTGCACGGTCATTCTCCTAACGCTGCGATATTTGGATTGATCCTCTCTTTCAAACCTCATCTCGGTCGGTGGCACTCCAACTGCAAGACCGAAGACGCAAGTGCGCGGCACCCGGCGGTGCCGGATGTCAAGCACGATTACCACAACATGTAAGTCTTGGGCAGTTTCGTACGTGTAAGCGACTGTGTGTCACAGGAAACTTCTAGATTGAAGCCTGGAACGGCAAACGCAGATTCACTATTCACTATCCACTAACCTTCCCAACATTCACACAAGGAGGAACCCATGATTCGCACAATCGTGATCAGTCTTGCTACGGCCACCGCAATGGCCGTCGTCCCGGTCGCATGGGCGCAAAGCGCCAAACCGGAGCCCAGGCCGTACACCCAAGCGTTTCTCAAGAAAGCGGCTGAGATGCAGCAAGCCCAAATCTCGCTGGCCCTACTCGTCGACGGACGGGCGACCAGCAAGCGGGTGAAGGAATTCGCCGAGCACATGATCGGCGCCCACAAAAAGATCAGCCGGGAGATACAAGAGATGGCAGCTAAGAAGGGCGTTCAGTTGCCCTCGGAGTTACGCGACGAACACAAGCAGAAACTGAAGGAGATCACACCACTATCCGGCCACGCATTCGATCGCGAGTACATGCAGTACATCCTGTGGGACCACCAGAGGGATGTACAAGAGTTCGAGGAGAGCATGCAGGCGGTGGAGGATCCGGATGTGCTCCATTGGTCGTATAGGACCTTGCCGATGTTGCGGGCGCATGTGGAGGAGGCACGATGGATCAAGCAGTCGCTGCAGACGAGTTAGTCAGGAGAGACGGCGGCGGCGATGATGATGGAATAGAGATCGACCATGCGTGACCCCTGTTCTGTTCGCGACCGTGGTATCGCTGAGTGGCGCGCGGTCCCCCCGTGCGCCACTGCCACCCGAAGGGTTGTTTTCTCTCTGCTAGCCGCGAAACTCGAATGGATTGACCCCTCGACAAGGCTCTAGAATCGTCATCAGGATGATCCCGCGTCGCATGGTACGCGTGTTCGCATCCATGCGGAATGTCCGGGATATGTGAGGACGTCTCGTCGAGAATGCTTCCGTGCCAGGCCGCGCCAGGCCCGGTTGTTCGCTCGGACCACGTGGCTCACGTACCGGGGTCCGCTTGCTCTCCTGGAGGCGGGTAATCACTTCCCTGTCCGCTTCCTCCTCCTTCTGTTCAAGCCCTCGTTGTTTCCACACACGCATGAGCTGCGCTACCAGGGCCAGGACCAGGAGCACAGGGACTACCAGTTGCTCCCATGTCATCGGCGCTCCTCCTTCTTCGGACCGCCCGGCGGTTCCTCGCCCGTCCCCGCAATCGCGTCGCGCATGGAGGTGTCCGCTTGCACGTTCTTCATGCGGTAGTAATCCATGATGCCCAGGTTCCCTTGGCGAAACGCCTCCGCCATGGCCTTCGGCACTTCGGATTCAGCTTCCACCACCTTTGCGCGCATTTCCTGTTCCAGCGCCACGGCCATGGCGCGCCGTTGCTCGGCTCTCGCCTGGGCAATCTGCTTGTCGGCGTCGGCCTGATCGATCTGCAGTTTGGCGCCGATGTTCTCACCGACGTCGATATCCGCGATATCGATCGACAGGATCTCAAAGGCCGTCCCCGCATCCAGCCCTTTGCTTAGCACGTGCTTCGAGATGTGATCGGGATTTTCCAGCACATTTTTGTGTGTCTCCGCCGAGCCGATCGTGCTCACGATCCCTTCGCCCACCCGTGCCAGCACGGTCTCCTCGCCCGCCCCGCCCACCAGCCGGTCGAGATTCGTGCGCACCGTCACACGGCAAATGGAATGGAGCTGAATGCCGTCTTTCGCAACCGCGGCAATGCGGGGTGTCTCGATCACTTTGGGGAGCACCGACATCTTGACCGCCCCCAACACGTCCCTCCCGGCCAAATCGATGGCCGCCGCTCGTTTGAACGGCATCGCGATATTCGCTTTGTCGGCGGATATCATTGCGAGGACGACGTTCACGACGTTGCCACCGGCCAGATAGTGGGCTTCCAGATCATTGAGCGGGATGGTGAGTCCGGCCTTCACGGCACTGATGCGCGCGGTGACCACCGTGTCCGGAGGAACACGGCGAAGACGCATCCCGATCAGCGTCACCAGTCCCGTATAGGCACCGGAAGCCCAGGCTGCGATCCACAAGCGCAGGGGAATCAGGTACAGCAAAAGCATGCCACCGACAATCACCAGGATCGTCGTGGCGATGAATCCTAACAGACCGGTTTCCATTTCGTTCATGACGCACTCCCTTCAGAATTCGGTTGGACGGGTCGGACGACGATACGATTGCCATCCACCCGAATGACCTCAATGGCCTCACCGGTTTCAATAAATTCACCTTCCGTCACCACGTCCACCCGCTCATGATTGAAGTGAGCGATTCCGGCCGGCCGCAGCGTTGAGGCGGCAGTACCCCGTTTGCCGAGCCAGCGCCGATCTGTTTCCGGCGCAGAGGCATAGCCCGACTCAGCCGGCAATCCAGTCTCCAGCACCAATGGCCGGCCGAAGGGCAGGCGGGGAACGATCCTCAGGAACGCCAGCGCCACCGCGATGGCAATCAGCAATGCGAGCATCACTTGTCCCACGGCAAACAGAATCACACCCCACGTGGCTCCGGCTCCCACAAGGCTCAGTCCAAGCCCGCTGAGTAACGCCGCAATGCCGAGTCCGCCGAAGATGCCGAACCCGGGCACAAGAAATACTTCGATCGCCAGCAGGATCAGTCCGATCCCGATAAGGAGCACCTCTTCCCATCCGGCAAGACGAACCAGCCAATGGCCCCATAGGAAGAGGGCCATGCTGGTAAGACCAACCGCACCGGGCACGCCAAAACCAGGAGACTGAATTTCCACCAGGATCCCGAGCGTCCCGACCGCAATGAGAATCCCGCTCACGATCGGATGTGTGAGGACGCGGACGAGCGATTCCGCCCAGGTTTCCTCTGCGCGACGGACCTCGGCATTCTCTATCTTCAATAGGTTGAGTACGCCGTCGAGTCGGTCGGCTCGGAAGTCGGCCAGTTGGTGTTCCAGGGCTTCGTCGGTCGTTAACGTGAGCAGTTTCCCCTTCTCAATCACGCCGGGGATCTCAACGTCCGCATCCACCATCGCTTCAGCAAGTAACGGAGGCCGCTTACGGGCTTCCGCGGTCGCGCGGAATTCCTTCCGCATATAGGAGACCGTCTTTTCCTCGACCGGCTGGGCAGGGGCCCCCGGCAGACCGATCTGGACGGGTGTCGCCGCCCCGATCGTGCCCCCCTCCGCCATGACAATCTGTTCTGCGGCTAGGCTGATCAGGGCCCCGGCCGAGATGGCTCGTTTGTTGATGAACGCGACGGTCCTGACCTTGGATCGCAGCAAGGCATCGCGGATCAGGACCGCGGCATCCACGCGTCCGCCAAAGGTGTCGATTTCAAGAATCACCGCCGCGGCATCCTTCACGGCAGCTTCGTCCAAAATCCGTTCAACGAAGGGAGCCAGACCAAGGTCGATCACGCCTTCGATCGGGACGAGGTAGACGACCGGGCGTGCCTGCTGAGCAGACGACTGGTCGACCGGCGCGACAGCCCACAAGCCTACAACCGCAACAAGCATACAGCCCCATCGCAAAGCATGCCCTCCCTTCGCGCTTGCCGCGCATGACGCCCCTCTCGGTGTCACCGATTCCGCTCCATGTTGCGGCCATCCCAGCTTCCAACCTTCACCCACCATCATCATTCCTCTGAAATCACGGCAGAAGATCCGCGCCTTAGTCGGATCAGCCCACTTGGTCTACTCCGCAACGTCAATGCCAGAGGAGACACACCACCACTTCGAGCACAACCACATGGAAAAACAGACGGTTCTGGTCACATGACGACCGAACCGATCTGAGTCCGCCGCCACAGTGGGGAGCTGAAGGCCGGAGGTCTTGCCGAAGCTGTCGCATAATGCCCCAGGACGGATCTGGCGTCCCTGTGTTCGGGTGTCCGGAGATGCGCGCTCAGTTTGGCTTCCATTCCTACAGAAGCGAATGACGCTTCGTTGACGGCTGATCGCTCAGCGGAGAGCACAATTCATGCGAAGGAGATTGCCGTGCCGGCTAGACTGGTCGCCCGCATCCCATCACCGTTGGTCGTCGAGCGAAGTGAGGGCTAGCCCCAGCCCTCCCACCAATTCTACCATCGCCCGGTAGTCCAGCCGTTCGGGGAGATCAAACGGGCTGTGATAATGGGGATTCCGAAACAAGGCCGTGTCGGTCAGCATGACGGCGGGATAGCCTTCGTTCCAGAACGATCCGTGGTCGGACCAGTCCACGCCTGGAACCCACCAAGGGCCGGTGTAAGTCTCAACCGGCAGCGCCATCCGGGCGGTCAGCACATCCCGAATCCGCTCCTGAAGCGGCCGCGAATCGGCGTTGCTGACGATCGTGAGGAAATTGCCCGTGCTCGGATAACGCCAGCGCAGCCAGAACACGGGCCAGGGAAACGACTGGCTTCCCGGTTCTTGCGAATAATAACCGACCGATTCGAGGCAGAGCATCGCTTCGACTCGTTCACCACGTTCCTTGAGGGCCTGCACATAGACCCGGCTGCCCATATGCCGACTACGGAAAAACGGCGGCTCTTCCAAGGTGAAGCCCACGAACCGCACCGTCTTCCGAAAGCGGGTAGCCGCATGGAGGCGAGCCAGTTCCAGCAACACCGCCACTCCGCTGGCATTGTCATCCGCCCCCGGCGAGCCGACGACTGTGTCGTAGTGGGCTCCGACCACGATCACGCGATCGGGCTCCTCTATGCCTCGCCGCTCTGCAATGACGTTGCGGACCGGCAATTTCCCAGCTTGATAGGACTGCTCGGTGACGTGGTAACCCAAGGCTGCCATCCGGTTCGACACCAAGTCGGCAGCAGCGTCCAAGTTGGCAGGGTCCATGTAGCTTCGTGGGCCAATGGTCACGGCCAGCGCTTGCACCAACTTATGGAGTTCTGCATCCACCGTACCCTCGTCCCAACCACCAACTGGGCGATCCATAGCCTCCAACCATCCTCCAGTTACCACCAGGAACGCAATGACGCCCGCAATGGCGAGTCGGATGAAAAGGCGAGTGACATAGCGGCCATGCGTGATCATCACGTTTCTTCCTGTGACGTTTGACCACTCTATGATCGAAGTTGCGCCTCGGCTCGAAAGGCATCGGCTTGATCGTGGCAGCTCAGGAACGCTCGCTTCGGCCATGCGTGGAAGAGTCGGACCGACAGGCATTTTGGTTCAGGAAGTGCCGGAGAGGACAATACCCGACGCCGCCTGTGACGACCAGCAGCAATCCGATGACATCGGCGATTTCCTCGGCCCAGAGCGGGATCGGGGCAAACACCCCACTGAGGATCAGCCCCGCTCCTACGGCGATTCTGATCCATCGCTCCGTCCTTCTTACATTTACATTGCGGCGCATAGTCCTCGAGTTCCTCCTATATTGATCGACGAGGCAGCTCTGGGGTCACAGGCGCCGACCACGATAGGCAACCCACAGAGTGAGAGGTTGTCCCGCTCCTCAACGGCTGCGAAGAAGGCATCCATGTCGAGGTGGCCCACAATTCTCATGATGATTCACACATGGGAACGCTTCTCTTTCGGCTCATGAGTTCCGCCGCGCTTGGCTGTGGAATTATTTCACCCCTGTTCCGGCAAGAGTGGTGTCAAACGCCACAGACCTCCTGTGATTCCACAAATCGAGTGCGAGGGAACAGGCCGATGCGGTGCCGTGAAAATGCGATCTTATGACTGCTGGCTCTGGCATCGAACTTGATGCTGTTTCGCCATCGTCCCCACGTTCACCCAAAGAGCAGGAAGTGGACCTGGGGCGCTTCTCTTCGCAATTCTGCTGTTCATGGGTGTGTGGCCGTTTTGAAACTTTGAAATTGCGAAGTGCGTTCGCTCGAGATTACTCAAGGCTTCGGCTCAGGTCATGTTCACAGGCGTCGCCACGGTCGGTGAACCGGTCCGACAATTCCTGAGCCTCCTAACAGGTTGTTGAAAAACTATTTTGACACTCGATCCTTTTCGATCGCTTGGAGGTCACAGGCAAAATCAGAGCGGTCCGCAGGATGTTCAAGAAGGCCACCGGTTTCACCCACCCAACCCCGGCGCACCAAGACGCGCCTTTCACCGGGTGCGGCCGCAGTGAGCGAAGAGGCGAGGCATACTCGGTGCCGTATGTTGAGCCTCTGAGTGAGACGAGAACGACGCTGGAGGACTTTTTCAACATCCTGCCAACCCTGACGAATGAGGTCCGCCATGGTGAAGGCCAAGATCGAGCTGCAGAGGAAAGACGACGGTTGGCAAGTCAAAGACACCACGATCGATTACGACGGTCAGGAAGTTCAGCGACTTGGGGCGATTCTCCACGTGATGGAATACGAGGAGGCGGTCAAGGAAGCCAAACGCTGGACGGTGGTCATGGTCCGGGAGAGAAACCGCAAGGAGACCGAAGACGACATTGTCTGGGAACTGGAGCCCGCCCTCCCACACATATCTTGAAGCTGTAATGGAGTGGCCCGTTCCACGTCCCAAGCCTGACGCGCACATTGTGCCGCATCATCAGACAACACATATGTTGCCTTCGGAGCTGGAGCGGCAAGGAGACGGAACGCGGCCGCATGAACGCATCACCGATGCCCTCCACTGAAAGGTCGCCGAACTGGCGCCCTGATTCAGATCACCCCGATCGTCAGACTGAATCCGTGAACGAGCCGAACACGTCGCTCACCGGTCTCTGGTCGTGGGCCTTGTACGATTGGGCCAACAGCGCGTACTGGACCGTGATTCAGATGTTCATCTTTCCGCCGTACTTCACCCAAGAAATTGCGGCTGATCAAGAATCCGGCAGTCGGCTCTGGGGCATGACGTTGGGGATCGCAGGGTTGATCATCGCGATTGGAGCCCCGCTCTTAGGCGCCGTGGCAGACCAGATGGGTCGGCGCAAACCATGGATCGGCTTGTTCACTGCCCTGACGATCCTCTCGATCGGCTTCCTGTGGTTCATCGAACCCTCCACGAATTTCCTCTGGCCCGCCATGTTGCTCGTAGGAGCCGGGACTATCACGTTCGAGTGCGCCTCTGTGTTTTACAATGCGATGCTGCCAGACCTGGTGCCTAAATCGCGGGTTGGGCGCTGGTCCGGTTGGGGATGGAGTGCGGGCTACGCGGGCGGTCTGGCCGGCCTACTGCTCGCCGGCCTGTTGTTTCTGATGCCGGAGCAGCTCCCGTTCGGCCTCGATCGCGATCGAGGCGGACACATTAGAGCCACGGCGTTGCTTGTCGCAGCCTGGTATCTGCTTTTCGCTCTGCCGTTGTTTATGTTCACGCCGGACGTGCCGGCTTCCGGCAAAGGGCTCAAGCGGGCCATGAAGGATGGGTATGCTCAGCTCCTCGATATGATCAAGGAGGTCCGGCCCTATCGTGGGATCGTCCGTTTCCTGATCGCCTTGATGATCTACCACAACGGACTGGTGGCCCTCTTCGCGTTCGGCGGTATCTATGCAGCCAGCGTGTTCGGGATGAGCGAAGGGGACATCGTGACCTTTGGCCTCGCCCTCAACGTGGCAGCCCTACTCGGATCCGCCGGGTTCGGCTGGATAGATGACCGGATCGGTGGGAAGCAGACTATTTTGTGGTCGCTGGTAGGATTGGCTCTGTCGATGGCAGCCCTGTTGCTCGTGGAATCACGTCTCCTGTTCTGGATCTTTGGGCTGTTGCTGGGCATCTTCGTCGGACCGGCGCAGGCTTCCAGCCGTTCCTACCTTTCTCGGATGGCGCCCGCCTCTTTGTGCAATCAGATGTTCGGACTTCATGCCTTAGCCGGTAAAGTCTCGGCTTTTCTCGGGCCGCTCGTCGTTGGTGTGACGATAGACTGGACCGGAAGCCACCGCCTGGGCATGAGCACCATCGTTGTATTTGTCGTGGTCGGGTTTCTCTTGATGCTTAAGGCGCCGTCGGACTGGAAAGAGGCAACCGGCGCCTCCACCGACTGATGTCAGTGGGAGGACTCGGAGTCCTGTCTTCGAATCCGATACCCGGCTCAGATGGTGAATGGGAGAAGTTGAGAAGACAGCCTCAACAATTTGTTGCGGGCAAGTCTACTGCACCGCCCAATGCTTATCCAGCAATCTGGCCGCCGTTATTCAGAACCTCAATTACGGCTCTTCCACACATCAGGGTCTCGATGCAGGTGCAGAACTGCCAGAACTATGATGGCCTCTGACACTTCAATGAAGTACACACCGTAAGGAAAGTGGTGGAGGAGAGCACGACGAACTTCGCCTTCCAGCCGCGAGAATTGTCGAGGATTGGTCTCGATACGCTGAAACACCAACCCGAGTTCGTCGAGGAAGCGCACCCCCAAGCCGGATCGCTGGTCTTCATACCAGACGGCTGCTGCTTGGATATCGAGGTCCGCCTGAGGTTGGACGACCAGTCGCCGTGCCATCCGTCAGATCAACGATCTCGCAACTTACGTTCGATATCTGTCCGGACGTCTGTCCAGAGTCGACCAGCGGCGGGGTTCGCATGATACGCCTCCAGGCGCTCGCGAATGATCTGCCGGTGCCATTCGGGTACGGGAACTTGCTCAGGACTGGCCGCGATCTTTTCCCAGAGAGATTGTACGAAATCGATTTGCTCTTCGACTGAGAGATCGTCGAATCCTGGAGGAGGAGTGGGGACGGTCTTTGACATAGAGCAAACTCCTAGGATGGCAAGTATATCGGAAATCAAGATTCAAGAAAAGCAGACCAGCATGATGAGGGATCAAGGAGCAGCCGCCGGTCCTGTCCATGCCAACTCAGCGTCGTTTACCGTGACTGGCCAAGCGGCGAATCCGGTGATTGCTCAGCAATCCGTGCGGCGCGCCGGAGTTGCCACGCGAGGGTCGTTCGGTTGAAGGCCCAGAATGGGGAGATCGGCAAGCCGGCTTCGCGCATGGCATGAGCAGCATACTGATGACAGGTATGAAACAGATGGTACGAAGGCCTCGCGGGATAAAAGACGGATTGTCCGAACGAGGCCAATGGTTCATCTCTCAACAGCGTTGCATGCAGGTGCCGGCGCAAGCTCTGATAGCCCTCTTCGGTCAGACGAAATGTGAAGAGGTCGGATGGCGGTTGCGGCGTGCGTTCCGCCCAGACGCGATCATAGTACCCGACTTCGACAACCCCTTCGGTGGGTGAGAAGAGTGCGCGAAGAATCCCGGTCAATCCCGTCTTTCCCTCCAAGTACCACGCCCGCTCGGCATACCCCCACTCCTCATATGAGTGTTGCGAACCGAGTGCCGAGTCCTCAGTCTCATTTTTCTGTGGAAAGGCGATCATCGCATGCCAGGTGTCGAGCGACACCACGATGGTCTGAGTGGTGGAGTCCGGAGGTGGCGGCCATAGGCCTTCGACCGGCGAAGCGCAACCCGAGAGCAGAGCGAATAGGAGTACCGCACCTCTGAAACAAATCGTCCGCGCAATGGTATTCCTCCCCAATTCAGTTTGGCTCCAGATCGGAACTCGAGGAGCGGGACGTGAGGCACGGTTGTCGTTCATGTCGGTTCGGTGAGAAGCTGAATGACATCTTGTTTAAGGCGGTAAGATTGCCGAGGAAGACGAACTTCCGGTCACCTCCTTCATTCCAAACGGCTGCGGCGTATGGGGCGGGTGTCGGGGACGACAACCGATCGTTGCGAGTAAGGCAATAGCCATGAGCCACAGCAGTAAATGACGATTCATTTATGCCTCCACGCCAAGGTTGCCAAGTGCGTTTCTCTGTTCCGCTTCGCTTCTCCCGAGCACGATCGCGAATTCTATCTGGGCCCTTCGGCACCAGGGCTGAGAATCAACGGAAGATTCAGCTTTTCTGGCACGATGATGGTCTTGGAATTAGGGCTCTCATATAACTTGAACCGCAAATAGTCCGGCGTCAGCGTTTTGGTGATGATGTCTTGCGCCTGCGACTGCCCCACGGCCCGGATCCTCAGGCTGTCGGCTTCGCCTTCCGCGCGAATCTTCAACGAATCACCCTCGCCTTTGGCTTGAATCCGGGCAATGTCGGCATTGCGCTGCGCGATGACCACCTCGAAGTCTTTCTGCTCTTTCTCCTGCTCCTTTGCCTGCTTCTGTTCAATGGCCCGCAACACCATCTGGGAGAACTCCATTTCCGAGAGTGCCACGTTGTAGACGTCCAGATGACGCCCCTTCAACGCTTCAACCACCACGGCTTCGATCTTGTTCCCGATTTCGCTGCTGCGCTCCGGAAGCGTCACCATCGTGTAGTTCGCGACCACGCCGCGCACCGCCGACAAAAGTTGCGGTTGAACCAACTGCTTGTACCAGTCAGGTCCCACTTCCTGGGCGAGAAAATAGACTTCATCCGGGATTGGGCGCATGGTAATCGCGGCATACACGGTGACCGGCAGATCGTCCGCAGTCAGCGCATCCACCTTTTCCTTGAAACTCTTCCATCTTGTGTCATACACAAAGACGTCATTCCAGGGCGCCCGCCAGTAGAACCCTTCTTTGAGCGGTTCCTTGATCAGTCCGGAGGTGAGGGGGTACCAACGTAGCCCTCGACTTCCCGGATTAACCGTACTACTGCAGCCCTCGAGGACCATCAGTATGGGCAGTATAGGGATCAGAAGAAGAAGTGTGCGAGCTTTCAGCAAGTGTTTCATATAGTCTCCTCTCGGTGCATCGTCCGTTGAGCCAAACCTCTCTGACCTACGGGACGGCAGTTGAGCGCCGCCCGGTGCGATCCACGGACGCATGAGCTTTAGCGAGACGCTCAAGTTCGAGGGCGGTCTCCTCGTAGTAATGTGCCAGCAAACGAGCCCCTGACACCAAATCCGACTCAGCCCCGAACAGCTCCTCGTAACGCGCTGCAGTGGTAGTTTGTGCCTTGGCTTTCTCATGCATTGCTAAGGCCTGATTCTGGTAGTAGCCGGCAATGGCTCTCTGATCATGAGAGGGGTCGTAGGAACCCATCTCGAGCGATTCAGGTGAGGCACAGCTGGAGGTCACACCAATGATCAGGCAAAACAGCAGCAACCCTCGGCTTCTTACGGCAATCGTATGATCGCCGTGGATTACGCTCTTCTTGCATCTTCTGATTGAACTATCGATCATCAACCACCCCCCTGGAAGCATAAACGCCTTCGGTAAGAGATGACTGAGCAAATTAGGTGCCTTCGAACGATCATCCGAAGATCGATGGCTCGAACCCCCGGATATACTCAAAGAAAAACAGCCGGTCACACAGGAAGAAGGAGCGAGATGAAATAGGATACGCCTCACGGGGGTGTGGAGAATTGGGGCAACACCGCCGTGCACACTGTTGCCGAAGACCTCAGATGCGAGCGGAGGTTCGCTTAATAGATGACGGGCGGCCGTTTCTCGTCGACGATCAACATAAGCCGCCGATGTTTCAACGGTCGTTCGGGGTCTCGCGTATAGTGCCCGAGGTCCTCTGAAAGTTCCGTGAGCCTGAGCGGCACTGAGACCCGTTGCTTGATATGAGGCGCCTTGGTTTCAATCGAGAGATCGACCAATTCCTCAGTGGTCCCTGTCACCTCGGCGTTCAGGTCCTTCTCGTCGAGAAAGTGCACGGTCACGCGCTCCTCAGGATCAATCCAGGGAATGATTTTCTTTCGCTTTTCATGGTTGGTCATGTCAGCTGCTCCACGCCTTGAACCAAAAATCAAGCAGAGCGATAGTTCGCAAACGGCTTTCGATCATCGAGCCAGCCGCCGGATATAGAGTAGGATATTCTGCTTGTCCTTTTCCGATAGCTCCCATTTCCAAGACCCCATCGCCGTGCCGCGCTCACCTTCATGAATCGTCTGGGTCAACTCGGCATCCGACTTCTGCTGGACGGCAGCACTGGTGAGATCCGCAGGTGGAGGGGTCACGTCATAGGCCTTTCCTTTTCCCTGTTCCCCATGGCAGAACCGGCAATATTGCTCATAGAGACGCTTGCCATCCTGAAGATCGTAGTGTTCGCGCAGCGCCTTGGCATTACTGCTCTCCCCTCTAGACGTGGCATACCCAAGAGGGAGGCACAACAGAGCCACTACGACCGCCATCATTATGGATCGCGCCGACATAGCCCTCAAGGTCTCCTTGCCTAATATCGCCTAGAATCAATTGATGGCAATCCTCGTACCATCCAGACTGACGATGAACTATGCATGCCATGGGACCTAACCCCGTTGAAAGTTAGGCCATCCTGAGAACTCCGTCTATAGAGCGACAGGCAAGAATCCCCAGAACGACGAAATCTGCTGTCGCAAGATTCCACAATTCATTCCTGTCCCACTGCCTCTCAGACACGAGTTAGGCCCATGGAATCTGAAGGGAAGGGATGGTGCTGTGACTGTCACGAAAGAATCCTACGGGGAGGGATTGCTGGCGACTTCGAAAATCAAGAACTCCTGTCGCGGCAGGAAGTGATGCCGCGCGGTCACCTTGTATCCCGCCTTGCCCATCTCTGATCGAAACTGCTCCGGTGGAAAACGAAACTCCTTCGGTGGACCTACTGGAGAGTCTGGCTTAAAATCGATAATCGCAACCTGACCACCAGACCTAATCGATTTGGCCAGCCTTCGGAAATACGTTTCACGGTCACCGATGTGGTGATACGTGTTCACGATCAGAATCAGATTGACGGGCTCTGGTAGATTGAGCCCGTCGGGAGACGCTTGAATGGCAATCACATTGTCCAAACCTTCCTTGGCGGCGCGTTCCCGTAGGTACTTCACCATCGAGGGTTCGATATCAGCCGCATACACCCTCGGCGAGGCTTTCGTTTTGGCCAGGCGCACGGTGAAATACCCAGTACCAGCACCGATGTCGGCCACAGTTTGGCCCCGTTTCAAGTTCAGCGCCGCAATCACTTGATCCGGCAACTGCCACGCATCACGCGCCGGGTCGTCAAATCTTTGGGCCGACTCCTCCGCATCGAAGTGTCTCTCCAGGTGGTCAGCATGGGATTGCCCGTGTTGTTCAGCTTGACCGACCACTACGGGAGCGGTGAGCAAGCAAAGCGCGAGCAGGTAGAGTTTTGTATGCATTGCGCACTCCTGTTTCCTATTTCATCCGCTTCGCAGGAAGCCGCGGCTGTAAAGCGGTGGGACTCCACTATCGTCTGATCTTGGATCAAGTCGCACCGGCGTTGTAGTGGTCGTCACCATCACGAATACATCTTCATGCCGGCTGGCGTTTGAATTGTTCATGAATCCAACCCAGCGCGTAACTCAGCACGCTCCCAAGAATAAACCAATGAAGACCCCCAAACACAGCTGTGAGAATAAACGCCCTCAGGTTGACCCCTTGATGCCCGTAGAACCACAAGTCGGTCCACGAATCGGTCAGGTCGGCGAGGAGTCCGATCTTTCCTTCGAGTTCGAACGCCAAGGGAACGGTCGGTGCGTCAACGACAAAGAAGAGAAAATAGACGAATACCGACTGGCTTTCGGTATTGATATGGCAGTAGAGAAACACCAGGAACGAAGCAAACGAGTGGATGACGAGCAGGGTCGTCCCCAGCACCAGACCGTCTTTCATGATGCGATTCATGATTAAGATCGTCGTGAAACTCGGGGTCGTTCGTTACCATTTACAACTCATCTCCCTGCAACTCGTATGCCCTTAGCAGATTCGTGGCAGTTGCTCGCCTGAGAGCAGATCGAGTACACGATGCGTGCCCACAACAGTCCGTAAAACAACCATGGAAGGGTCGCGATCCGTCACGACGCCGATGTGAACCGCCAGACTCGCGGCCTTGTGGCGGTGCATCACAGCAAGTACGGCCTCGGCCTGCTGCGCCGGGACCATCGCGACGAAGCGTCCTTCGTTCGCCACATAGAGTGGATCGAGCCCTAAGAGCTCGCAGGCTCCACGCACCGTCTCGGTCACCGGAATGGTCGACTCATCCACTGTTATGCCGACCTTCGCCACAACAGCCAGTTCGTTCAGCACGCTGGCCAGTCCGCCACGGGTGAGGTCGCGCAAGCAATGGATCTCGGTACCGCTCTCGATCAGATCTGTGACGATCCGATGCAACGGCGCCGAATCGCTTTCGACATGGCCGTCGAACGTCAGCCCTTCTCGCACACTGAGCACGGCCACGCCATGGGAACCGAGATCACCACTCACAAGGATCGCATCACCCGGCTGGATCAACGTCGGCAAGACACGGACGCCGGTCGGGACCAGCCCAACGCCGGACGTATTAATGAAGATCCCGTCGCCTTTGCCGCGATCCACAACCTTCGTATCGCCCGTCACGATCGGGACTTCCGCCGCCCGCGCGGCCTCGGCCATCGAGTTCACGACTTGCTGCAGCACCTCTAGGCTCAGCCCCTCTTCCAAGATGAATCCCGCACTCAGGTACAACGGTTTCGCGCCACACATGGCCAGATCGTTGATCGTGCCGTTCACTGCCAGAGTTCCGATATCGCCACCGGGGAAAAACAGCGGCCGCACGACATACGAATCAGTCGTGAAGGCGAGCGTGCCTTTCTCCACGGGCCAGGTGGCACCGTCGTGCAGCAACTCCAGCATGGGATTGTGAAAGGCCCGCACGAACACATCTTGAATCAACTCCTGCATCAGCCGACCGCCCCCACCATGCGCAAGCTGCACGGTCTTCTTCGCGGAGACAGGCAAGGGGCAGGATGGTTCAAAGGATTTATCGCCGCTCATGGCATTCTCTCATAGTTCGTATCTCGTCCTGAGTTGCTAGTTTCGAGTTTCATGTTTCAAGGGGAGTTTAATTCTGTGCAGAAGCCAAGAACCTCAAGCATGAAACATAAAACTTGAAACTGTGGGCCGATACGTTTCACGCTTCACGAGTAACGTGGCTTCGGTATCGATAATAAGCGGCGCAGGCCCCTTCGCTCGACACCATCGGCGCACCCAACGGCCGCTCCGGCGTGCAACGGGTCCCGAAGGCTGGACAGTCTGTGGGCTTGAGTAACCCTCGGAGAATCAGCCCACTCTGGCAGTCTGGATCCTCTTTCCCTTCGGTAAGTTGCGATAGCTCGTGCTGAAACTTCAATTCGGCGTCGTAAGCGCTGTACGCAGGTTTGAGACGCAGACCACTTGCCGGAATCTCGCCGATCCCGCGCCAGGCCCTCGACGCCGGCTCAAAGACTTCGCCGACGATGCTCCTCGCCTGTCGGTTTCCTTCACGGCTGACGGATCGCGCATACTGATTCTCGACCTCGACTCGTCCCTCTTCCAACTGACTCACCAGCATGGCCACACCTTCGAGCACATCGAGCGGTTCAAACCCGGTCACAACAATCGGGACGCGATACTTCTGTGCAATGGCCTCATACTCCTCATAGCCCATCACAGTACAGACATGGCCCGCGGCCAGAAAGCCTTGAATCCGATTCTGCGGCGACGACAGAATCGCCTCCATCGCCGGAGGCACGAGCACATGGGCAATCAGCAGGCTGAAGTTGGTGATCCCCAACTGCTTCGCCTGCGCGACCGCCATGGCCCATGCCGGTGCAGTCGTCTCAAATCCCACGGCGAAACAGACAACCTCGCGATCTGGGTGCTTCCGAGCCAGCTCGAGCGCATCCAATGGCGAATAGATGATCCGCACATCTCCGCCTGCTGCCTTTACTCCAAACAAGTCACCACGGGTACCGGGAACACGCAGCATGTCGCCGAACGAGCAGAAGACCACCCCCGGCATAGACGCAAGACAGACCGCTTGGTCGATCAATGACACCGAGGTCACACAGACCGGGCAACCAGGTCCATGAACAAGCTCGAGGTTCTTCGGCAACAGGCTATCGAGCCCGAACCGCACGATTGCATGTGTCTGTCCCCCACAGACTTCCATGATCGTCCAGGGCCGCCGCACCGTCTGCTTGACCCGCTCCGCCAAAGCCGCCGCCACGGCGCGATCGCGAAATTCATCCACGTACTTCATGAGCGTAATCCCTCGCGACTAGCTAACACGCGTGCCTCGTGAAGCGTATCTCGTATCTCGCAAACAAAGACGAGACAGGCTTTCTTTCCATCCTGCGCTTCATACTTCACGAACGACGCTTCACGCTCACGGCGATTGCATTAGAAGCGTTCATGGTGACTGACGATATCGAAGGAGTGGGAGGCATCGATACTTCTCCTTGTGGATCGAACGCCGGCTCAACGTCTTTGGCGCTCAGCCGCCGGAGCCGCTCTGGGCACCGGTAGGCTGCTGCGTCGTGTTGGGCCCCTGAATCCAGGAACGAACCTCATGCATCAAGTCCCAGAACACCAGAGGGCCACCGAAATGCTCAAGCACCAGGGGCTGACCATCCAAGGTGGTCATATCTACCTGCAGATCATGACACCCGAACCGCACCCGCATCTGCTGGGCATACGGGCCTCGCACACTCCACGTCGGAACCTGAAGGTCGTGAGCAAATGCTGACCGAATCATGTAGACAAGGCTCCGCACTTGACCTCGTTCAGAACGGTCATTCGGGTCGTTACGAATGCCAGCGCCTTGCAGGGCCGCTTCCATGGCCACGGCGGAGGCTGCCAAAGCCTGCGAGTAGAGATTCTCGCTTGCATGAACGAGATCGTCGTAGGTATGGAATGTCGACTGGCCCAAGCGCAGGTTTCCGTCCGGTAGGCAAATCAACGTGTCGCAGTCGAGGTCGTCCTTGTTGATCTTGCCGAGAGCTATGTAGTTCATGACCTTGATGGCGAACTCCAGGGCTAGGAGGGCTTGGTCAATTCTGTTGATAGGCCTCAAGGTCATAAGTGACGAAGGCAAGACAATCTGTGGGCCCACCGTTGTCTTAATCAACGTGGGGCAAAGTGCGCCAGGAAACAGCGTACCGTATCGCCACGTCTGCTTAAAAGCATGGTTAGCCGATATCTCATAGCCCTGAATTTGCCCAACTATCTCGGGTTCGAACCATCTTTACCTTAATGATGGCCAATACATGACCCGGATCTATCGGCTCTAACAGCTGATCCGCAGATACAGACACGGAAGTAACAAGAGAGTCGTCCTCAAGTAAACAGAAGAAAGGGTCTTCACTTTCCTTAGGCTTGTCGTCTTTTGGCAGTTCCTGCGAGCTACGTGGCACTCGCAGGCTGTCTAGTAATGTTTTTAGCCGATTATCAATATCGCCGCCACCCGTGAGAATGAACCCCTTTGGTTCTGGGCGCAAGAACAACACTTGCAGTTCCGCATGAAGAAACAGTCGTTCGGAAATTAATGGTGCGAACTTGAATCCGGCGCGGTCAAAAATTACCGATGACGCCGTTACAGTTTGCTCCGCCAAAAGAACTCCCCTAGACTTCAAAGGTTCTAAACTCCAAAGCTGTTTCAACTGCAGGTGGAATGAACGACGGAGCCGCTGTTTATCTTCCGGCCTAGCAGAATTCCCCTTGAGAGGGCCTCGATATGTAAATCGAAATTCCATTTCGCATCCGTTCGGGGTCGGCTAACGTTCAGGTCGAGGCGCGTGGGCGGAGGCGCAGAACCGGTGCCATAGCGTCGCTCTCCAACCGGTTGTTTAGGACGCATCACCATTTCGCAACATTTGCAAAAACGCCATCAACGAAATTGGGAAAGACATCGGCTAGGCTGACTCTTAAATTGTTCTCCTTCTTGTACGCATCCAATTTGCCGTCATCAAAAGAGGCGCCTACATATAGCCCCCCTTTTTGAGAGAACGACATTGCCGCAGCAATGGTCATCGTCGTGACATGGCTATATTTGTGGTAGAAGTCCTGGGACCTCTTCATCACCTCAAGTACGTCGCCCTTGAGGGATAGCTTTTTGTGATGTCGCAGTACATCACGTATAGCATCGTTACTTGAGTATTTGTCTTCCATAAAGCGCTTCAATACATCCAACTCCTTACCGGAGCATAGGAGTGCCAGAGCAATGCACTCGAGGACTTGGCGGAAAAGGTTGCCGGCGGCGACCGGTTGTCCAGCGAGAAAAGCCTTCATCGACAACACATGGAGGGTGATCGCAACGTAGACCAAAGCTGACAGCTGAGCTCGCCTCTCATCCCCCTTTAGCTCGTTGTCGAAGTCGCGCCACTTGACGAAGGCTTTGGCCATCGACACCGCAAATCCATTCGCCGCTCCCTCGAAATGCTTTAGGTACTCTCCACGGACCTCAGAATCGTCCGAGGTGATCTCCCTAAAGATCATTGCCTGCGCCTGATCGACCGTATCCATGCGCTCTAACACTGTTTAGGCCGATCCGCATAGGAGCCGGATCTGCCGTGTTCCGTCCGCCTAACACGCCATCGAATGGTCCGAGCATAACGCCAGAATCGTTGGCGTTTCAATGAGAAGAGGCAATGGCGTGGGCGCACGGGCGAACGGCGGTCAGGCGCGCGTGATCCTGCTTCTGCGGATGGGCTGCTTCGATCGTCGCGAGACTTTCGAGACGAGAGGAAATTTTTCCGGGTGTCTGATCGATTCGACTGCAACATCGACATCGAGATCGGGCCAATATAGGTGATGCGGATGAGGCCAGGCGACGTGCAGAAGCTCTTCTACGGAGGCCTCCTTAAACCAAGGGAATTCCTTGAACGGAAGAAACAGCTCTTCATCGGCCAGGAGCAGCCAGAATCCGTGCTTCGAGATGTTGGTGACTTCAACTCCCGAAATGTTCTTGCCAAGCGTCGCGGATTTCATTCTCATGTTTCTCGATAAGGGCTTTGGCAGCTTTGAGCTGACGGGCGGACATTCCAAAATTTCGCGCCAACTCAATTCGCGGACTTAACCAAAACTTCGCCTCCCCGCGTTCGCTATAGACGTGAACGTGCATCCGGTTTTCCTCGCGAGAGAAGAAGTAGAAGCGAAATCCTCCTGCTCTAAATATTGTGGGACTCAGACATGCCCCCGCTCAATCATGGCCAGCCGATTTACACACGTCCTTCATTTCGGCGCCTAACTTCACCCGTTGGGCTGTCCGCAGCGCAACAGGTGAAGTCTACTTGCACAAGACGCATTTCCGCAAGATTTCACTCTCCTTGCATCGTCGGGCAGACTGGCGGTATCTGCGCAAGCAATTTGTTAGGCGGTTGTTTGCCGGGCTGCTTTCCCCACAACCTGCCACCGCGCCTCGATCGTGTCCGCTGACAAGTCGGCGCCACAATCCGATTCGACAAAGTACCCATCATTGACCACCTTCACAAATTCGGCCTGGTCTCTAAGCGCCTCGAACGCCTCATACTGAAGATAGGGGCTCATATCAAATCGGCCAACCCGGCCGTCATCTGCCACAATGGAGAGTACCCAGTTTGGTTGTGCCTCGAGTTCCACAATTCTCATTGATCAAGTCCTTTGATTTGGACTGATAACAGGCCATCGAACTGTCCGAGCATAATACCAGGATCGTTGAACCCCTAGCCTACTTGTTTGAGGTATCGAGGAACTGTTCAATTGTCAGTCCTGCCTTTGCAATCAAGCTGCGCAATGTGCCTCGTGCCACTTCCTGATGATTGGGTATCGAAAGGGTAGCAATGTGGCCTGGTTTGGTCATGATGATATGGCTGCCTTTCTGGCGAACTATCGCCAGCCATGGCGCTGAAACATCTTAATGACGTCGGAAGGGGGAAGGAGGGGAACGGGGGGCATCAAGCAACGACTTCCACTTGGCGAGTGAGGACGGTTAGCGGCATTCCCATTTCGGCACGAACCTCAAGGCACTGTTTGATGGCGTCGTGCACGTTGGCTTCAGCCTCTGCTTCCGTCTTGCCTTGACTGACACATCCCGGAATAGCCGGGCACTCAGCGATGTACATTCCGTCCTCGTCGCGCGTGATGGTAATCGTAAACTTCATGGCGGCTCCCTTGATTCCAGTGTGTCCAAACAAGTCTACTGAAATGTTACGTGTTTATCTACAATTTGGCATCACTCGTCAGATGACGCGCATCATTTGTCCTTAAATACTTCCTCCATCGAGAGGCCTTCCAGCTTCCCATCACGATACGCCTGGAGTCATTTTTCTGCTTCTTCCGCCCAAATTTCAGCCAGCCTCTTATCAGGCTCATCCAGGCTCTTTATCAGGCTCTCAAGTAAGGCGAACCGTTCCTCTGGTTTCAGTTTCATAGCCTCGTCTAACGGATCTTTCGTGCTTATTGCGTGTACCTCCGATTGTCATGAAACATAACACCGAGTCGCAACGGGGGTCAGAGTACAATTTCAGCAAGGCGATTAGCTCGCTTCAGAGCCACGCCCTCTTCCACCCTAGCTGCTCTTTCCGTCCACCACCCTGTTGGGAAATGACACCTCGAGTACTACACACCCGACATCGGTCTTAAACGGTCCATGACGTTCTCCGGGAGGACGGCTTGCGTATTCTCCCGCTTCAAGCCAGCGATCGAAGGTGTGGTCGTACAGCCGCCCACTGACAATAAATATCTCCTCAGGGTATGCATGGGTCTTTGCCCCAAAAGCTGACGTATCAGCGCCCGGTAGGAAGCGGGTCAGCCTGGTGTATTCGCCTGTCACCGGATCAAGACTCAGGGTGATCTCCTCGGCCATCCCCTCCAGACCGTTGATGGGAGTCCAGCGGGTGCGTTGGTCGGGAGCCAACGGGTTCCAATAGGTTGTGGTCGATTTCGACATTCCAGCCTCAGTGCCAATGTATGGTTCAGTTCTTCTGTGCGCCGGGGGATCGTCTCCGCTGGGCCTTCCGGAACTCCCATGGTGGGATCGGTTCAGGATCTTCCCACAGCCCCTTCTTCGCCTCTCTTGCTTCCAGCTCAAGCCGTTCCAGTTCAGCGTTGTTCGGTGCGGACCTCCGAGACCACCAGCATCGGCCCTCCTTCACCAAGGCATGATTCACGTTGGTCCCGTCCGCAAGCAGCACGTCGGCCATGATTCGCCCGTACTTGTCCTTCCCATGCGGCTCGACCGTGACTTCCATGGCAAAGACAAGGGCCGAGATCGCCGGTTTCACCTCGTCGCCGTAGGGTTGGTCCTTCTCAGGACAGTCGAGGCCATCCAAACGGATGAGGGCCGTCTTCCCGAGGCGCCCGACTTCGATGGTGCTCCCCTCAAGAACTCCAACCACTTCGCCACCGAAGGACAATGCGTCGGCTGCGCTCAAGAGAAAGACCAGAACCAGGGGAAGAACTCGTGTTTTCATGAGATGTGCCATCCCAATGGTGAGAGGTTTGTGATACTTCCATAGCCAGTCTCGTTCCCACGCCTGTATCCAACGGAGATGAAGACCGGAAAAGGGTAGTGGCGGCGGAGAGCAAAAAGCATGGTTGAACACCGTGAAAGAAGAGCGAACCGTATTGTAGGCGGGCCACTGTTGAAGGTGCAAGAAGTGAGGCGAACCTTCCGATTTCTGCCCGGATCTCACGTTACCGACGCTGCACAGTCTTATCACCCAGCGTCGAGCGGGATGATGGGTTGGACGCCTTCGTGGCGCTAGAAATTGTGCAACTCCGCTTCCACTACTGATTCACGGTGCTTAACCATCGGCCCCATCTGGCGAGCCTGAAGCCGCCAGGTCGGCGTAAGTCTCCAAGGTTCGTCGTGCTGCTTCTTCGTCCAGCTTACTGATGGCAAACCCGACATGGACGATGACATAGTCACCGACCACTGCTTCCGGGACCAAGGCCAATGAGATGGACTTCGTCACTCCGCCGAACGAGACGGTCGCGGTGCGGAGCGTGTCGTCCTCGATGTTCAGAACTTGTCCTGGAACTGCGAGACACATCCTCGGGTCTCCCTCTCTTCCTGAACGGCATTGAGGCAATGAGCAACTACCACCGCCTGCCCCAGCGACAACCCGCCGTCATTGGGCGGGACCAGCGCATGACTATAGACGGTGAAGCCGGCTTCTTCCAGCCGTTGTCTGACAAGCGACAGGAGCAGCCGATTCTGGAAACAGCCGCCGGTCAGGACGACGCGAGGCAAGCCTGCCGCATGGGCCACGCGAACCACTCCCTCCGCGAGGCCAATATGAAATCGCGCCGCTGTTTGCTCACGGCGACAACCCCTGTGAAGATCGTCCAGCATGGCGCTCACCATGGGGCACCAATCGATCATCCACTTAGCATCGGGACTCTGACTGGGCGCCATATCCATCGGATAGCCTTCCACGCTCATTCCGCCTGCATCTATTTCTTGCTCCGCAGCAAACTGGACCGCCATCGCCGCCTGGCCTTCAAATGACGTTTCTCGGCAGATCCCTGTGAGAGACGCAACCGCGTCGAACAGTCGCCCCATGCTCGTCGTCCAGGGCGATGCGACGCCGGACCGGAGCAGACTTTCCCATCGCGCCCGCTGACCGTGCGTCACGCTCCAAGAAGGAAGACCATGCTCCGGCATGTTTTCGCCCATCAGCTCCCACAAGATTGCTGCAGCAGATCGGCCCGGCTCTTTCATGGCTGCTTCTCCACCCAACAACCGAAAAGGTCTGAGCGAGGCAACCCGCGTGAACTGTTGATAGTCCGCGATGAAGAATTCTCCGCCCCACACCTGGCCGTCTCCTCCATACCCAGCCCCGTCCCACGCGATGCCCAACACTTCACCGTCAAGTTTGCGTTCAGCCATGCAAGAAGCCACATGGGCATGATGGTGCTGCACGGGAACCAGCGGAACGGACAAGGTCGCGGCCAGCTCTCGCGCAAAACTGGTCGAGCGATAGTCCGGGTGCAAATCACAGGCAATCGCCTGGGGGGTCACGTGTAGCAGCCGCTGGAGATCTTCGATGGCCTGCCGAAAAGCTCTGTCCGCTTCAACAGTAGAAAGATCGCCAAGATGTTGGCTGAGCATCACGCGATCACCTGTAAGGAGAGCAACGGTGTTCTTGAGATGTCCACCCACGGCAAGGATCGGGCTCTGCACTTTATGAGGCAAACCATCACTCCATCGAATGGCCTGAGGCACATAGCCTCGCGCCCGGCGAACAATTATCATCTCAGGCTTGGGCTTGGTCACCGCACCCCTGTCGTGGTTCTCCGACTTCCCATCAACCAGCAATACCACTGAGTCGTCCACCGGCCTTGTGATCGGCCGGTCATGCACGAGGAATGCATCGGCAATGCCTTTGAGTCGAATCACCGCGTCTCGCTCGTCTGTCACAATCGGTTCTTCAGATCGATTTCCGCTCGTAGCAACAATGGGCCGCCGAAGCGACGCCATCAAAAGATGATGAAGCGGCGTCGCAGATAACATTGCGCCGAGATAGGGATTGTCCGGTGCCACCGCATCGGCTAGGCGTGCGTCTCGTCGCTTTCGGGCTAAGACAATCGGCGCTTGTGGCGAGAGGAGCAATGCCTCCTCCTCCGAGGACAACAGGCAATAGCGTCTGACCTCTTCAATGGAAGGAAACAACAGCGCGAAGGGCTTATCAGGCCTTCGTTTCCGATTTCGTAAGCGCTGGACGGCCTCTTGTGACCTTGCATCAACCCAGAGTTGAAATCCGCCCAATCCTTTCACCGCAACGATAAGTCCTTGTTCCAGCAGAGACACTGCCCGTTGTACCGCCTCTTCCCCATCGGTGACGTCGTGACCATGCTCATTCCACAGACATAGGCTCGGACCACAGGTGGGACAGGCGATCGCTTCGGCATGAAAGCGTCGATTGGTTTCAGCGCCATACTCTGCGGCACAGGCAGAGCAGAGTGTGAACCCAGCCATGGTCGTGTTGGACCGCTCGTACGGGATTGCCGTGAGCAGGCTATAGCGAGGTCCGCATTGGGTGCAGCAGAGAAACGGATATCGATGGCGACGGTCATGTGGGTCGTCGAGCTCGCGTCGGCAGTCTGCACAGGTTGCTAAATCAGGAGGGATGACGAGGGCTCGTTGGCCGGATTCCGTTCTCTGGTTAATCGAAAAGCCGGCGGCGTCGCGCACTGGAACGACCGTCGTGCTCATTGTCTCAACGGAAGCTGAGGGCGGGGCGTCGGTGCGCATCCTCTGGAGAAACGTCTCCACAGCTGCGACACCCCCTTCTGCTTCGATGAACACACCGTTTCTCGTGTTCTGCACCCACCCAGTCAGCCCCAACTCATGTGCCAGCCGATAGACGAACGGGCGGAATCCCACACCTTGCACCGTTCCCTCCACCTCGATCCGTACACGCTGTGCAAGAGCGTCACTCATTCCTGGACTACCAATTCGTGGAGCACGACTTCTGGTTCTGTTGGTTTCGCGATCACCGCATCCCCGCAAACCGGACAGACATCGTCTGATTCCGTAACCATTGTGTCTCGAGTGCAGCGGGGACACCACGCCTCTCCTGGGACGGGGATGATTTCCAATGCCGCACCTTCGGCCTTCGTGCCACGAGCAGCCAGTTCAAACACCATCTGCAACGCGGAATGATCATGAGTCAGCAAGTGAGACAGTGCGCTGACCTTGAGTCGCACTGTGGACAATCTGCCGGATCCGGTTCCGTTCAGCTCCTTCCCTACAGCCTTCACGACTTGTGTCATCAGATGAAACTCATGCATGACAGGCTTCACATTCCTGGATGATCTGTTTCACGACTTGATCCAACGCCTCGCCCAGAGGAGGCGACAACGGTTGTCCGACTTCCATATCCCCTACCTCGACTCCGTACACGATGACGGTAGCTGGAAGGACGTCCATTGCTCGGGCCAGCTCGATCGCCTCCGATACCCCGATGGCATGGCTGGAGCGAGGAAAGACTTGTCCACTGATCGGGCTCGCCGAAGCATCGAGTCGATGGACGCTGCCAGGAGCCTTCCCACTGCGCGCCGCATCGATCAGGATCACGACAGACGCACCTTTCATCAGTTCGATAAGGTCAACGCCCACCATCCCCGCTTCGATCACCTCAGCCCGATCACCGATTGCTTGCCGAAGCCGTCGGACAGTCAGAAGACCGACGGCATCATCACCTCGCAGGTCGTTGCCAAGGCCGATAATCCGAATTGAGGAGAAGCGAGGACCGTTTTTTCTCACGTGCTGGTCTCCCTCCTGATTTCCAGATTCAGAAAATGAGTCGCACAGGAAATGCACGGGTCGTAGCAACGGATGACCCGCTCGCAGGCCAGTGCCGCCTCCTGATCGGGAAGAGATAAGAGGCGTGGCATGAACAGACGCAGATCCTGTTCAATGCGAGATTGGTTCTGCGAGGTGGGTGGAACGATCTTGGCCTCACGGACGATGCCGTCTCCGTCCACCTCATACCGATGATAAAGAATCCCTCTGGGCGCTTCTGTGCAGGCCATACCGATGCCCGGCTGCACCGTAATAGGTGCAGCCGGTACGGGCGGAGGTTCATACCGTTCGATAAGCCGCAATGATTCCTCCAGTGCGTAGAGGATTTCGACCGAACGCGCGATGATGCCATGAAATGGATTACGCAACGGCAATGCAATCGCACAGTCGACCAAGGCCTGCTTTGCCAGCGGCGTTAGGTGATCATGATTGAGGTTCAGCCGCGCCTGCGGACCGACTAGATACGATGACCCTTGCAACGTACAGTGGAGGGCCGTGGAATAAGCCACCTGGTGCTCGGTGAAATGTTGTTCGAATTCGTTCACCGAGATCTGCAAGCCACTGGAGGCGACGATCTGCCCTTCATTGAACGGATACTCATCAGGATGACGGAGCGCGACATCATTGTAGCCAGGAGTAAAATCTGGATAGTCGAATCCCGCAACCCATCGCACGGTTTCCACTGCAGCATCGCGCGCCCATAAGAGTTCATCTTTCATCCCCTCCAGCTCGCGCCGCCTGGGCACCCGCGAGAAGCCACCCACCTTCACAGAGACCGGATGCACGGACCGGCCGCCGAGTACCGTCATGATCGCATTGCCGGCTTTCTTGAGCCGCAAGCCACGAGTCACCACCGCCGCATGATCTTTCGCCATCGCGATGCCGCTCTCGTACCCGAGAAAATCAGGCGCCTGAAGCAGGTAGACATGCAACGCGTGGCTCTCGATCCACTCGCCGCAATAGATGAGCCGCCGGAGGTCTCGCAACGCCCCTTCGACGCGCAGGCCAAAAATCTGTTCGAGCGCATGGACCGCGCTCATCTGGTAGGCGATCGGACAGATCCCGCAGATCCGCGCAACGATATCCGGCACTTCGCCGTAATGCCGACCCTGCAAAAAGGCTTCAAAAAACCTGGGTGGCTCGAAAATCTTGAGTTGTACGTCCTGGACTGCGTCGCCCTTCACGGTGACATGGAGCGCGCCTTCCCCTTCCACGCGGGCCACCAGATCGACGGCAATGGTCCTCGTGTGCGCATGCTCTTCAGACATTCAGACCTCGAAGGACGTTCCGCTTCAGTACACACGTCACGTCTTTTTCTCCCAAGCCTCGCTCTCCGTGCGAAAGGGCGACACAGACCCGTTGATGCCGCGAAAACGGCGCATGACCTCGACCGGGATCAGTTGCAGCTCGCGATGGAAGCGCGTTGCGAGCGAGACCGTGTTGGGTGGAAGACCTGGACCTTTCCGTTCTCCCTCGCTTGGCCCAAAGCAGCCGTAACAGTCACGACCCATGCCGGGACAGATGGCCCCACAACCAGTCCGCGTGACTGGCCCGAGGCACGGTATCCCTTTCGCCACCAACACACAGACATTTCCCCGCCGCTTGCACTCCAAACACACACTGTCGCCCGGCAAACGGGGCTGGACTCCAACCACGAGATCCGTGATGACACGAAGCAGCTGATTCTTATCGATCGGACAACCCCACAGCTCGAAGTCCACATGAACATGTTCCGAAATGGGAGTGGACGTACTGAGGCTCTGAATATATTCCGGGCTGGGATAAACGGCCTGTTTAAACGCCTCGACATCGGCCCAGTTGCGCAAGGCTTGAATCCCGCCGGCCGTCGCGCAGGCCCCGATCGTGATCAACACCTTCGTCTGTTGCCGCACCGCGAGAATACGATGGGCATCTTCTGCGGTGGTGATCGACCCTTCCACCAGCGCGATGTCGTAGGGCCCCGGCTTCATGTCGCTGGAGGCTTCGGGGAAATAGGCAAGATCCAGCGCCTCTCCCACGGCAAGGAGGTCTTCCTCAAGATTTAGGATGCTGAGCTGGCACCCGTCGCAGGAGGCGAACTTGAAGACCGCCAGCCTTGGCCGTTCTCGCTGTGCCTCCGGCTTGGACATTGTTTCGCTTCAGACTCCTGTTCGGCCCAACCACTGCTCGACTCGATCGTAGCGCATGACCGGACCGTCTTTGCACAAGAAGTACGGACCCATTTGACAATGACCACAGAGACCGATGCCGCATTCCATATGCCGTTCGAGCGACACATAAATGGCCGTCGCCGGAATCCCGCGCCTCATCAGAATTGGCACTCCCAGGCGCATCATGATCTCAGGCCCGCACATCAGGACCGTACTCTTCGCAGGATCGATCGACACCTGCTCAAACAGTTCCGTCACAACGCCGACGTGATAGCACCAGGTCTTATCCGGCTGATCGCTCGTCAACAAGACTTCGGTATCGGGATGCCGCCGCCAGGCATCGAACCGCTCGCGATAGAGGAGGTCGTGCGGTGTCTTGACGCCGTGGAGGATCTTGACCGACCCATACTGCGCTCGTCGCCGGAAGATGTATTCAATAGCCCCCACAACCGGTGCGCATCCCAGCCCACCGGTAACGATCACGACATTCCGTCCCTTCGCCTCTTCCAGCGGCCAACCTTCCCCAAACGGACCGCGGATGCCTAAGGTCTCACCAGGCTGGAGATCGGCAATCGCCTTCGTGGTTCGGCCCACGGCACGGATGGTATGGTCGAGCAGCTCCGGTTCATCCGGGTCGGACACGATGGAAATCGCCACCTCGCCGACGCCGAACAGATAGACCATATTGAACTGGCCGGCCTTGAATCGAAATTGCTGCCGTGTTTGCTCGTCGACAAGCTGCAACCGGTAGGTGTTGATGTCTTCGGCTTCTCGAATTTTCTCCACTATAGTCGCCGGATGAATAACGTAATGATTGACCATCGAATCAGCTTCGGCTTGCACGGCTATGTGCCTTCTAGCTGCTGACTAGTGATGGACGGCTGGGTGCCCGGCGTCAGCAACGCCGGCAATTCCTCGGTCAAATCAATCCCGACCGGGCACCAGGTGATGCATCGGCCACATCCGACACAACCGGACGTGCCGAATTGATCGATCCACGACGCCAGCTTGTGTGTCAGCCACATGCGATACCGATCCTTGATCGTCGGGCGAATGTTCTTCCCATGGATATAGCCGTGCTCCTGCGCAAAACAGGAATCCCACAACCTCGCGTGAGCCGTTTGCTGACGCGAGAGGTCCAGTGTCTCCTCGACTGTATGACAAAAGCAGGTCGGACAGACCATTGTGCAATTCGTGCAGGCGAGGCACCGCCCTGCCACCTCATCCCATCGCGGATGTTCATGGGCATCATAGAGGGCTTGCGGCAAGCGTGAGTGATCGAGCCGTCGCACCTGACCACCTGCGCAGGCGTCGATACGCGTCACTGCTTCAGCACTTAGTTGTTCTGAACCTGTAGACAAGGAGAGGTTGGAGAGAAGATCGCGTCCTGCCTCGCTGCCCGCTTCGACCAACAGCCGGTCGTCCACTTCGGTTAAAGCGAGATCGAAGCCACGCTTGGCACGAGGGCCGGTCTCCATGGATGCGCAGAAACAAGTCTGTAGTGACCGTGTACAGTTCACAGCAACCACGAAGAGCCCGTCACGACGGGTCGCGTAGTAGGGATCCCGATACGTATCGTTCAGGAAAATCCGGTCTTGAATGACCAGCCCGGCGAGATCACAGGCTCGGGCCCCGATGACTGCCACCTTTTCCGATTGAGGTAGCGTTGGGCTCGTGGTGAATCCATCCTTGCTCCGCTTGATCTGGAAGAGCGGCTCACGCGGCGCAAAGATGAACGGCTTCAGCGATTGCGGTCCATGAACGACACCGAAGATTTCCTGTGAGCCGGTCTGTTCCAGCCGGTAGCGTCCCGGTTCCTGTTGATCACGCCAGCCGATCGGCAGTTCGGACACCGAGCTGATCGTCTCCCAGACAACGGATCCTTCTCGCACTATGGGCCCGACCACTCGATACCCCTTCGCGCTCAAGGCATCGAGCAACCATTGGAGGTCGGCTGAGGGTAGGACAGCACACGTTTCTGATGCAGTCGCCATGATACGAATTCTCTCGTCGCGCTCCAACATAGTGGACTGTCGTTTCATTCACCATGCTAAGGGTTCGTCCTGGCTCTTGCAAGACAAGGCTCATCATCTCTGAGCGGCAACTTTCATAAGTCGGTATTGGACTACAACTCAGAATCCTTTGCGTCTAGTTATCCGGCGGACATGACTCGCAGCTCGGACTCTCTACGCCTTGCATTCGAGACCGACGAGTTCCCGCTCAGCCTCCAGCCAATCATCAAGCGCATAACCCTGTCGGTGGCCACGCTCGGCATAGAGTTCATAGGCACGATCGGTGATGCGAGCTTGTCTGTCATCAGGAGGCGAAACGGGTTGGCTATGGACCGGTTCCTTCTGGAGCACATCAGGCTCCGGGCTTTGAATAGGTTCAGAACGTTTCTTCCTGCGGGGCTCTTTCGCGACGAGTGGTTGCCTCATCCTATTTCTCCTTTCTTGATCGCTACACGGGGGAGTTGCACGCGGTCGAGCTCGACACCGCATAGAGGCCAGGACCTTTCATCATCAGTCGGACTTGTCCCGTTCGGCTCATGCGGTCCAGCTCACAAAACACCTGGTTCCAGGTCAAGTCTGGACATTCGAAGACCACTTCTTCGAGCTGGCCACCGGGGGAACGAATAATGACTTTCATAATGCGCCTTCCTTCTCTCTCATTGGGTCAGAAGACAACTTTTGCTCTCCAGGAACAGAGAGGCTCCTTGTGCATCTTGGATGCCACTCGGTGTGGCCGATGAGACGACAACACCAATTTCCTGAAAACGATGCTCTTGCTGGCATGCGACGCTTTGGTCAGCGACTGATCGACACGGACACACCAGCATAGGCTGGGGTATTTCGCGGCAATGCTGGAGGAAATCCTGTGGCAGATTAGCGCACGTACCAAGACGCCCTCTCCGTGCGGTTCACGTCAAAGCAGTCTCTTGGAGAAAGGCACCACGCCAGCGGGAGGTGAATCCACGTGCTCACCAGATCACGTCACCTTGAACCCTGGTAAGGATCGTCAAAGATGGTCCCACACTCCAGACATCGAACCTTGCCGGTCCGCTTGCCGCCTCTGGTCAGGATGTTATCAATGAGCCGTTGGTGCGTGCAGCAAGCGTTCGAGGTGGTCTCGCTGGATTTCCGACCGGTTTCCTGAATCATGTGGGTTTCCATAGACACCTCCGCTTCTTCGAGCGTTGAATGTTCGTCTCCTGGCACTTGTTGAGATTCGTCCATCGAGGATACTCCAGCCTCATATTTCGTAAGGCCGAGTGAAGGCTGACTTCTAGCACAAATCCCACTTTGGCAGACCTAGGAATTCCCTAGTCCAGAGCCAAAATTTACAGAACATTTACATAGGAGCTTGTGCTGTAGGGGAAGCTGCGACCGGGACGGCGTGCTGGGCCTGCACCCTGTAAGTCCTGTCGCCATCCAGCGTTACACGAATCTGCCCAGCTCGGCTCAAGTAATCGATCGCGAGGAACGCTTGGTTCCACGTGAGCTCCGGGCAGAGGTTCACCAACTCTTCCATGGAACAATCGGTCCCAAGCTGTTCCAACGCACGGTGCACGCGCACAATGATCGCCGGGAGTGCCATAGGACACCTCCTTTTTTTGAGGTCCACGTTCCACGCGATGCATCGTAGGTGAAGAAATCGAAGAGGAATACTAGGCAAAGCCTAGATGGGCGATAAAATATTGCTGGAGCGAATATACTGAACCATGCGAGGAGCGAGCGATGGAGCTGTTCAGAGACTCGCCAGGCCCTCGGTGATGGCATACCGGGTTAGCTCGGCAATCGAATGGAGGTTCAGCTCCTCCATAATCTTGGTCCTATGGAATTCCACGGTCTTGATGGAGATGTGCAACATGGAGGCGATGGTCCTGGTGCTTTTCCCCTCCGCGATGAGTTGCAGCACTTCCCGCTGGCGCGGCGCGAGGGCGTTCACAGGCCGTTTACAGCCAGGCCCCTTAGATGGATGATGGAGTGTCGCTCCCATCATATCCTTAGTCACCGACGGTGTCATGTAGTGCTGCCCCCTCAGGACCGTCTGGATGGCTTGCTTGAGTTCCATCGCCGAGGACTGTTTGACCAAATAACCTACAGCCCCAACCTTAAAGGCCTCGGTCACGTAGGTGGGGGTGGCATGCATGGACAAGAAAATCAGTTTGCTGTCCGGCACCAGTTTCGTGAGTTGTTTTGCCGCGTCCAGGCCATTGAGCAGCGGCATGGAAATGTCCAAGAAAATAAGGTCCGGCCGCAGCCGTTGCGCCTCCTCGACCAAAGCTCGCCCATCTTCGACCATGCCGACCACGTCCCCTTCGTCTTCCACCAGTCTTCGGAGACCGGCCAGTACGAGCGAATGGTCATCCGCCATGAGGATGCGAGGACGGGTCACGGGATCTTCTCCTGAAATGGAATCCAGGCACAGACCTTGGTCCCGTCCGCCGGCCTGGAATGAATGTTGAGAAAGCCGTTCAGCAACCGCAGCCGCTCCCGCATGCTGGTCAAGCCCAGTCCCTTCTGGTGTCTGCTCTTGTCGCCCTCGTCGAATCCCTTGCCGTTGTCGATTACGGAAAGGCCGATACCTTTCGACGAGCCGCTCAGGTTGACCGATACCTCTGTGGCCTTCGCATGCTTCGCAACATTCTGAAGACTCTCCTGGAACACGCGAAACAGGCATGTCGACCAATCAAGATGTATTGATCGGGGATAATTGTTGACCTTCAAGACGATGTGGAGGCCCGTCCGCTCGATCGCCTTGGCAATATGATCCTCGATAGCCGCCTGTAGCCCTAAATGCTTTAGGAGAGGTGAGTGCAGCCGGTAGGCCAAATCATGAAGGTCGTTGCAGAGCTGCGTCAGTTCTTCTCGAACCGGCTCCAAGGCTTTGCCGAGTAACTCCGGCAAGAGCGGGGGTTGCCGTTGGAGTGCCGCCACATCGAGCACCAGTGCGGCCAGCCGCTGGCCGAAGTCATCGTGCAGATCGCGTGCGATCCGCTGGCGTTCGCTGTCCTGAGCCGTGAGGAGCTTTGACGTCAGGCCTTGTAACTGTGCTTGTGAACTCTGTAACTCACGTTGATTCTGATGGAGTGCTTCTTCCGCCTGCTTTCGTTCGGTGATCTCCGCTTGCAGTCGTTCGTTCAACTTGCCAAGCTCGGCCGTCCGTTCAACCACGCGTTGTTCCAGTTCCTCATAGGCCTGCCGCAACTGATCCTGTACTCTCGTCAGCGGGGTTATACGCCGGCCTTCTGGAATAATTTGTGTAATTTTTCCGGTTCGATCTGTAATCGGCGTCAACGAGAAGTCGATCTCCTCAATTGCGCCGTCCTGGGCTCGATGTTGGGCCCGCAATCGTACAAATTCCCCGGTCGCCGCCTCCGCGATGGCCGCCTTCAGCTTCTCTTGGAGTTCGCGCGAGAGATCCCACCAGGGTGTCTTCCAGAAGGGCTTCCCCACCACATCCGATCGCTGCAATCCACGAAACGCCAGCGCGGTATAGTTCACATCAATCAACGTGCCATCTGGTGTGAGTAGTCCGATGAATTCATAGGTCTGGTCGTAAATCGCACGGAATCGCTGCTCACTCTCACGCAACGCATCCTCCGCCTTCTTACGTTCGGTGATGTCGTTACCGATTGTCAGCAGGCAAGGTTTACCTCCCAACGTAATCAGGTCCGTTGAAATAATAAACTGGCGGAGTACTCCATCTTTCATCCGCATGGACACTTCGAGATTCCGAACCGCCCCTTCGGATTTCAGCCGATCGATGAGCCGGATCCGCTCATGAGGGTCAGGCCAGATCCCCAACATCAATGTCGTGTGCCCCACCACTTCGTCGCGTCGAAACCTAAAGATCTCCAAGCACGCATCGTTGACTTCGAGACAGCGCCCCGTTTCCAGCTCGGTGATTCCGATTGGATGCGGACTCGAACGGAAAGCCTTGGCAAACAGCTCTTCTTCAGCCGACGATACCGCGCGACGCCGTGGAGTTATGCCGTGGCTTCGTGCACCCTGAGGTGACCTTCTCTTGGGTAAAGATTTCTTCTTGATGGTTTTCGGTGGCATAGCAGAAGGCACAATTCTAGGCCTCTATGGTGAAGGCAAGCAAGAGCAGTGAGTCGCCGAACGGCTTGATGATGGGGACTCCAGTAAGATTTGCGCCCATGACTGAGGAACAACCTAGCGGCGGAAGATCCACGACAAGTGCTGTCGCCTTATGCCTCACTCCGCTTGCGCGGCAATGAAGACTTCGGGTTCTGTCGCAAGTTTTCTTTCGGAGTCTATTCCGCTCTGCTCCTCTGTCGAACGTGAAGCCGTGGAGGGGTACGGTGATCGACTGTAAGGGGAGTCATTTCGAGCAAGAGATTATTCTGTGGGACGTGCGCTGGGATGTGGCCTCCACGATCAGTGACCGCCAGTTGGAATAGAGAATGCATGAACGCGGGGTGGCCGTCGATCATGCAACCTGTAACCGGTGGGTCATCACGTATGCCCCGGAGTTTGAAGAACGGGTTCGTCGTCGGCAACAGCCAGTGGGCGGAAGCTGGCGAATGGATGAGGCCTCCGTGCGACTGAAAGGAGAGTGGAAATGTTTGTATATCGCCATGGACAAGGAAGGCCATACCATTGACTTCCTGCTGACGCCTCATCGCGATCGGGACGCGGCCCAGGCGTTCTTACACAAGGCGATTTGGACTCAGGGACTCCCGGAGAAGATTACGATTGATCAGAGCGGCAGCAACACGGCCGCGATGACCCACGACAATAGGACTCACCAGGCAGTCATCGCGATCCGGCAATGTAAGTATCTCAACACCTTTGTCGAGCAGGGACCCTGGCGGTGAAACGCAAGGTGCGGCCGATGTTCGGCTTCCAATCGCCGTGGGCGGCCCGGCGTACGATTGCTGGGATTGAACTCATGCACGCTATTCGCAAGGGACAACTGGCATCCGCTGGAGTGGTGTACCAAACTCCGGCAGCGCAGTGTTATGCCTTGGCTGCGTAGATGACAAGAAGTGATAATCTCGCTCGTCCTCAGCTAAAGTTTGCGACAGAGCCTGGAGGAGTGCTTCAGCGGATCCAGCCACCGTCAATCTTCTTCCGGAATGTGTTCGGTGATGACATTGCGCAGCTGCTCAATCAGGGTCAGCTGGCCGTCAGGGACAGCGGGGCTACTCCTGCGATGTGTTCGTCGATCCGCCAGGCAGAGTGTGAAATAATTTCGACGGCATCCGAGTCAATAACTAACTCAATGCCGTCGAATGAAATCCTAGAACGGCAACACTTGTTTCACGTCCTCTTGCAACCTGACCAGGTCATACTTCAAGAGAAAATTAATCCTGAAGCCCTCACCCGACACATCGTTTTTGTTGACTCGTTGCCCCCACAGAAATCCTCCACCGATCGTAATCCCTTCCGCGGGACTATACATAAGATTGCAATCGAGATACTGCGTTCTCTTGTAGGTATCGGCAGCAGAACTTTCTGTCGTATTGACTTGAAGAAAGCCATAGGTCACGGTTGAGCGCCAGTGTGCATTCCAGAAATGTTGAATGGCAGCATAGCCTCCATACGCCGGCTGGGCTTTGAGGAGTCCCGAGGCGTCATAGCCTGCATCGAGATTGAGATTCTTAGGATCGATAAAGTACCGAGAGATCCCCTCACCGTAGACTACCTGAAATACGATATTGTCTCTCCCCCATAATCTCATCAAGCCTGATGCCATCACTCCGTATCCAAACACATGGTCCGATTGTCCGGAACTTGTGACACCACCGATCGAACGAAACAGCCCGGCGGTGTTGAAGTGGTAGTCATCGGTTTTATACCGATACCGAACCACAAAATCAGGAAGAGGACTGGTCGAAGAAACGGGCTGGGCAGTCACGGGATTAATCGAGGGGATGCGCGAAGAAGGCTGTTCGGCCGAAACAGAGACCGTCTGTCCTGTGGCCAGACGGTGCGTGTATCGCACCTGCGGATTGAACTGGAAGATCCAGGAGTTCGGGCCGTTGAAGTCCGCGGTTTCAGGGATCACATCCGAATCGTGGAAGGTCGTCCAAGATTGTCCGACCAGAATGTTTCTTAACTGCGCGTAGAAGTGCCGCAGACGAAGCTCGGCACTATTTCCTGGGCCGACAAAGTCAATCTCGATATAGGTGCGCAAGACATCCCATTTGGTATCTGTCCGTGATTCCAGGGTGAGGCGAGAGGCTCGTGCGGCCATATTGTAATTTGAGGTATCTAGGTTTGGGGTCGGTATCGATTCGGGCCTAAACTGGTTTGTATTCCCGAGCTGACTAAAATCGTAAATCGCATCGGTCCTGATGTACCCTCCTATCCGTATCATGGTGTGAGAATCAGGAACGCGGAAGAATCCGCGAAGGGCTGGATCAAACGGAGCATTGTCCAGTCGAGCATCCGCGTATGCATCGTCGGTTACCAGCCCCCGTTCCCGATCGATGGCAGGAACGACCGTGTTGGTTCCCGATGAGAGCGGCTCAGCAGGCTGCGTTTCTTTTTTCTTGATGTCCTCGACTGATTGCTCCAGTTGTTTGACCTTGGCCTTCAACGCCTCTATCTCCGACTGTTGAGTTGATGGTTCCGGACCTTGAACCTCAGCGCCAGGCACCTGCCCCAATGCTGAAGCCGAAACATACGTCGTGGTTACGACGATGATAATCGTCTGTACGATCATCAACTTCCATCTGCTCATTGGACTCCTGTTATGAACAGAAAAGGTCTCGCCCGTCTCGACGGCGCCGGTCAAGCGTCACAGCCCCACATTCACCCGATACTCTCCTCATAAGCGGCAGGTGGAATGCCGATTATCCATGAACGCTTCTGCTGCAATCGCGGATTCGCTGCTGTGGCGAGTATGGCAGGAAGGATATCGCCCCACAGAGCTTCGGGACGCACCGAGCGATTCTGAATGACATACTGATCCACCAACCGTCCGAGCATGACATCACCGGTCAGCGCGATTCTCATCGTTGCGACACGCGATGTGTCCCCTGCCGGAATCAGCCGGTCAGATACAAGGCGGCCACGACCTTGTGAGTCGCTCCGAGCCTGTCGAATTCAGCACCCGATCATGCACTTGCCGGCTCTGAATTCATTGCCGTTCGATGATATTTCTAAGCCAGGGCCTGGATACGAATTTTCACGGCTTCGGGATCGCACACTCCCCGCAATGACAGCGTTCGATCCGAGGTCCGCGAAGGAATGACCAGCGTGCCGATTCCAAAGAACTGCGCGACGAAGCCTTGCCGTATCGTCACTTCGCGGATATCACGCAGGAGAATGGATTGAATCACGCGTCCCGTATAGCCGTTCCGCACGGTGATCTGCTCCCTCGTGAGTTCGTAGTGCACCCAGTGCCGCAGGACTGCGGCGCAGGCAAGCAGAATCCCAGCCCCTATCACCCACATCTCCCACCCACCCAGGCCAAATCTATGAAACAGCGCCGCACGGATGGCGGCGAGAGCGCTCATGAGATAGAGCCAACTGAACTGTGCCCAGGAGGGAAAAGCCTCCCAGACCACGGATCGTTCCGGCTTCCGCTTGTCCATGAGCTGCAATGTCCTCATTGCACTGCCACTAGAGCCATTCCCGCTCTGCCTTGTTGGCCCGTTCGCCACACACGGCGCTGAGAGGAAGATCCACAAGAGAGTAGGCGCCGGAGTCAAGATTCGACAACGCTTTCCGCTATGTGGAGGAGCAATTGGAGTGCCGACAATTGTTTGATGACCTTTTGTGTGACCTCGCTTGATTTTTTACGGAACAAACTCGCCGACTTCGGATGACCACGGAATCTGGAATTTTTGGAGTAAAGAATTGCCGAGGTCTCACCGCTCTGGGAATCCATGTGTCCTTTCGCAACACCAGTGAGTGGAGCTTTGTGGCAGATTTCCTCAGTGAGGTTGCTTGCCGGCACCAACCGTTCGATTCAACCTTTGGTGTTTTCAACGACTTGCGCGCGTGTTCTTCATCGTGTTGCGTGGCGCTCTTCTTGCCAGGACTTAGGTACGGTTGGGAGATCCTGCACCGCATCATTGGTACAGAAAAGAAGGTGGTTTCTTATGAGAACGAACACGTACGTGCTCGCTGTGGCTTTAGCATGTGGGTTGGCGAGCATCACAATTTCCGTCGCGAGTTCCACGGCAGAGACCATTCAGCGGACGATCCAGGGGACAGTGGTCGCCACGAATGTTGACGTTGATCCACAGATCATCGTGGTGGAAGTTGTGCTCCCTACTGAGGAAGAACTCGTCGTCGGAGCTCGTGTGGCGACAGATACGAAGATTATGAAGGGGAAACAGGCTGCTCAGTTCGCCGATATCCAAGTCGGTGAGAAGGCTGATATCACGTATCTGAAGACGCCTGACGGCTTGATCGCTCGATCCATTCACGTTCGATAATGAGGGAGGAGAAATGATGTCGCCCCAGGTTCGTCGCCAGTATCACACGCTTGTGCTATGGCTGACTGTAGTCATGATCGTCTCGGGCTGTAGCGGGCGGAAAATCGTGACCTCGACGGAGGATCAAGCGTTCCAGGCCGGTCCTCCTCCTGCACCTGTCGCAGAAGAGACGAAGGTCGTACCCCCAACAACTCCGGAAGAACCGGAGCTGCGTGTGGAGGAAGAGCCTGTTGCGCCGGTGACCCCGGTTCAACCATCACCTCCACCAGTCGAACCACCGGTTGAGCTCTCGGATGTCTATTTTGATTTCGATCAGTATGCGATCCGCGCAGACGCGCAATCGACGTTGAAGCGCCTTGCTGGCCTGCTTACATCGGAACTGACTCAAGAACTCGTGATCGAAGGTCACTGTGACGAGCGGGGCACCAGTGCCTACAACCTCGTCTTGGGAGAACGGCGCGCTCAGTCCGCCAAACACTATTTGGAGGATCACGGTATGACCGCGCCTCACATCCAAGTCACCAGTTATGGAAAAGAACGGCCCTTCTGCACCGAGCACAGCGAGGTATGCTGGCAATCGAACCGGCGTGTGCATTTCAGGAAGCCGTAAGCGGCATGATGGAACAACATCTCCCGCTCCAGTGGCGAGAAGTAACTCGTTTCAACCTATGCATTAGGGAGGTTCTTGTGAAGCATCTACTTATGCCGCTCATCGGTGGGATGGGGCTCATCGCTCTCATTGGATGCGCAGGAACTGGTGGAGTGATTCCCTTGCAACTGCACGTAGCCCCAGCAGGCGCTAAGAAAATCGTGAAACCGGATGAACCCCTGAAGGTGGCCATCGGGGAATTCGTAGATGGGCGGAGGTCTCAAACGGGCCTCGGGGTACGGAGCCACCTCTGGGGAGGCGTCAGTTATTTTGATGTCCCGGGAAACAAACCGGCCGAAACGGTCGCCCACCTGATGACCGACTACCTCACAGCCAACGGATGGAACGTCTTGAAGGAGGGTAGCACCGAGCGCGCCGATGTCGTCCTGACAGGAAAGCTGCTTGAGCTGTTCGTCCATGCGAAAAGCCGAGTCGGCTTCACGGAGATGACGACCAAGACGAAGCTGGCCATTCAAGCAAAGAACTTGTCGGACGACAGCATCGTGCGTATGACGCTGAGCGGCGCAGGAGCTGAAGATGTCTTCTGGTTCGACCGGGAAGATCTGGAGAAGGTCGTCAACGAAGTCCTCACCGATAGTTTCAGCAAGTTGGGACAAGACACTACTGTCGTGAATCGGATGCTCCGGCTCACAAACCCGTAAGAAGACAACTTGTCACTCCTGAACGGGGAGGCCCAAAGGGTCTAGTGATGGGCATGATTACGGATCACGACATTTGCATGGCTGCAGCCACCAAGAACAAGCCCCCGTCCGAGATCACCGTGTGGGAAACGACGTCGGGGAAGGCCTACACCTGCCAGCCGATCGACAACGTCCACACGGCTCTGGACATCATGAAACGGGAACGGGTCAGACGACTTCCAGTGATGGATGAGGAGGGGCTGTTCCAGGGGATCATCGCGATGAACGATTTTTTCCTTGCGGCGCAGGAGGCGAGAGGAAGGAGCATCCCCGCGGTGGCATATGAGGATGTGGTGCACACGATGAAAACAATGAGTGCACACCGGATCCTGGTCGGCACTTGAAACCGTGTTGAAGTGTGAGTGCTGAGTCCTGAGTTACGGACCTGGAGTCATGTCACTCGGCACGCCCTCAACTCAGAACCAGAAGAAACGTGTATGTATCGTCGTGTTTTGGCGTTCGACTTCGACGGCACGCTTGCTGTCAACGGGGATGTCTCTCCCGAAGTTGAAGCGGCCCTGGAGGAATGCCGCGCAAACGGGTACGTACTCTTCCTCGTGACAGGGCGCCGCTATGAGACCGTCACGCTTGGCCATCTGAGGGAACTGTTCACCGGTATCGTCTGGGAAAACGGCGCAGTCCTAACCCACACCGCCAGCGGAGAAACCTACCTCCCCTTCGGCCAACTCGATGAGCGGCTGCTCAAGGCAATCGAAGAGGCAGGCATTCCGTTCGAGCGGGGGCTCGCCATCGGCGCCACTTGGACACCCCATGATCAAACCCTCTGGCGCATCCTCAGCTCATGCGGCAGCAGTGCCTCGATCGAGTACAACAAGAGCGCCGTCATGGTTTTGCCACCAGGGGCGACAAAAGGTGCCGGTCTGGAGAGGCTCCTCACCCTCTGTGCTCTATCTCCGAGAAACCTCGCGGCGTTCGGCGATGCGGAAAACGACCTCTCGATGCTGACACTCGCCGAGGTGTCGGTCGCGGTGGGCGATGCTGTCCCCGCTGTCATCGAAATATCGGATGTGCTTGCCACAGCTCCCGGCCCTCAAGGCGTCCTTGAAGTCCTCAGAGAGTATCCATTAGGCGAAAAATTCCTCGACATCCCACTCAAACGCGAGCGCCCCATCTTGCTGGGGCAGACCGACTCCGGCACGGCAGTCAGTATCCCGGCAACGCGGTTAGCGGGTCGGAATCTGGGCGTGTTCGGCAATTCTGCCACGGGTAAGTCGTGGATGGTAGGCCTCCTCGCGGAAGGACTCCATCACGATGAGTATCAAGTGCTGCTCATCGATCCCGAGGGAGACTTCCGCGGGCTGAGAGTCCTCCCTCGCTTCGTGTCGATCACAGGTGACCAGGCTTCGCTTCCCCCACCATCCGCAGTCGTCTCGCTCCTTGAGGAAGGAGGCGTGTCGTTGGTCCTCGATATGAGCCGGTATCCAATCGCTTCGCGCAGCCACTATGTAGCCGAGTTGCTCCGCACCCTGCGTCCCGTCCGGGAGCAAAAGTTTCGCCCCCATTGGATCGTGCTGGATGAAGCGCAGGAAATCCTGTTTGAAGGCAGCGAGGTTTCCTCGTTGCTACGTCCCGTTCTGAACACGGGAGGATGGGCCTTTGTTTCTTATCGTCCCGATCGCCTCAGTGGTTCAGTCCTTGAATCTCTGAATCATCTATTGTTGACCCGGATCACGGACCACGCGATCTGGGATTGCCTGCGCACCCATTGTGCCTCGTGCAACTTGCAAGGAGCGAGTCTCGATCAGATCCCGATGGGGAGTGCCCTGCTCTGCGGCGGCGACATCGTCCGCATGCGCCCCGCCATTCGCCGAGTCCCCCATGTCCGTCACCTGTATAAATATCTCGATGTCCCGCTCCCACCCGGCAAACGATTCGCCTTTCGTACCGAGAAAGGTCACCTTGGTATCGAAGCTGCCAGTCTGTATGAACTGTCGCATCTGATCCCGACACTTCCCCTGGAGAGCTTGGAGTATCACGATCGGCGAGACGATTTTGTGAAATGGGCCGAAGGAACGCTTGGTGATGCAGGACTCACCTCACGCCTTCGTAAAGTGGCGAACCGACGCTATCAGGGAGAGGAACTCCGGCAGGCGCTCGAGCACGTCGTGTCGTCTCACTACGATGAGGTCAGAAAGCTCCAGTAACTTCGTCGAGGAAGAGAAGCGAGCGCACGGTGGGCTTCTTATCTGAACTATGACCAGACCTGACCGGACTCTACCGACCTCTCTTCTCAGCCCTCAGCGTACAGTTTTGGCAGAATCGGCGAACGACCCCAATAGGGACCTCAACCGATAGTGTCACTGGCGCCGTCGGGATGCCTCCCGGTTCGGCCTACGCTCCTTCGGGGAAAGAGCGTGGGCTGAAGGTGCTGGGGGGGGGCTGCAGTGTCTGGGGTTCTATGTGGTACTCCCTTGGAAGAAGATGAAGGGTTTGCAGGGGGGTAATTCGCCACTCACGCTAAGGTCATCCTTTCATGAGCGGGCATTCGAGTCGATCGTTTCCATTCTTGTCTTGCTCATATTCGAGGTATTACGCAACCGTACATATAGAGATGATTCCTCGTACCCCTCCTCAATATAGACTTGTTCACGCATTCTCAATTCATTCCAGGGGCTCTTGGAACCAGGCTCATCGAGGCAACTATCCATCCTGCCACGCCTTCCCTTCCAACTGATCCAGGCATGCTCGTGCGGATCTCTGTGGGGACAAGAGCGACAGCCGTTCCTGCTTTGCTGACCCAAAACACCACAAGGCTCAGTGGTGTGGAGGCCCCACGCCCTGTTCGAGCGACGGATCCGCCCATGGTTCTTCTGATCTCCTCTGGAGTTGTTCCGCTGGTGTGATCTGGCACTCATACTGCAATACGTTTGAGCGGGGCATTGCATCTCACATCACGCCAGGAGAGGCCCCATGCTGACGCACCACGAGACCGATGATCGCGTGCTGGAAGTCATTGTGCGATCGCCAGACAGGATGCTCGATGAGGTGGCGCTTGAGTGCCCGGATCTCACGTGGAACCAGGTCTTCATCGCCATCGATCGTCTCAGTCGCGAGGGCACACTCTCACTGACGTCCAAAGGGCGAGGACTCTATACGGTGCGGCTTTCGAACCAGGCCCTCTACCAAGCGGGTCAGCCTGCTCACGATTGAGACGCACGCGTCACCGGGACGAAGGAGAGGCCCCCCTCGCTGGAGGAGCGTCCCACGTGCATGGCGTCCTTGGGCCCCGAAGTCTGGGGTGTTGCTAGGCATAGGGCTAGGAGTCGGACCTCCACATGGCGAGCCTCAGAAGTACGGACCAACCGGGTTGACGGAGGCGAGATCCCAATCTTTCAACCGGCCGCGGAGAGCGGGCGCAGCGACTCCCCCTTCTCCATCGAAAATGGTCCTTGACCGATCGGCTGCGGACGCGTAGAGCTGCAAGTAACCAGGAGGCATGCGATGCCATTCAAGAAGAAGACTCCGAGTCCGATGAGACGATACCGCCCCCGCGGGCGCGCGACGAAGACTGCGGCGAAGAACACGACGGAATCCGGGCTCAGCCTCCGGTTGGACGAGTTGACGGAGCGGATCGATATTGTGCTGCCGGAGGTGACAGCGCGGGTCGCGGCGCTGGAGCATCTGCTGCTAGAGCTGAAACTGTGCACGCACGACGACCTGCGTCGCGCGCGGCAGTTCGTGCGCGAACAGGAGGCGTAAAGGACCATGAGTGATCGGGGGCCTGAAGAGCTGGTAGTCGATGGCTGCACATCAGCCAGAGGCATGAGGTAAGGGGAAGCCCTTTGCCTGCGTTCATGGTCTCGACTGGCGCCGAGATAAGTGCTGAGTTAGACCGCTCACGTCTCAGAAGGAGCTGAGCGATGAATGGGCGGGGCGGAGCATCAAGAATCACGCTGCGCCTGGCGGTATGACCACCATTCCCCTCCGGATTGGACGTGGATCAGCAGGACAGGGATTGGCGCTCAATTCGCCGCGATACTCTGCGTGTACCGAGAGAGGGAACAGCAGCCGTCATCGCGTTCTGTGGTGTGGTGGGGACACCGATGGCTCACTCCGCGCGTGAATGAAAGGACGGACGTCGATGAAATTACAACCGTTGCACGATTGGGTCTTGATCCGGATCGGCAAACCGAGCGAGAAGAGCACCGGTGGCATTATCATCCCCGACAGCGTGCAAGAGAAACCGGAGGAAGGAGAGATCCTCGCCGTGGGGGCTGGCCGCTTCGTCGAGGACAAGGATTCGAAGGACAAGGTCAAGAAGAAGACCTTTGTGAAGACCGCCCTCAAACCGGGCGAGCGTATCCTGTACGATAAACACGCGGCCAGAGAAGTGGAGGGCGATGATGAAGAGTTGGTGCTCGTTCGTGAAGAGGATGTCTTGGGCTATCTTCCGTAATTGGCATGCTTCACAGAAAGACGAAGGCACTCACATCGGGGCCTGACTTCACCCTCAGACATCTGACGCTGACCCCGATTTCTGCCTCGTCGTGTGAGCACGGCAGGCGGTGTCAGAACGTGGCCGAACAACAAGCCTGGCAGGAAGACCATCCGATCACGGACCGGCCGGCCAACAGCACAACGGTCCAGGAGCACGATCATGAAGATGCTGCAGATTGTCTGTGGGGAGAAACTTGACGAGGAGATCCTCGCCCTGTTTCAGAACTTGGGGATCAAGGGCTACACGATGATTAAGGGTGTGGGAGGCAGTGGTCAAACCGGAACGGTCTCCGGAACCGGTAGCTCGATCGATCGCAATACGTTGTTCATGGTCGCGCTCGAAGATGAGCACATTCACATGACACAGGTGCTGAACGCCGTGAAAGAGATCCATGCTAAATATGTGCACGGGTACCGTGGCCTTGAAATCCCGCTCAAGGTCTTTCTGCATCCCTGCGAAGTCATCCTGTAACGAGGTGAGGCTCGACTCCTGGTACGACGTGGGCATGGCAACGTGGAGTGGAAGCCCGCCGCCAGACCATCCACATCGCGCGCCGCCGAAACCCCTGAACACTCAATGGATAATAAAGTAGAATGTCCCCGCTTTCTGGGCCTCCGTTCCTCGATACCTCAACCCCATGTGCGATGGACCACGCTCACATGCTCCACCCCGTCAGTTTTCTCGATCTCCCATGCGACGTCATCCGGAATTTCTACAATCCTCAGCTCCGCGCAGTGACCGTTTGCCTCCTCACCGAGTTCCTCCACCACGCGCACAAGCTTCTCGTCGTCGCGCGGAATCAGCGCACCATATTGATTCAAACTCGGTTCTCGTGGTGTGGCGGCTTGAGGCCAGTAGGCGCCACGATCTGTTTCCTGAAGCGCCTCCCGTTGCCCGAGTTCCTGCAGACGCAGCAATGCCTTATGACTCACGCAAAACCTTTCGTAGCTCTTGTTAATCACAATTTTTCGCATAACCACCCCTTCCTTTTCCTTGACTCACCCGGCACAGGCATCGCCGACTCCTTTACTCAGCTCACGAAGACGGCATGTCGCATTCAAGAGGCCTTTGGATCGGCATCCTTGTATCCCGCACCCACATAGTTGCCGGTCCAGTGAGCATATCGGCGGTTGACCCAGGTGATGACCTCATCCTTCTGCGCCGCGCCATACCGTTTCTGCACCACGCTGCCAAACGTGGTGAGATTGCCCTCGATCTCGAGAAGATCCTCATCGCTAATCTTCTCCCACCGCGCCTTGAGGGGCGCTTTGAGTTGGGTCCAGAACTGTCCGAACTGTTCCTGATTCATCATGTGCTCCTTCATTATGGGTGATGGCATCGAAGACCGCTCTGCCTCCTCACGACGGTCGAAACGCATGAACCCGATCCAGGGCCTCGTCGTCGACCACGGACACTGTGGATCTGGCCCACCGTGCGGAATCCTCCGGCCGACACCCAGGGCAATGCCCACAGCATCATCTTGTTCTCTTGTTGAAGCCTCTTGCTCTTCTTTTAGCTCCATCCATATTGAGGGCGGTGAGATAATGATTGACGCTCCTGTAGCGAACACGGTAGTGCCAGGCGATGCAGGACACACAGCGAACATCATGCCAATTCAGACCCGACGAGAATTCAAACAGTTGAGAGAAGCAAGAGCGTCAGACTGGAGGAATTCTGAGGTGAAAATCCTCAAGCTGAACGTATCGAAGGTGGCATATTGCGACAAGTTCGCTGTTCCGAAGTGGAGCAGCGGGCGAAGGGAGAGTGACGGGGTCCGACCCTCATGGCACGACCTTAAGCCGCAAGGCCCCGGGCGTGCGAGAAGAAGGGGTTGGCTGAGGAGCGCAGGACAAATTGGGGGCAGCTCGATGGCGGCTATGTGCGTGGCCGGCGGGGAAAATCCTGCACCGACGGTCATTTCGAAGTGATCGCCGGCAAGAGCCTGGCCGACGACACTTCAAAATGTTTCGCGTTCGTCCATCGCTACGACCAAAAGCCCAAGCGACAGCTGTTCGAGGTGCTCAAAGGCCAAGGCATGCAGCGTCACGCCATCGGGGTGGCGATAGCGCTCGATGCGCTCCAGCAGGCTACGGAAAAACTATTTGGACAAGGTTCGCATACGCAACTGTGGAACATCATGGCCTGGTTCAGGAACATGCACAGGATGCTCAAAAAGTCTGTCCAGCAAGGCCACAGCGAGTAAAGAGGCGAAGCGTACTCTCTGCCGTACGGTGAGCCTCTGAGCGACGCGAGAACGACGCTGGCGGACTTTTTCAGTATCCTGCTAGATAGGCGTGGTAATTCGCGTCGTCATGGAAGATCGTGGCGAGGCGATTCCCGCGAACGAGGACGTGGTAGAACCCGCAGGGAACATCGAGGCGTGGCTTGGGGGCCATTGGGGGGCGCTTGCTGGCTGAGTTGTAATAAGTCCATACGCATGCCTGACCCCAATTCGTCCATGATAAAACCAAGGGAATGTCACATCTCATAGGCTCGGTTACGCAGTCCTATTGCGAGGAAGCCGAGGGGGACTTATACTGCCTTGGGACGCCCTCCGGGTTTTGTGCAGAGCCAGATAATCCATAGTTCGATTAATGGGAGAAAGGAGAGTCAATGAAAGCTGAGCTCACAGCAATTATTGAACCGGCACCCGAGGGGGGCTACTGGGCCATTTGTCCAGAGATTCCCGGCGCCAACGGGCAAGGGGAAACGATTGAGGAAGCCAAGGATAGTCTGAGGCAGGCCATCGAATTGATTCTCGAAGACCGCAAGGCGGACATCCTTCGTGGGCTGCCTGAAGACGCCATCCAGGACAAGGTACTGATCGGGTGAAACGGCGAGACTTGGAGCGCAAACTGCGGATCGCTGGGTGCTATTTGAAACGGGAAGGTGCTTCCCACTCCCTTTGGATCAACCCAAGAACCGGAGTTGCGGAAGCGGTCCCGCGGCATTCCGAGATCAAAGAGCCATTAGCGAAGAAAATCCTGAAGAATTTGAATTCGGAGTGAGCGACCGAACAACTCGTTAACAGGATGTGGCAAAAGTCAGCGAATAGGTGTCGTTCAGAAATTGCTCTCTGACTCCGATTCATTCTTGTCGTGGAAGATCGTGGTGCGGCGATTCCCGCGGGCGAGGACATGATAGAACCCGCCAGGGACATCGAGACGTGGCTTGCGGGCCATGGGGAGAGTGCAGCGGGTAGAGTTGTAATAAGTCAATGTGCATGTCTGTCCCCAATCCCTGACCCCAATTCGATGACCCGAATACGACAGACGCAACGAATCTCCTCTGAGTAAGATTTTCAAATGGCTTGATAGGTAAACAGCTCCGCACTGGCCAGAGTTCCATCCTTACCGTACCCTCCCGCCACCAGTACCGTGCCGTCAAGTAAAAGCGTGGCAGTGTGCTGTGCTCTCCCCACCATCATGGGCGTTGTCGCGCTCCAGGTTCACAACAGTAGGCTCTTCGCTGGGATTAAATACCCAAACAGACTTACATCAAACCCTCCGCTACTGGGCTTATTACTCAAATCGATCGTGTACTGCACTAACTCGTCGGCATATGCTCGCATGTGTGCCAACGCGACATAATTAAGGGCACCTCTAATAACCGCTAAGTGAAGCCAGGAAAGTCATTTCTCGAAAACGAGGGCTCTTGCCAGCCAGTGTTTTTGTTTTCTGACACCCTGATTGTCTCTGCTCCCCACTTGTGTTCGCCTTTTGCGTTTCATTGTTTCTTCTTGCCGAGGTCGTTTCATCCCCCGAGCCCATTACGCCAGCCGTAACCTCAGGATCTGCTCGTATCGGGCCAGGTTGTACACCAGATTCAACAGCCCGATCCCGGCAGTGATCCGCGACATCCCGATCCATCGCATGTTCAACCCCTGTTTCAGCGTATTCGTCATGAACCCGAACATAGGCTCCACACGAACCCTGATTTTGCTCTTTTTGCGATTCCGCTTCTTCTGTGCCGTCGTCAACGGATGATTCCGATACCCCTTCTCGCACATCTCGCCCGTAACCCCGTGCTTCTCAAGGATCGTCTCGATGGCTTCACCCGTATACGCGCTGTCCGCATGCACAATCCCGTCGCCTGTTTCCACCAGATCGTCAACCACCTGACTGTCGTGGACTCTGGCGTCAGTGACTTCGTAGTCCTCGATCAACTTGGTGGTCCGATCTGCCTTCACATGATTCTTGTACCCGTCATGCACGTCCTCGCCCTTCTTCGCCCATCGGGCCGCCACATCTTTCTGTTCCCTCCGGTTCTCGTTCTGCTGAAACAACTCAGGCACCGTGCCCTGTTTGATCTCCTCGTTCTCCTCACGGCTGTTTCTCTGCCGCGGGACATCCACAAACGAGGCCTCAATTATCTTGCCCTCGCATCCCATCAATCCGGCGTCATTCAGATGTTTTTCAAATCGCCTGAAGAGCGGTTTGACCTGTCCTCTCCGGATCAACACTTCTCGAAACAGCCAGATCGTTTTCTGGTCTGGAACGGAATCGGACAACGTCAATCCCAGAAACTTCTGGAACGAGAGCCGGTCGTTGATCTGGTACTCCGTCTGCTCATCCGAGAGATTGTCGTATCGCTGCAGCACGAGCACTTTAAACATCATCACCACATCATGGCGGGGGCGGCCGCCAGGCCCCCTGACCTCCTTCGCAACGGCGCGTTCCAGATCCTCCTGAAATATCGTCCAGTCGATCCGAGCGTTAAGCCTCGCCAGTGGGTCAGGGCCGCGGTCCAGCTTCTTCATGCGGTTGGCGTAGTCGAACAATCCGGGCTGTTGTTTTGGAATGGTGTTCATGCGGTCTTCTACCACATCGCCTCTCACCGCTCAGCTGATTTTTGCGCGTTCACTGAACACGAGGTGAGTTTTTAGAGGTGCCCTCAAGTATTTGAATGAATCTATCCGATGCGCGGAGACGAAATGCATCCGTGCTTCAGTTGTGCTCGCTTGGTGCGCCGTTGCTTACGTAGTCCACAAGAAGCTCACGTCGCTCGGCATCGTGACGCTGAACACTGAATTCGCGAGGATGAAGGCCGACAAAGGTCTGATGTTCAAGACGTTCACAAAGGACTACAACCTCTCGACTGACCCGGACGTTCAGGAAGCTGCCGACGCCCACCTGATTTTACTCTGCCGATTCCTTACGTATCTGGACGACACCTAGTACAAGCATCTCAAAGGAGCACTTGACCTACGGAACGGCTGTGGCCACCCGACTGGTTATGAGCCTGATCCAGTGAAGCTGCAGGCCTACTACGCCGATATTACGCAGCTCGTTCTTCTTAACCAGAAGTTTGCCTGACTCCCTCATGGAACAAATAAAAAGGGCCCACCCTGGATGGAGCGAGCCATTCATGTGGTAAGGCCTGACCGGAGGCCTTACCTAGAGATTCTTGATCGCTTGTTCGCCCTTATCAATCGGACCGCCAGTGATTCCCCAAGGGGTAAGGAACACTTTCTATTGTTGTGGCATTTTGATAGACTGGGACTGTTTCATCGCTTCAGGCCTCGCATGAAACGAGCGCAAGATGGCCTATTACCGATGTTGTGCCTGCCGAGACTGTGATTGGAAGTCTAGCCCTCAGCCCCGTTACACCGTACCAGCCTTGGGACGTGCCTTCCTTTTGCGACACCCTCTCGCGTCATGGACAATGTCATCATCACAGGAGGACCCCAAGATGGGTTCAAAGCTTTACGTCGGTGGGTTGCCGTATTCGGTGACCGAGCAGCAATTGACTGATACATTCGGGGCGCATGGCACGGTGGCCTCGGCAAAGATCATCTCGGATAAGTTCACGGGACAGTCGCGTGGGTTTGGTTTCGTGGAGATGTCCTCGGATGCTGAAGCGGCCGCGGCGATCACGGCGCTTCATGGCACGGAGCTGGGTGGCCGCACGCTCACGGTCAACGAAGCGAAACCAATGGAGCGTTCTGGCGGCGGTGGTGGTGGATTCGGTGGCGGGGGCGGCGGGGATCGGGGTGGAAAGCGCGATCGCTGGTAGACGGCTCGTACTGATC
>JAOUMR010000077.1 GCA_029881435.1 Nitrospira sp.
GCCCCTATGAGCCTGACCAATTATTGCTGTTGCCCCCGTCCCTGGGAGAGTGGCTGCCAGAAGACCATCTGGCCTACTTCGTCTCGGATGTGGTCACCGCACTGGACCTGACGCCGATCGTCAAGACCTATGGCGGGGTCACACGCGGGAATGCGCCCTATGATCCTCGGCTGCTGGTCACGATTCTGCTCTATGCGTATGCGGTGGGCATTCCAGCTTCGCGCCAGATTGCCCGTGAGCTGGAGGAGAATGTGGCCTTTCGCGTGCTGGCCGCAAACCAGCGGCCGGATTTCCGGACACTCAGCGACTTCCGGAAGCAGCATCTGGCGGCGCTGACCGAGCTATTGGTGCAGGTCCTTCGGCTGTGTCAGCGAGCAGGCTTGGTGAAGCTGGGGCATGTCGTGCTGGATGGCACCAAAGTGAAGGCGAACGCGTCGAAGCATAAGGCCATGAGCTACGGCCGGATGGTCACTGAGGACGCGCGGTTGAAGAGGGAAGTCGAGGCGGTGCTCCAGAAGGCCGAGGCGGTGGATGCGCAGGACGATGCGGCCTATGGGCTCGACCGGCGCGGTGATGAGTTGCCGGCTGAGGTGGCGCGCCGGGAACAGCGGCTCACGATCATTCGGGCGGCCAAGGCCGTGCTGGAGCAGGAGGCGCAAGCAGACGCGGCACTCAAACGGGCCGCCCACGACACCGGTGGGGGCGACCGGCCACGCCGAGGACGGCCGCCGCAGCTCCCCAGTTCGGTCCCTCACTCGAAGGCCCAGCGGAACTTCACCGACCCGGAGAGCCGGATCATGCCGGATGCCGGGGCGACGGGAAGTGTCGTCCAAGGGTACAATTGCCAAGCGGCCGTTGATGCACGGGCGCAGATCATTGTCGCGGCTGACGTCACTGATGAAGCCAATGACAAACAACAAGGGCAGCCGATGCTGACCCAGGTGCTGGCCCAGACCGGGCAGGTCCCGCGGACCGTGAGTATGGACGCGGGCTATTTCAGCGAGGCAAATGTCACGGCCCTCACGGCGTTGGGCTGTCGCCCCCTCATTCCGCCGGATCGCCAGCTCCATCGCCAGGCGAGACCTGCCGCGCCCCGAGGCCGACCGCCAGCGGGTCTGTCGGTGGCTGACCGGATGCGCCGCACCCTCCGTACAACACACGGGCGCCGACTCTATGCCCGGCGCAAAGCGATTGTCGAACCGGTCTTCGGCCAGATTAAGCAGGGCCGCGGCTATCGACAATTCTTGCTGCGCGGAATGCGGCAGGTGCGCGGAGAATGGGCACTGATCTGTACCACGCACAATATGCTCAAGCTCTGGACCGCCCTACGACATCGACGCCGATACCCTAGCGAGGGACTGCAGGCACTGAGCGGCTCCCGAAAGGCGACGTGATGCCGGCAGGAGAGCGTAGGAGGGGCCGTGCCAATCAAGGCACAGCAGAATGAGAGCGGACTCAGTCAGCATGAACAGGGCTCACTCACTTCAATGTCGGACAGGCTCCTAGGCACCAACGCTATCTTCGTGAAAACGCCACATCTAATTTTTAGATGGTTAACCAATACATTATCTATTTGTCTAGGAGTCGATTGATTTGGTACGTGATGAGTATGACAACGTATCGCTTACATAACCATAAGGAGGGCGTCATGAAAATACCGAGCACGGTCAAAACAGGGTTTCTCACAGTCATCGCTGGGACGGCCATCTTCATGGCATCGACAGTATTGGCGGGCGATAAGCCGGCCGTGAGTGGCGTGGGTATGGAACTCAAACCCAAGATTAGTACACAGGAGAAGCTGAACGTGAAGGATCTGGACGAGGAGGTATCACATTTGGAAGTGATTGATTCGAACGGAAATGCTTATCTCCTCATCCCGCTCAAGACGACCGGAGGAAATAGCCCAGTGGTGGAGCAAGGCGGAAAGATCACCGTCGAATATGTGCATCCATACGCAGGACGACTCGGTAATTAGCGAAGGAGAGGAGGAGGGACAGAAGCTGTCCCTCCTCCAGGTTTTGAACAGTAGGGGTGGCTGGGCAGCGTCTCGTGGCGATTGCCTTCATCAAAGGAGGAGGCCATGAACAGGGAGATGCGGAAGGATCGTAGGAAGAAGATGAATGGAGTAGCACCAGACAGCGTTGATCTACCGGTATCAAGAAAGATCGCGATGCGTGCCTACGAGCTCTATCTGGAACGAGGCGGAGTGCTTGGGCACGAACTGGAAGACTGGCAACAGGCAGAACGGGAGATTCTCAAGGGAGAGCGCCGGTGAATGGCGGCGGCGGCTTACCTAAATGTGAGCGGGTCTGCCGCCGCGGTTTCGTATACGACAGGGATCTTTGGAGCCTATTGGGAAGAGGCAGAACGAGATAGCTGTTTCATGCCGTATGACACGAGAGGAGGCGCGATCATGAACAAGGTTATCGCCATTCTAAGTTTCGTTGTGGTCGGCTATGCAACCTCGGATGTCGCATGGGCGAATAGGCATGTATCCGCTTCAACGGATAGAGAGGGACGTTCGCTCATACTTGCGGGAGGCGATGAATTTGTCGGACCGGTCCTGAGGCCCGAGGGCTTGTCGCAACGCGGGGAACAGCCGTCCTGGAGTCGGTTCAGCCTGGTCCATACCGATATACACCACCTGCCGGGCAGCGAACCGCGCCATCCTGTGCCTTCCCGAAGCTTCATTGCCCCGGACGGTGTCGCACTGATGTTCAGTTGGCCTTTCGCGAGTACGCCAGCGTCTCAGCTGAGACTACGGGCAGCGCAGAAAGAACCGAAGCTCAACCTGGACGCTGGAGAGACCGATTATCGCCCATGGTGACCGCGGCAGTATCGATCTGTCTGGGACTCGACCACACTAATTTTGAGGAGAGACTCACGATGAAAAACACAGATATCGGTAGGAGGCAATTGCTTCAAACGGTCTTGTCTGGAGCGGTCCTTGGAGCGGCAGCGCAAGCAGGAATCGACCTCGGCTCCCCTCAAAAGCTTCATGCCCAAATCGGTCTGAGTCCCGATGAAGCACTACAAGAAATGCTCACGGGCAACCAACGCTTCGCCGCCAATCAGCTGACATCGATCACGCACGATCTCACTATCATGAAAGAACGGACGGTCAATAAACAAGCGCCGTTTGCGGCGGTCCTCACCTGTGCCGATTCTCGCATACCTGTGGAGCTAGTCTTTGATCAGACGATCGGCCACATCTTCGTCACGAGAGTGGCCGGCAATGTGGTGACACCGGAGATTGTTGCCAGCCTGGAATTTGGCGTCGCTGTCCTTGGGGTCAAGGCTCTGCTTGTGATCGGCCATAGTAATTGTGGGGCAGTGAAGGCCGCGATGACGACGGAGAACGTCCCCGGGCAAATCAGCGTGTTGTATCAACGCATCCATCCGGCAATAGAAAAATCCGGCGGCAATATCGATAAAGCTATTCAAGCCAATGCACGGATCCAGGCGGAGTTGCTGCGTGCCTCCTCCACCGTGATTAGGGAGGCGACCAAGGCCGGCGAGTTAAGGGTTGAATCTGCGGTGTATGATCTTGCGACAGGGAAAGTCGGTTTAATCTAAACCTATGACTCCTGATTGGCGAAGTATCCAGGTAAGGAATAATTGAGTCGACTCTTGGTCAAACCGAGAGGTCCCTTCATGAAAGATCCGCCGAATTTCGACTGCGATTTGCTTTGCACTGGGAGCGGTCCAGCCGGGAAGCGGTGCTCATGGTCGCTGGAAGAGCCCGGCTCAATGACGAGTTCGTATCTCCGGGATCAAACCATCGCCTCAGTGCGCAAGCGCTCTTGGCCCGAGTCGCTGAGGTGGAACAGGGGCAAGCCGAGATTATCCGTGAGCAACTGCTACGTAGCGATGTCGCACTCCTGACAGGCGAAACAAGCTTTCAGGAACGAGCATACGGTTGTGGTGGTTAAGGATGGCCGATCAAAGGTCGTGACATCAGACAATATTCTCATTGCTGTCGGTTCGCTGCCGGCGCCCGGTTTGTTCGCGGAGTCGGATCTGGTCGTCACGAGCGATGAGCTGCTACAAATCACGTCGCTGCCACGACGGTTTGCTATGGTGGGAGCCGGTGTCATCGGGATCGAATATGCCTCGATGTTCGCTGCGCTCGGTATTGACGTGACCGTCGTCGACAAACGGTCGCGACCGTTGGAGTTTCTGGACGAAGAGCTAGTCGACGAGTTGCTCCATCAAATGCGGAATATGGGGGCCACATTTCGACTCGGAGAAGCGGTGGAGCGGCTCGAGGTCGTCGAGAACCCGTCTCAACGTGTCGTGATCTTCCTGGAATCAGGGAAACGGCTTGTGTCTGACTTGACGCTATTTAGCGCCGGACGGCAGGGGGCGACCGATCGATTGAACCTGCCCGCAGCGGGGCTGAAGGCGGATGGTCGTGGACGGTTGACGGTTGATCGAGCATATCGAACGAACGTCTCCCATATTTTCGCCGCCGGGGATGTGATCGGGTTCCCAAGCTTGGCAACCACCTCGGCTGAGCAGGGGCGTCTGGCTGCCTGTACGGCTTTCGACATCGACACAGACCCGATGGCACCCCATTTCCCCATCGGTATCTACGCGATTCCCGAAATGTCAGCCGTTGGAGAGCCAGAGCACGTGTTGACGGCGCGGAAGGTTCCCTATGAGAGCGGGGTTACCCGCTATCGCGAGATTGCGCGTGGTCACATTATGGGCGATGATAGCGGATTCCTCAAGATGCTGTTTCACCGAGAGAACCATCGTCTCTTGGGAGTTCACGCAGTCGGCACTGGTGCGACCGAGCTGATCCATATAGGCCAAGCTGTGTTGGGGTTGGGGGGCGGACTTGAGTATTTTCTGTCCACGGCCTTCAACTACCCGACCTTGGCTGAATGCTACAAGGTCGCCGCATTGGACGCATTCAACAAACTTGCATGAGAAATAGGGGCGGGATGACGAACAATGTTCTAGTCATCACCCTCAGCGTCGGCATCTACGCTCTTCGATCCCAGCCCGCCGGATCGGACCGTTACGGGACACGGCTTCTCGAAACTCTAATCAAACCGCACGTGTGTAAACAGAAAGGAGTCCCCCTATGAAAGTGCTGGCGTTCGTTTTCGGCTGGCTACTGCTGGTGCCAGTGGTCGGCTACCCTGATCAGGCCAGGGAAGTGCCGGGGTCCACATCGCTCCCGCCTATTCCGTTCAGTCTTGACGAACTCCATTCGAAAATTGATCGGACACATCCGCTTCTCAGAGGGGCGGGAGCTGAAAAAACCATCGCCCGCGGCAAGATGCTGAAGGCACTTGGCGCGTTTGAGCCGACTCTTGTGAATGACACGGAGCTTGAACGGTTCATTCCAAGCAGCGATCCGGGCAAGGGGACACAGACGGTAGGGTACAACGACACGCTGGTCGAAGTGCTTCATCCGTCAGGTTTTCGAGGCAGTGCAGGGTTCCGTCAGGCTCTTGGCGCCGCAAGAATTCCCGACCTGTCATTCGGCGATGGGAGTCAGCAGGTTGTCCTGGGCGGCTTCTTGCCGTTGCTCAGGGGATTGATGATCAACCCGGAGCGTGCCGACCTACAGCGATCAGAGTTGGCGGCCCCTCGTGCGGAAATCAAAATCGCCCAAACTAGACAAGATCTGTTCTTGGCCGCTGCGTATCAATTCTGGGAGTGGGTGGCAGCGGCGAAGCTGCTCGATGTTCAGAAACGAGCACTGGCTGTGGCGCAGGACCGCTATAAGCAGGTGGAAGAACGCGCGAACGCCGGGGCGGTCGCCGCAATCGACGTGACGGAAGCCGGCCAAGAGGTCCACCGCCGACGCGAAGTCGCCATCACGGCACGGCGACGGCTCGAGGAAGAACAGTTCAAGCTTTCCATGTTTCTATGGGACAATGGCTCTCCGACAATTCCGCCGATCGATCGCGTCCCGGACTTCCCGGTGGAGAGGCGGATGCCGACGGCGGAGGATGTCCTGACTCATAAGCTAAGGGCAATGTCAGAACGCCCGGAGGTCAAGGAGCTTGAAGTAGAGGCCAAGATCAATAACATCGACCTCGCGTTGGCGAAGAATAACCTTCTCCCAAGTCTTGATCTCGAAGCGGCTCCGGCGCGCGCGCCGGAGAAATTTGTTCTCGGGTTGGGGTATCGATTTGGTGTTGAATTGAAATTCCCGCTTCTGCAACGCCGAAGCCGCGGCGAAGTGCTTCAGGCGCAGGGTCAGGCCGAGCGACTTGTGATGGCGCAACAGTACCGGGAAAACCAAGTCGTCGTCGACGTCGATAACGCACTGTCTGCGATCGAGCGAGCTCGCGAGCGGATGGAAGAAGCCTCACAGGCTCGGCGACTGGCCGAGATCGTTGAGGAGGGAGAACATTTCCGCTTCAATGTCGGTTCGAGCAGTGTCCTGTTCGTCAACCTTCGCGAACGCACCACGATAGATGCAGAGAATCAGGTCGTTCGGGCTAAAGTCGAGTACCACAAGTCCTTAGCACTATACCAGTGGGCTATTGGAGCCTGGGGCAGGAGCCCGATCCAGGCTCTGCCGGTAATGTACCGTTAAGTTGGTTGAGGACATGAGCGGGCTGACCTGGCGTATGTCGCGGGGATCGTCGGTAGTGAGCTGTAAGGTGGTTGAACGACAGGCTGGATCACCCAACCTCATGACCGAGTGATCGGGAGGATCAGATCGTATGGCACAGTCTTCGGGACCCAATCAGCCGAATCTCTTCCAAGTCGCAAGGCATGTTGGACGCTTCTTTCAAACGGAGCGCAGAATTCTGGTTCTTGTGGTCTCGTATTCGCTCGTGATCGGACTTTTCTCGCTCATCATCCCCTTGACCGTCCAAGAATTGGTCAACACGTTCTCCTTTGCGATCCAACCAGTCATGATTGCCACGTTGGCCATCATTATGGTCGTCGTGCTGGCGTTTGTCGGGCTGTTCAAAGCGTTGCAATACTATGCGGTCGAGGTGCTCCAGCGTCGACTGTTCGTCAGGACGGCATTTGCCATGGCTCAGAAACTTCCCCATATTCGGTTGCATGGGTTCAGGCCGCAGGTTTCGAATTACTTCATGGAAACATCGTTCATGCAGCGTGCCTTGTCGGTCCTCCTTGTGGATCTGGTCCATGTGATTGTCGGCGGCTTCATCGGGATGACGATTTTGATCTTCTACCATCCGTACTTCATCCTCTTTAACCTGGTTCTGCTCCTCGGTTTCGCGCTCATCTTCTTCGTCCTGTCTCGCGGAGGGCTGCGGACAACCATCGCCATGTCTCATGCCAAATACGATGTGCTGCACTGGATACAGGAAATTTCACATAATCTTCTGCACATCAAGGCGACGGATAGCCGAGAATTGCTCATTCAGAAAACCGACCAGTTGACAGCAAAGTATATTGAGTGTCGTCGAGCGCGTTTCGCCGTCTTGCTGCGTCAATTTATCGCCTCTGTGGGAGGACAAGCCCTTGCGCACAGCGGCGCCCTGGCTCTGGCCGGCTGGCTGCTGTCCATCGATCAATTGACCCTCGGCCAACTGGTCGCGATTGAGGTCGTGGTCGGCAGCCTGCTCATCAACTTTGATGCTGTTATCAAGAGCATTGGGCAGGTGTATTTCTTCTTCACGTCTCTGGAGGAACTCGAGGCCTTCTCCTCGCTACCGAGAGATCAGCGCCATCTTCCTCCAACGTCGTCGGTGCCCCTCCCTGATCCCAAGGCTCATGGCATCCAGGTGACGTGTAATAGATTGGGTGTGATTCGTGACGGTGCGCCCGTATTTGCCGATGTTGACCTGGCGGTCGCTTCCGGTGAGAAAGTGGCAATCTATGCAAGGACGACGTCGGCGAGAATGTCGTTGGCCAGAGTGTTGGCCGGTCTCGAATCACCGAGCAGCGGCAGCGTTTCCTACAACGATGTTGATCTTCGCCATCTTGATCTGAACTGTATCAATCAGCACCGCGGCTTCATGATCGATTCACAGCTGTCACTGATGGATGGGACGATCGCAGATAATATCGTGTGGCGACGCTCCTCCGTCTCCTACGACGATGTCCGATGGGCGCTTTGGTTGACCCAGCTCCAGGGAGAGATCGCGACCCTTCCGCAGGGGATCAACTCCAACATCAGTGCGCTTGGGGAGGCCCCTGCTCCGACTCATATCTTGCGCATTTTGCTCGCCCGTGCCATTGTGGGGCGGCCTCAACTCCTCATCTTCGACGGCATGATTCACGACATGCAGCCGACCTTGCGGGATCCCATCCTTCGGCGAATCTGCTCGAAAGAGGAATCTTGGACCGTCCTGTTCGTCTCGAACGACCCTCACTTAACACCCTATGTCGATCGCCGCATTGTTCTTGGTGATTCGGACAGCGCCGTACGGGCGTTGCCCGCCTGAAATGCGACTCTCGGTTCAGTACCGATTGTCCAGAAGGTCTGGTGAGGGAGTCGCACCGGTGGGAAGTAGACGATTACTTTGAGCCCCGTCCAGCCTTAGGCAGAAGCGTATCGATCATCCTGTGTGATCGCTCCTCGTAGTCAGGCGGGAACAGGTTGAATCGACGCCACAGTTCGTACCAGAGTGGCACTCGGTTGAGGATCACCCATCCCATCGCTTTCGTGCCCTGGCGGACGTGCGATTGCTCAGGCCAGACACGATCCTCGAGGTCGGGAACGACCCAGAATCGGTAGTTTCCTTTTCCGTCATCGACTTGGTCGATCACCTTGATCACGCCGGAATAGGTCCCGGCCATCAATTCAGGCCACGCTGGCAAAGGAATAGCCGGGATGCCATAAAAGAGAATTTTTACTTTCCGGCCGACATTCAGCAGTGGAGCGTCCAGTCCGTCTGCCGTCATCTCAATCGCCTTGTCCGTACTAGTGGGGGAAAGGCGCACCAACGTGTCGCCCTGCCGCACTGTTTCGCTCACCCCAACCTTGGCCATCTTGACGACGGTCCCGTCCATCGGCGCCAAAATTCTGCTGGCCAGCCGTCGTTGTCCGGCGTTTGACCGTCGCAGCGAGACATCGGCGAGCTGGTCCGCGACTTTGGCGGCTTCGGCCACCGCTGCATCACGAGCTGCTTCCGCATCAAGCAAACGCTGTAACATCTCTGCGTTCACTTGGTCGCGTCCGAACCCTAATGACTTCATGGCCTGTTCGGCTGCGTGGAGATTTTCCTGCATCCCCTCGAGATCGGCCTGACTTGCAGTATCTGATTGAATCGCCAGCTCCAGCTCTCGCTGAGAAACCAAACCCCTCTTGAGGAGTTGTTTGTGTCGCTCGAGGCTTAGAGCTGCTGTGATAGCGGCGATCTTGGCGGTCTCAACCTGCTGGTATGCTTGGCGCACCTTGTTTCCAGCCTCAACCACCCGGGCCTCCGCCGATGGGACGGCGGCCTTGACCAGATTCCGCATTTCTGAGATGCGCTTGTCGAGCTGTTCGACTCTGGCTAATGCCGCACTTCTGGTCTTCTCGAGTGCCGTTTTCCGTTGATCGAGAAACGCAAGTAAGTCAGGCGACATGAAGTTGGGATCTGTATCTTCCAATTCGAGAATGAGATCGCCTTCCTTAACCTGGGCACCTTCTAACGCGTGCCACTTCTTGATGCGGCCGGTAATCTGAGCCTCGATGTCCTGAGGTCGTTCGTTGGGAGTGTAGGCGGACATCTGGCCGGTCACGGTTACCGTCTGACTCCAGGGGACGAACATGATGATGAGCCAGAAGAGTAGAACCAGGGCAACCGGCAAACGAGAGGAAAATCTCCACCCCTTCGGAAGCTGAGCCTTCTCCCAGGATTGGAGTTGAGTCGAGGCGGCAAGTTCGTCGATGGAGGTTTCTTCCGAACCGGATTCAGGTTGAACGAGGGAACGGACCTTCTTCCCGAGGTCGAGCGCGTAACTTCCCACGGAACCGCCTTCGTTGCTCATGATGGGTCAGTTCGAGACTCTGCCAACGTCTAGGCTGTCATCATAAGAAGAACCAGCGGCCGAGTCAATTTAGCCCGCTGATCGCGCGTCAAGAGTGGTTCACTGGTGAAATGGATCCATATCCGTACTCCTTTTTTCACGCCTCCCGCAGCACTTCAATCACCGTACGCGCTCATCCTTGTCGATGCGGCCGGCCGCGTGCGGCGTTTCCATTGGCACCGCAACCAGGTTTCCACTTCCTCAAGGTCCTATACGGTCACGGCCGCCGCCAAGATCAGTCCCCAGCCGGGCCCATCGATCGGCGCCGTGTGAAACAGCCGATTCATTGCCGGGGTGTACGTCAACAGAAGTTGCAGGGCGGTCATCATCCCCACGCCACGCCAGATCCAGGGATTGCTGAACAGGCCGCCACGCGACGTGGGTATCGGCTCCACTCCAGGGGATGGTCCTTCCGGCAGGGCTCCAAACTGCGGACCTTGCAGGGATAGAACACCGGTCCGATCGTCGCCCTCGGCCCACGCGGGCATGGCAAGAAGACAACCTCGGGCACCAACTCCATCATTGCTGCAGTGTCTGTCGAGACCATGATGGGATCTCCACATCGGTTTGTGATTCTTTTCTTGAGGTTACGATAAAAGCCGGTCGGTCTATTGATAAATAGATAAAGCAAGCTTGAAGCATTGGTTATTCCAATGTATTATCCACGCCATGGAATGGTTGAACTATCACCATCTCTTGTATTTCTGGGCGGTTGCCAAACACGGCACCGTGGCCAAGGCCTGCGAGGAGTTGCGCTTGTCTCAGCCGACAATCAGCGCGCAGCTCCGGGTGCTGGAAGACGCGCTGGGAGAGAAGCTGTTTCAGCGTTCAGGAAGATATCTGGTATTGACGGAGATGGGCCGTGTCGTTTTCAACTATGCGGAGGACATTTTCTCGCTGGGACAGGACCTGATGAATACGGTGAAGGGGCGTGGCACTGGGAAGCCTATGCGATTGGTCGTGGGCATCGCCGATTCCGTGCCGAAGCTATTTGCCTCACAGTTGCTGAAATCCGCGTTCAAGCTCTCCCATGCCATCCGTGTCGTATGTTGGGAAAGCACCTTGGACCACCTGTTGGCCGATCTGGCGATTCACAAACTGGACCTTGTCATCGCTGACACCCCGGCGCCTCCTAGCATCAAGATACAGGCCCATAACCATGCAATGGGAGAATCGGGCGTGACCTTCTTCGCCACGGCGAAATTGGCGGCGCGGTATCGCCGAAACTTCCCACGATCGTTGGAGGGCGCTCCGTTCTTGCTGCCGACTTCGAACGCCATGCTGCGGCGTGGGCTGGAAACGTGGTTCGTCAAGAAGAATCTCCATCCCAATATCATCGGGGAGTTTGAAGATAGCGCCACCTTGAAGGCGTTTGGTCACGAAGGCTACGGCATCTTTCCCGGCTCGACGGTCCTAGAGAAGAACATCCGTCATCAATATCAGGTTGAGGTGGTGGGGCGATTGGATAGGGTCAAACAACAGTTCTTTGCCATCACGACGGAACGCCGACTCAAACACGCACTCATCCTGGAGATCGTCGAATCGGCTCGGCAGAATCTGCTTCAATAGGAGTCCATCTCAAAGCAGAGGCAAACAAACCCCACCGCAGGCTCCTCGGGGAGTGCCGCCAGTCGCGGTCGTTCACTCGTCGTCCATCCATCGTGTGTCGCCAGCCGCATACTGTGCCAGTCGTCGGTTCACGGCTTGTCGATCAAAGCGATCCAACCGGAGCCATTCCCGCCACGGGAGCAGTTCGTTGATCCAATCTTCAACGGCGTCCCGATCGCGGGCGGTGAGGTCCGCTGCCATCTCGTCCAAGATTTCTTGCACGCGAAAGGGCGCCTCAAATCGTCGCTCCAGAAATGCGGTTGGTCCCCCGCAGTCTTCCGGTGGTCCGCCCCACTTTCCTCCAGCACACACCGGATACGTGTGTCCGGTCTCAACTCCGTCGTGTCGCTCGATCCGTATCTCGTGCTGCCAGAGATTGTCAAAGTCGTACTCATAGAGGAAACGTTCGTTGATCCGAAACCGCAGATCCGTCAATGTCACCCGGCGAGCATCATGACCTTCCATCAACCTCATGCGCGGAATGGTGTAGCTCTTCTTCAGAATCCGAAAGCGGTGAAGGTGAACGTCTGTCCATCCGAATCCGATCTGGAGAACCCTGTGCAGGTCTGCCAAAGTGCTGTCGGAGCGGACCAGAAACCGTCGCCACAGCATCGGGTGGATGCCGCGAATCTACGCATGGATCAGATAGGCCGTGGCCGGCGCGTCCATGACCACGATAGCGTAACAAGGTACGGGTTCCATCGCGACCGGCGAGGGGTCTCCGAGGATTCTGCGATGGAACTCGCTTGCCCCTGGTTTGAGATGGACTCCAGGCAGGCTATATCAATCTCGTCCACCAGGCCGATAGTGAAAGGGGCCGTGCTGCCATCCGAAAGACCCATGGCCCATTCGGAACCAGGCAGTGCCATATCGAGTATCAACTTGTTCGACCTGATGGGAGCCTTCGACATCCTTCGCCGGTGCATCGAGGCGAGACATCCCCACATGCACGATCGGCGCCGTATTCGACATCACCATGCGTAAACAGAACGAAGATCGCTTGAAAGAACAGCGGACGAATTAGCGGAGCAGCACATCTGGTAGCCATGGATATGCAGGTGCCAGTCATGGACGGTCTCCAAGCCACGGCGGCCATTCGCCAATGGGAACGCGAGCACCAGCGCATCTGACGAAACCGATCAAAAAGAAAATGCTGCTCGCCGCCATCGCCCAATGCGCCCACGCCTCAGAGGGGAAGGCCGCCTAAGAGGGGTCCCCGTACAATTGGCGGAAAAAGTCGCAGTTTCATCGGAGGGATCTAACTGTATGACAACGCGCGCTTATTATTCGGTGGTCGGAGCTCATCGGTTTGGGATAGGGTTGGCGGTCTGCCCTCGGAGCGCGAGGACCCATGAACCGCCGGCACCGTCGGTTTCTCGGCAGCACGTTTCTTTCGTATGACCTGACCGACTTTGAACTGGTGCATTTCTTTGCGCTGACGGACCACGAGCGCGAAGCCGTCAGGGGCCGGTACAAACCCAATCACCGGATCGCCGCGGCCATTCAGATCGGCTTTCTGAAATTGGCGGGACGTCCGCTGACGGAGTGTAGCGTGTCGTCAGGTCGCGGGCAGAAAGTGTCGGTGGAAAACGTGGATCGGCTGAGCGGTCGACAGGGGCCATGGTCTCTTCCTTGCGTGGTTGAGCCACGGAGGATAAGGCCACGCGTCACCAGAATCCATTGCGGCTTCTACGTCATTGTTAACAAGAATGTTTGTATGCCTTTAATCGAATATTCGGTTATCTCGGCATGACGCCTATTGGGCCCAAGTGGGTGCCAAAAGTTCTCCTTTCAAAGTGTCTCCTTGACGTGGGAGCTTACAAACCGTGACGTTAACACGGCAGGGCTAAGGACCGCTTCATGGCGGTGCGATCTTGGTGCCGAACTTCCGCACTTGGCCGAGACGTGCCGGTCGATAGTTGTGCACTCGTACATCGTCTGTCAGATCAAACCTAAGCTTGTGCACATCAGCAACATCAGCACAGCATCTTCTGTCTTGACACCTCGCTCTTCCTGTCGCATGATTCGCAACAACCTGAGCTGATCCGAGCTCATCGATGTATCGGCTGTATTGCTCATCCAAACCACGGAGCGCTGTGCAGTAGTAAGGTTGAGCATGGTCTTGCAGAAGCCCAAAGACTCTCGGCGTCTACGCCAGGTTCTTTGAGGCTGGAATCGGTTGCGAACATAGAAGGAACTTTGTTCATGGCAAAGAAGCTATCACCACCAGAAATCATGCGGAATCTCGCCATAGGGTATTGGGTGTCGCGCCTGGTTCATGTTGCGGCAAAGCTCCGATTGGCAGATCTTCTAAAAGGCGGCTCCCGGAGCATCGAAGATTTGGCATCGGCTGCCGATGTGCAGCCGGTAGCCCTCTATCGCCTCCTTCGTGCACTCGCAAGCGTCGGCATCTTTGCCGAAACCAAAGGCCGACGATTCAAACTCACACCACTTGCTGCCACGCTTCAAACCGGCGTTTCCAATTCCATGCATGCCTGGGCGCTGATGATCAACGAAAGCTGGATGTGGGATAGCTGGAAGGAGTTACTTCCGGGAGTCAAGACTGGGGAAATGCCGTTTCTGAAGGCACACGGGATGCCGATTTTCCAGTATCTTGAGCGTCATCCTGAGGATCTTGAGGTATTCGGTGAATCGATGTCCAGCCTTTCTCAGGCTGAAAACCCGGCGATTACAGCTGCGTATCAATTCCCCAAAGGTCGGACCCTAGTGGACGTAGGCGGCGGGCACGGCAGCCTTCTGGCCGCGATCTTGAAGAAGAACCCTACTCTGAAGGGTGTGTTGTTTGATCAGGGTACCGTCATCGCACGTGCCGAGAACGACAAGCACGTTACGGCAAGAGGTGTTGCGCAACGATGCCGGCTTGAAGCAGGAAACTTCTTTGAGATGGTGCCGAAGGGAGGAGACGCTTACATCATGAAGTACATTCTGCATGACTGGAATGATGACGAGTGCGTCAAGATCCTCACCAATTGTCGGGCCGCGATGAACGAGAAGGGGAAAGTGCTGGTCGTCGACAACGTCGTGTCCCCCGGGAACGACCCAAGCTGGGGGAAATTGCTCGACATCCAAATGCTGATTATCGGAGGCCGTGAGCGTACGAAAGAAGAGTTTGCTGCGTTGTTTGCGGCAGCTGGGCTGAAACTGGCCAGAATTGTACCGACCAAGTGCCCGCTCAGTATTGTGGAAGGCGTCAGAGTATGATACTCAACTATCGCTTAGAGCCAAAGTATTACACTCATAGATCTGGTCCTCTGAATACCGTCCTGGCCCTGTTGTTCAATGTGAACTCTCAGTGCGAAGATAGAAGATTTTGATCTCGACTTGGTGTACTGTAAGGCCTCGCGCGTGTCGACCACGCTTGATGCGAAAGGTGCAGTGAGCCTGAAGACCTGGGAGGGTGCATGATTGGGTGGTGGCTGCTCGGTGGGCTAGTGACGATGATGGGTGGCGTCTTGTTGTACAAGACAAGAAGGCCGCGCCGTCGACTCTCGTCAGGATCCCATACGGTGATGACCAAAACGACGGATGGGGAGCTCCTCCAATTTCTGGTCAGACCAACGCGCAAGATCGGTAAAGATCTGTGATAGGCGCAGGCAGCCAAATCATGATGCCAGGCGCATCAGGAATTTCAAGGGTGACACAGGCCCGGGAGGATGAAGGGTCTCGAACATGCCAGAAACTGGGTCAGCGGTACACTTCTTTGCGGTCGCCAATCTTCACGACGAGCACGGTTAGTTTCTTATCTTGAATCGTGTAAATAATTCGGTACGTACCTTCTCGGATACGATACAGGTTATCCTCTCCGAACAATTTCTTGACACCGTGAGGACGAGGATTTTGTTCTAGCGCTCTCAGGCGTTTGACGATTCGTTTCTGTGTTGAGTCGGCGAGTGTTTTGAGTTGACGTTCAGCAGATGGGGCTAGAAGGATCGAATAGACCATGGAAGCCTAAAGGCCAAGATCCTTGAGAATCGCATCGAGCGGCTTCGCTCCCTTCTTTTTGGTTTCCGCAAGGGCTGCGCGTGCATCGGCGAGATCGATCCGATCTTCCAATTCTTCCAAAAGGTGCAGGTCGTCGATCGGCACGACCGCGGCGATTTCCTTTCCGCGTCGACGCACAACGACTCGTTCCTTTCCATACGCCGCACGATTGATCGTATCGGCAAAACCTTGTCGAGCTTTACTGGCCGGCAGATGTGCCATCCTCTCATCCTCCCATGGCAGGTGTTCCTGTGACGAATGGACGAATTGTACAAATGGTACATCAGAGCTAGTTGGTGGTCAAGGTGGATCATTCAGAATCGAACAGATAGGCCCATGCTGACGTTGGTTTCAGGTGTGGCATGCGGCTCAAAGCTTTCCTTACGCCTGGAATACTGGAACCCTCCGAATCCCTGGAGAGAATCAGTAAGGCGGTAGGCCAACCGCATTTCACCCAGGTAGGTGTCTTCATGGGCACCCTTCCGTTCGTCGCCCGTCAACCCGCTGGTCCAATCGTTCAATTCATAGTGTATAGCGGTGAGGAGCGCGAGCCGCTCGGTCAGTTCCATATCTACCTCCGCAGTCAGGTAGTGGTTGATATAGGACGTATCGTCTTCAAACGCCGGTTGATTGCGTCCCTCCGCAAGCCCACGTTCATAGTGGTAAGTCAGCCCAAGCGTGATCTTGTGAGTGACCCGCCAGCCTACATGGGTTCCTATGGTCCAGAAGTCCGTGTTGCGTTCAGAAAAGGCTTCGTTATACCGGCGCAGACCATACCGTCCGAGCAACTGGAGGGAAAGGTCCGGTGTCACGTTGTAGAAGAGGCGAGTGGACCAGATGTGGCTGGTCACATTTTCAGTTACGAATTGTCGCCGGCCTGATCGCCGCTCTTCATTATCGCCAAGAAACTGATCTGGAGCGTAGTAGTAGCGCGCCTTGACGCGAACCCTGGAGGAAAGCTCCTGAATGGCTTGTACCCGCAACGTGCCGTGGTTGAAGTGCGGATTGTCCGTGAAGATGAAGCCTTGACCTCGCATGTTCAGGTCAAGCTGTCCAAGCCCGTTCGTCAAGGACCGATTCACATTTACCAACGGCTCAAAGACCATGTCCGACCCGA
>JAOUMR010000078.1 GCA_029881435.1 Nitrospira sp.
ACACCCCGTTTGTGCAGGAACCGTTCGAGCCCCGGCCCAACCCCGCGGATGTGTTTCAGATCATCGGGCGACTCCCCGACCGCTTGTCCCGCATCTGACGGCTCCACGGCAGCAGCCTGGTCCGGATTCCCGGCCGGTTGACTGATCGTTTCAACCGGCACGTCCCTATTCTGCACAACACTCTGTTCAGCGGGAGGCTCGAGGCTCTCACTCGGAGGCTCGCCATCGCCGAGCCACTGCTTATACTTCTTGTAGTACTCGACCTTGGCACTCTGCACCCAGTTTTCTCGCTGGATGCGCCCCCCAAAGTTGGGCAAGAGGAACTCGAATTTGTCGATGTCTGTCTGGCTCCAGGTCGCCACCTGGCTGAACCAGAAGACACCCCGTTTGTGCAGGAACCGTTCGAGCCCCGGCCCAACCCCGCGGATGTGTTTCAGATCATCGGGCGACTCCCCGACCGCTTGTCCCGCATCTGACGGCTCCACGGCAGCAGCCTGGTCCGGATCCCCGGCTGGCTCGCTGATCGTTTCAACCGGCACGTCCCTATTCTGCACAACACTCTGTTCAGCGGGAGGCTCGATCTGCTTCTCAACAACCTTCTCCCCAGCCCGTGAAGACGCGGCTTGGAGCTCAGCAATCTGCGCGCGAAGCTCGGCAATCACAGCCATCTCCCCTTCTAACACCTTGATCCGAGCCAGGTGCTCCGGATTGTCGACCTGCACCACCACCCGCCCTTCGCTACGCCTCTCCCCAGCCTGTGAAGAAAAGGTCTTGAGCTGGGCGATCTGCGTAAACAGTCCAGCGATCACGGCGACCTCGCCTTCCAACGCCTTGATCCGGGCCAGGTGCTCCGGATTGTCGATCGGCCGATCGACAACCTTTTCCACCGGTACTTCAACGCGTTTCACCACTACCCGTTCGACCGGGACCTCAACCCGCTTCTCAACCGTGCGAACCTCTGGTGGTTGATTCGTGAGCCTGGTGACCTTACTCGTGAGGCGTTCCACCTCACGACGCCTATCGTCTATCACTGGTCCCAGCACCACGCCCTTGATCCCCCACCCCAGGAACCCGGCTCCCACCACCGTCCAGAGCCAGCATGTCCAGTGCACAGACATCATGGCTGCTCTCCCTGGGTTACGACGGAAAATTCGATTCTTTGGTGGTGTCGGAGCCCCTCATCGGTGGCACGCTCAGCGATCGGTCGGGAGGCTCCATACCCGTTGGGGGTCAGCCGTTCGGCTGCGATGCCTTGTGAAATCAAATACTCGACGACGACCTTGGCACGCTGTTCCGAGAGCGCTCCATTGGCGTGCTCCGGCCCATCATTGTCCGTATGACCACCAACTTCAAAGGCCGCTGTTGGATCCTCGCGTAAAATCGTGGCCACGCGATTCAACACGGTTTTCCCCTCCGGTAGAAGGATCGCACTGTTGATTCTGAACGTAATCGGATTGCCTATCAGCAGGTCAGCGATCTTCTTTTTCACCACCCCCGGCGTAGATGCCGGCGGCACTGGTGGTCGGGATGGCGGTGGCTCAATGATGTTCGGAGCCGGTGGAGGAATTTCCGCCGGGTTCTTCAATGCGACCGGAGCCGGGTTCTTCAATGCGACCGGAGATGGTGACGTAACCACCCCTCCCCCACAGAAGAAGAACGTCACGCTCAGGATGAATATCCCGAGGAGTGCAAAAAAGATGTCTTTACCCTGCATGACAATCACCCGCGCCTAAGGAGAGCACCGTGCACGCTGACGCAGAATATTGCGGTAGGAGAACGCCGTCAAGGGGTTGGTCTGATCGTCCAAACTATAGATTGAATGAGACGGGGTACTGGGAAACCGGCTTCTCCAGGACACTCAGGGCCATGACGCCGCGGCACTTCAGGTCCTCGATGATACCACTTATGGCATCACCACGATCAGTTGGGCCCATTAGGGCGACATGAGTATTCGGTCACGTTCGGCTGAACGTGCTTTCACGCATAAGCGCTTGCATTTTAGCGCTCTCTAGGCCACCATAGTGGTGGACGTCATGAGGGTCGCAATTCCGTAAGTAATTCAGCAATCATGTTGTCGTGAGCCTTTGGTGCTGGATAACACTACTCACTGTCTCCTTGATTTTATGTGGTGACATTAGAGAGAATTTTGCAGCTGAAGGGGTTGATCCATGCTGAATCATCTCAAATCCCATGTCGTGGCCTATAGTCTTGCTGCCGTGGTGGCCCTCTTCTTCGCCGGGCAGGCGGTGCTATGGTCTTCGCAGCACGAGACGAACCTAATGGAGCCGCAGTCGGTTGAAGCTGCAATTGACCCGGCCTCAGCGGAGAAGTTCGCGAAGCTGGATCAGGAGAACCAACAGCTCCAGGAACAGTATGGTCAGCTCCACCAACAGAATAACCAACTCTACGCACAGAATGACCAGCTCGAGGAACAGAATGGCCAGCTCCAGGAACAGAATGGCCAGCTCCGCCACCAAAATAACCAGCTCAACCGACAGATCAAACAGCTCCAGGAAGTCATTAAAGAAAAGAACGAGCTAGCGGCGATCCAGACACGCGAACTTGGGCTGCGGCACCAGCAATTGGCCAACTACGAGCAGGCCTTGACGGCCATGAAGACGCAGACGCCGATGGTTGAGCAGGCCGTGCGCAAGCAGACCAAGACAGATGCGGGGTTGGTGAAGCTGGCGAGGGAAACGTTGGGCGTAGAGGTCGAGGTGAGGGAATGCCGATGAGGGATGATGAGATCGAGCATCACACGAGGGTCGTGGAATTGAACGACTCTATGCCACTTCGACGACTTCCTGAAACTACCCTCGACGTCGTACACGGTGACGCTGATCATCGTGCTGGGATTGATCCGAATATGAAGAAAACATGCTTTGAATCGGTACGTCAAGGTGGAGGAACGTATACCATGATCTACCTGTTGCTGACCGTACTCCTGCTCCCTGCCGTCGCCCATGCCGACGAGAAAGTCGTCGCGGTGCCTCGTGATCAGTTCGTCAAAGTGTTGGCTGAGGTCCAACAGAACAAGCAGCTCCTGACCGAGTCAGGAAAGTTGTTGGCTGAGTATAAGGACATGTTTGAGAAGCAGAAAGCCTATGTGGAAACGCTGGAGGGGCTGAACGAGAACCGAAAGCAGGAGAGTGAATTACTGCAACAACAAAACACTGCGCTCAACGAGCAGCTCGAGGCTGAGCGGCAACGGAAAGAGGACTTGGCCTGGTACGAGAAGGCGCAGTGGGCAGGGTATGGGGCGGCAGTTCCAACCGCGATTATCATTTTTCGAAAGCTGGTATTTAAATTTTAAGCGTCGGAGTCAGCACCTGGCTTGACACTCAAGCGGGCTGACTCGTGACCACTCGCCACGGCATCCCGTTCTTTACCACCACATTCACGCCATCCAGGCCACCAAGATAGCTCCTCGCCATTTAACTTAGCAGCCTGCGGGAAAACCCTTTCGACTGCTGAAGCCATCGCAATTGTCGATGTGTGAGATGACAACAAACAGCCATGCAGGATGCTCAAAAAGGCTCGTCCAGCAAGGCCGCAGCGAGCGAAGAGGCAGAGGCGTACGCTTCGGTACGTTGAGCCTCTGAGCGAGGCGAGAACGCCGCTGGCGGACTTTTTCAGCATCCAGGCTAGATTGAATACTGGAAGATCGGCTTCGCCCCGATGGCCTGGGCCAGGACGCCTCGGCGCTTCAATTCGTCAAGGATGCGAGCGGTAGCTGCGTCGAAATCTGTGGGTCCCGAGAGAGTAACATCGGTATTCGGCGGAGGTTCTTCTTCGGTCTTGCTCATATGAACGGCAATGACCGGCGCGGGATGGACGAGGGTCCGGATCGCTTGGGACGCCTCTTCATAGGCCAGGCCGAAGGGGTTCGTGGTCGAGAGGACGATAAGGCCGGTGTCGGTCAGCAGGCGCGCCACCTCTCCGTAGCGCCGAGCCATTTCCGTCGTCTGCCCACGCTCTTCTTCGCTGAGATCAGCATCGAGGCCGCGGCGGAGATTCTCGCCATCCAATAGATACGCATGGCGCCCATCCGCGACAAGACGACCTTCAAGCTTTCTGGCGAGGAACGATTTGCCGGTGTGGCGCCCTCCGGTAATTAGTACAACGGCGGCACGATGGCCGTACTGTTGCGCACGGTCTTCGACGGTCACTTCACCCTTCACCCACGCAAAGTCACGCCGCCTCGCTTCGTCCCGGAGAAACTCTTGGTCGTCGTGGACCAGTTCCGTGATAATGCCGCCGCCTGCAATGTCATATTCGTCTACTAACACGAACCGGCCAGTCGTCTCGAACGACGCCGACAGATCGAAGGCAACCGGGGTCTTTGTACGCAAGGTCAATTCGGCTACTTGATTCTTATTGACGGTACTGCTGCCCTGTTGTTGGGCCAGGTCCATCGTATCGATGATCCGGTGGATGACGGCTACTTCGCAGTCCACCTCTTTCGTCGCCACGCGCAAGAGATATTTGCGCCCTTTTTCCAGCGGCCGCTTCCCCAGCCAAAACAGGTTGGCCCGAAAGGCGGTGGACACAGACGGCAAATGTTCTTGATGGGAGGCAATTTCACCGCGCTCCACAAAGATTTGCTCGTCGAGCGTCACGCCGATTGATTGGCCCGCCTGGCCCTCAGTCGGTGGCGGTTCGATATTGAACGCTTCCACCGTCCGAATGTTCGCCCGCTTGTTCGAGGGAGAAAAAACAAGGTGATCGCCCACCTTGACCCGCCCGGCTGCAATGCGGCCGGTGATGATGCGGCGTGCATCGAACTTATAGACGTCCTGCACCGAGAATCGAAGGGGTTGCTCTGAACGAGCCGCTTCTTTGCTGAATGCACCGAGCGTGTCCAAGACCGTGGGGCCGCTGTACCACGACATCGTCGTACTGCGATTCGCGATGTTGTCGCCAAGCTTGGCGCTCACCGGAATAAACTGGGACGGCACGGCTTTGAACTGTCCCAGAAATTCTCGGTACTCTTTCTCGATCCCGTCGAACACGTCTTGTCGGTACCCGACCAGATCCATCTTGTTCACAACCACTGCAAACTGCCGGACACCCAACAACGACAGGAGGTACCCATGCTTCTTCGACTGTTCCTTGACCCCTTCCAACGCATCGATCAATAGCAATGCCGCCTCAGCACGTGCGGCGCCGGAAATCATATTCTTGAGAAACTCCTTGTGCCCTGGAGCATCGATGATGATGTATTGGCGTCCCTTCCACATGAAAAACGTGCGCGCCGTATCGATCGTAATTCCCTGCTCCTGTTCCTCTAAGAAGGCGTCGAAGAGAAAGGCGTATTCGAACTCTTTCCCCTGTTGTTTGCAGATCGCCCGGACCTTGTCCAATTTGCCGTCAGGCAGTGAGTCGGTGTCGGCATAGAGCCGGCCCAGCAACGTCGACTTGCCATGATCCACATGCCCGACGATCACGATGTTGAGATTTTCAGGCGTCTTGATTTTGGTCATTGTCATCTTCATGTACTCTGAAGAATGCTCAAACGGGGAGACCACTCAGCATTCTGTCTACATGTATCCATCTTTTCGCAGTAGTTCCATGCCTCGTCCTTCGTCTTGCGCTCGGCCTGACCGTTCGGCCGTCGTGGTATGACGAAGCTCTTCGATGATGTCGTCCACCGTCTTGGCTGTCGATTTGATGGGAGTCGTGCAGGGTGCGCACCCCAGACTGCGATAGCGTGTGCCCTCGCCCTTATCGAGATACAAGTCGATGAAGGGAATATTTTCGAGCTTGATGTATTCCCAAATATTGATTTCCGTCCAATCCAACAATGGGTGAATACGAATGTGCGTGCCGGGCGGGAACGTTGTTTTGTATTGATCCCACAGCTCAGGTGGTTGATCCCGAAAATCCCAGTCGCCGTGTTTATCCCGTGGAGAAAAATAGCGCTCCTTGGCTCTTGTCCCCTCTTCATCAGCCCGGACACCAAGGATCACGCCGGTGTAACCCTTGTTCTCCAACAGTTGCTTGAGGCCGTTCGTTTTCAGTGCGGTACAACACTCGACTCGGCCCATCGTGTGGTTCATGCCTGCCGCCAGCGCTTGCTTGTTCTGGCCGACGACCAAATTCAATCGCCATTCGCGGGCCAGGCGATCGCGGTACTCAATCATGGCTGGAATCTTGTAGCTGGTATCGACGTGCAGAAGTGGAAACGGCACATGTCCAAAGAACGCTTTCCTGGCCAGCCAGAGCAAGACGGTTGAGTCCTTGCCCATCGACCACAGCATGGCGAGATTGTCGAAGTGCTTATAGGCTTCTCGGAGGATATAGACGCTTTGGTCTTCAAGCTGTCGAAGGTGTTGCATACCTTGTAATCCTTCTACCCCTATGCCGCGACCGGAGTTCGCACGAGCTCATCAAGCTTACGGGCTGCCGCTCCACTCTCAAGTGCCGCGCGCACAGGAGGATAGCAGGTCGACAACGACGAGCCTTTCCCTGCGGCATACAGTAGCATCGACGCATTCATGAGCACCCACTCTCTCGGCCCTCCCGGCACTCGGTTCTGGAGAATGCGGCGGAGCAGGTCGGCTTCCTTTTCACGCTGGCCGGGTGGGAATCCTGCCATGTCCCGTGATGAGCCAAGCGCCAGCCCAAAGTCTTTTGGCGCGACTCCCAGCGGCGTGATGCGCTCACCGCGCAACTCCAGCACCCGTGTCACCATTGAAGCGGATAACTCAGGATCGCCTTCGACACCGCGGATCACGAGCGCTCGGGGACACCCCAGCATGCTCAAGGCTTCGGCGGTCTTTTCAAAATGCGGCGGGTGCGACAACCCGACAAGTTGTACCGCGGCTCGAGCGGGGTTGAGTAGTCTGGCAATCGGATGGAACACGTTTCTGACACCAAACTCCTGACGCATCTCCAAAAATCTGAAGACCGGCGGATGATACAGTCCGATATCCAAGTACGCGAAGCCCTTCCGGTTCAACTCCTCCGTCACCGACTTGGGGTCGGCATCAACCGGGATACCCAATGCTTTCAAGATACCGGCACTGCCGGGCCGACCAGGAATGCCATCGTAGCCGTGCATCAAGACAGCAGCGCCAGCCGCAACGGCGACAATGGACGCGGCGATGAGCGCGTGAAACGTATCCTGCTTCCCGGCGTAACTCGGCACATCAACCAGGGCGAGGTCCCGCGAGACGGCGAGAGGCGGCACATACTGTCTCGCTGCAGCAGTCAACGCAGCTAACTCCGTCACTGATTCGGTCTTGAACCGCATGGCAATGAGGAAGGCCCCGACTTGTGCCGGTGTTGCCTCACCCTCGATCAATGCCTTCATGGCCTGTTTGCACTCCTCCCAGGTGAGATCCTTGGAGGCCTTTGGGCCTTTGGCAATCTTGGCGAGAATATCGTGAATTGGCATGTTACGCCTTATGGAGTCCACACTCGGTTTTGGCAAAATTCTTCCAGCGTCCGCCTCGCGGATCGTCGCCAGGCGCCACGGGATCGGTGCAGTGCGTGCACCCAATGCTGGGATAATTCTGATCGTGGAGCGGGTTGTACGGAACTTCGTGGACTTTAATGTAGGTCCAGACATCAGCCCACGTCCATCGGGCAAGTGGGTTGACCTTGACCAATTGGAATTTCTCGTCCCACTCAATCAAGCCAGCATGGGCTCGAGACGGCGATTGATCCCGCCTGATCCCTGTAATCCACGCCTCATACCCTTGCAGAATTCGAGTCAACGGTTCGACCTTCCGCAGCTGGCAGCATCGGTCTGGTTCTCGTGTCCACAACGCATCGCCATAGTCTTCCACTTGTTTCTGCGGGGTCAGCAATGACTTCGCTTGGATCACCTGTGCCGGCTTGAGGCTATATCGTTTAATCACTTGATCTCGCGTGGCATAGGTCTCGGGAAACAAAAACTCGGTGTCGAGGTAGAACAACGGGAGTGATGGATTGACGCGATGCACCATGTCGACAAGCACGACATCCTCCGCCCCGAAGCTACAGGCCAACACCATCTTCCCCTGATAGCGCTCGATGACAGCCGCCACCACCTCTTGGGGCTGCTTCGTCTCAAACGAGGCACTCCACGCTCTGAGATCCGCAATGAGTTCAGATTGGTCTTTTACTGCCATGGCAACCCAAGCCCTGTCTATCCTTCCACCTTCTCAACCAGGATCCGATAATGAGAGGCTTCTGGTTCCAGCGCCTCTTGGATCAGCACCTTGTGCCCATCGTTTTTGAGGCTCATGGGTACGTTCTTGATCGGTTCGCCTGCGTCGAGCCACACTTCTAATTTTTCACCAGTATCCATCATTTCAAGCTTGAGCTTGGTCTTCACATAGTTCATCGGGCACGCAACGCCCCGTAGATCGTAGACCGGCGCACCCGTCGGAGCAGGAGCAACCGGTTTCGCTTCGGCTGCAACTGGAGCTGGAGGAGCCTGCTCTTCTGGTGTGGCTGACAATTTGAGATCCTTGCCCATCTGATCCGTGGCGATGCGGCAGGCATCGACGAACCCTTTGGCAAATGCCATCTTCTCACCCGCCGACTCAGCTGACGTCTCCTTCGGCCCTAGATCGCCGACCTTCTTGTTGAGCTCTCGATAGATCGGCGGTACCACGCCTTTTTGCGCAATCCTGCTATCGAACTCGCTGAACGTCTCGGAGTCGGTCGAGGGCTCAAGTCCTTCGGTCACCAGAAGCGCCTTGGCCGCCGCCAAGACCGCTCGATAGGATTTGTTCACTGACACAGAATATTGGTGGTTCTGGACCAGCAACTTCGCTTGATAGAGCTCTTGGTCGGCCTCGAGAATGCCATTTTCAATCATCTCCAGCGCGCCGCCAGCACATTCACCAGGGCCAAGATCTTCGAGAATGAATTCCTCCTCACCTTCCCAGTCGTAATAGAAGGTCGGGTCTTCCGCATGAGGCGGTACGATCGTGTACGGAATCAACTCGTCCTTCAACTTGGTCTTCCCGACACGAGCGATGAATTTCGGCAAATTCTCCTTCTCCTGGCGATCCCGCCGATACACGTCGATCAGGTGAGAGATCGCTGCCGGAACCGCCTTTGCAGGCAACTTCACCGTCATCTGGCCAATCTTCGCCGTGCCGTTCACCGAACCACCGAGATGCAACTCATAGTGCGGCGCGACATGATCGCCAAGGCGCTTTCCGACTCCATGCAACCCGATGGTGGATATGTGATGCTGCGCACAGGAATTGTGGCAGCCGCTGATTTTGACATCGACCCCCTTGAGATCTTCGGGGACCTGCCCGGCGGGAAATACCTCAGCCAGAGCCCGCGCGAGGCCTTTTGATGAGGTAATACCGAGGCCGCAGGTATCGGTACCGGGGCAGGCAATAATGTCTTCCACCAGTTCCGCGCCAGGATCCGCCAACCCACGAGAGGCAAGATCCTCGTAGAGCTTCGGGGCGAGATCAGCCGGAATCCACCGAATCACCATGTTCTGATTGATCGTGGTACGGAGATTACCGTTTGAATACCGCTCGGCAAGATTGGCCACGAAGAGCATCTGGTCGACCGTAATATCCCCCATAAAGAGCTTGATCGCGGCCGTGACATAGCCTTCCTGCTTCTGTTTCACCACATTGGTTCGATGCCACATCTCAAACGGCGTTTCATGGCCGATCGCGTGCGTCCCGTTGCCGTGGTCGTTTCCGTTTCCATTTGCCAGTCCATTTCGAGTCGGCATAATCAGCGGGGTCGGTTCATCCTGGTGCTGAAGGAGTGTCAAAGACCCGTTCTTGGGAAGCGCATGGCCCATCGCCACGTAGACAGCTTCCCATCGGCGTTTGAATTCCTCAAAGCCCAGTTTGTCGATGACAAACTTCATGCGGGCTTTGTTACGGTTTTTTCTGTTCCCGAGGGTGTCAAAAACCTTGATGACGGCCTCGATGCTGGGAATCAGTTCGTCCATTGGGGTGAATTCCCGGAGAAGTTGTGCGACGCGTGGCGCAGAGCCCAACCCTCCACCTACTACCATTCGAAAGCCAATCACCCCGTCGGCCCGTTTCACTGCCAGTAAGCCGATATCGTGGATCGGCGTCAGAGCACAGTCATGGGCGCAACCAGAAAACGCGATCTTGAACTTCCGAGGCATACTTTGGTTCAGTGGATTGCGCAAGAGGTGATAGGCCACGGTCTTCGCGTACGAGGTCACATCGAACACCTCGCCTTGGCACACTCCCGCCAAGTGGCAGGCCGTTACATTCCGCACGGTGTTGGCACAGGCTTCCCTGGTGGTCAGGCCGACTTCAGCCAGTCCCCGCATGATGGTCGGCACATCCTTGAGTTCCACAAAATGCAACTGGATGTCTTGCCTGGTCGTGACATGACCAACTCCGGTGGCATAGCGATCGGCAAGTTCCGCCAGTCGACGAAGCTGATTTGCCGTGATGCCGCCAAATGGAATCTTGACCCGCACCATCTGCACCCCGGGCTGACGCTGGCCGTAGATGCCATATTGCAGACGGAAGGGTTTGAATAGATCGGTGGAGATGTCTCCAGCCAAAGTCCGCAGAGCCTCAGCTTCAAACGTTTCGATCTCCTCCTGGATCGCAGATGGGATCGGACGTGTCACAATCTGTGGGCGATTGATGGATTCGACCTGGCTCATCGCTCTCTCCTTAATCTCCTCAAGAGAAAAAACCCTCGTCTCAGATGTGGTACATCGGATTTTGTTGAGCATCAAGAGTCTGTTGATGCGTCGCTAAGCGTTCGACTGTGATGCCCTCAAGCACCTTGCGTTCTGCTTGTTGCACCTGGTCCCATACGTCACCGAGCAGCAGTTCAGGCTTTGCGGGAGATCGATCGTGCGCTCCCTGACGAACAGAGGATCGATGGAAGACCGGCCCCTCCAATGCTTCGAGTATGTCGGCAATCGACAGGCTTGACGGTTCGCGCGACAACAGATACCCCCCTTGAGCTCCTCGGTGACTTTCAACCAATTCAGCATTTTTGAGTGCATGGAGAACCTGCTCAAGGAAACGAACCGGAATCCCCTGCCGCTTTGCGATCGCCCTCGCTTGAACGGGAGACTCTCTTGCGTTGATTGCAAGATCAACGGCAGCCATGATCCCATAGGTTACACGCTTCGACACTTTCATTCTTCAGTATTCCGGTCGGAATTGAATCATATGTATACTGTTCCCTCTCCCTGTCTGTCAAGGCAGATAACCGGACATGATGCTTAGTAAGTCTGTTTCCTAAGTATTCCGACACCGATCTGTTGCATTCCGAAATCTGTACCGGCATGGCGATGGGGAAAAATCGTTTATTTACCAAACCGTTCATGGTTGCACAGAGATGAAGGGAAGCCGTATGAGCGTCACCCATATACGTAAAATCCGATTGACATCGTTTACGCCCTACGCAATAATCCGCCCTCTTCTTCGTGTGGTGCCTTCATGCCAGTGCCGTCATCCGTATATACGATTCTGCTGCTTACGAGCGATGCGGTTGTACAAAGACAGCTCAGACAAATCTTCAAAGACGCGTCTATTACCATCGCCGGAGATACCGTCGCCTTTGAAAAAGAATTGTCTCACCAGGAATTTGATATTGTCATCATGGAGTCCCGTAGCGGGCCGGAACAGACCAATACGTTGCACAACCATCTTGGCCTGTCCCGCACCCTTCTCGTTAAAGGCCCGCGGGCGGTCTTGCGAAAAACACTAAAAATGCTCCAGCTCCAGTTGATGAGCCCACCAAGTGTCCTGCATCAAAATACATCCCGCGAAGGCTCTCTTGAGAGTTATTTAGAATCCAAAATGGAGGAGTTCGTCAAAGGCATGAGGAACGGATCGGCAAGAAATCTTCACCCGATCCTAATCTCCGCCGTGGAGCGCCCTCTCATCACCTCTGCCCTCAAGGAGACACGCGGCAATCAAATACAGGCGGCGGAACTTTTGGGGCTCAACCGCAACACGTTGCGAAAAAAGATCGTCGACCTGCACATCCCCTTAAAACAAACGAAAGCTAAGGCAAGTCGGAGTGCTTAACCACGGGTTGCCGCAACGTGCCGCGAAACTCACTTTCCATATTTCTCTCAACACTCAAGGAGGAGGGATACCATGACAAAGGAAGAGTTGATTGCGAAGATGGCCGCTTCGGCTGGAATCACTAAAGTTGCGGCAGGAACTGCCCTTGAAGCATTTACCGGAGCGGTGACTTCGTCCCTTAAAAAGGGGCAACGAGTCTCCCTTGTCAACTTTGGCACCTTTACGATCTCAAAGCGGAGAGCACGAATGGGACGCAACCCACGAACAGGCGAATCCCTCAGAATCCCGGCCGCCAAGGTGCCGAAATTTTCAGCTGGGAAAGAGCTTCGCTCTGCCGTGAAGTAGCTGTCTTCACCTAACGAGTGTCCGGCATAAGTAAGATAGAGACGAGAGTCTCTCTGTTGAGATCCCTGTGAGATGCTGATCGAGCACTGTCTTCTCTTTCGCTTTCTTGACAGTGTCCCTGACGCTATATTAGCATGCCTCTTTTACTGATGGGCGCGTAGCTCAGGGGGAGAGCGCTACCTTGACACGGTAGAGGTCGACGGTTCAAGACCGTCCGCGCCTACCATAAGAATCCGAGGCACTGGTTTGCCTCTCAGAGGCGCGGTGCCTTTATTGTTTTTAGTGCGGTGGAATCCGTTCCCTACATAATGAAAATCGCAGATAAAGACGGTTCGATCAGAGAAGTTGCGGTAGGTGAGACAGTTGGAGCTGCCTTATCTGCATTGGGAGTTGCTAGCCAGGATGTCCTCGCCGCCAAAGTAGATGGAACGGTGGTTGATCTGTCACGGCCGCTCTCGGGTGATTCAACGATCGAGCCAGTTCGCTTCGATAGCGCAGAAGGTCGGGAGGTCTATCGTCACAGTAGTACGCATATCATGGCGCAGGCCGTGAAAGAACTGTTCCCGTCCGCACAGCTCACGATCGGGCCCGCGCTGGAAGACAGTTTCTACTATGACTTCGCCTTTGACCGCACCTTTACACCTGAGGACCTTGAACAAATTGAAGCACGTGCCGCGGAGATCATCTCCCGCAACCTTCCGATTACACGGAGAGAGTTCTCAAAGCAGGAAGCCATTGATTTTTTTCAGGCCAAGGGCGAACACTATAAGGTCGAACTCATTCAAGGTTTCCCAGACGGAGAACCGATCACTGCGTACACGCAAGGTGATTTTGTGGACCTCTGCCGCGGTCCTCATCTCCCGACAACCGGCTCCGTCGGCGCCATCAAATTACTCAACATAGCCGGGGCATACTGGCGTGGCGATGACCGCAATCCCATGCTCCAGCGCATCTACGGCACCTCCTTCCCGACAAAGACCGACGTGGATGCCTATCTCGCTCGACTGGAAGAGATCAAACGGCGCGACCACAGAAGAGTCGGAAAAGAACTGGACTTGATCAGCATCCAGGATGAAATCGGCCCAGGGTTGGTGCTCTGGCACCCAAAGGGTGCGGCGGTGCGCCTGTTGATTGAAAATTTCTGGCGAGAGCAGCATATTCGTGATGGCTACGACCTGGTGTACTCACCCCATACCGCTCGCCTTGATCTGTGGAAGACCAGCGGGCATGTCGACTACTACCGAGATAACATGTTCCCGCCGATGAAGCTGGAAGGGAGTGAGTACCAGCTCAAGCCGATGAATTGTCCGTACCACATCATGATTTACCAGTCTCACCTGCGGAGCTATCGCGACCTCCCCATTCGTTACGGTGAACTGGGAACCGTCTACCGCTATGAACGGACTGGAGTCCTGCACGGGCTCATGCGAGTACGCGGATTCACGCAGGATGATGCCCACCTCTTCTGCCGACCTGATCAGATGGAAACGGAAGTCAGCCGGGTATTGGATTTTACATTTTTCGTGTTACAGACGTTCGGTTTCTGCGAATTCGAAGTCTTTCTCTCAACACGGCCCAAAGAGTCGGTGGGAGGTGATGAACATTGGACGTTGGCGACGAGCGCATTAGAAGCCGCGCTGAGGGGTCGCAATATCGCCTTCCGACTTGATCCTGGTGGCGGCGCATTTTACGGCCCGAAGATCGATATCAAGATCAAGGACGCCTTGGGTCGGTCGTGGCAATGTTCCACCATTCAGGTAGACTTCAACAACCCTGAGCGGTTTGAATTAAGTTACATTGGAGAAGATGGGAAAGCCCATCGCCCGATCATGATCCATCGAGCCCTCATGGGCTCAATCGAACGTTTCTTCGGAATTCTGATCGAGCATTATGGAGGCGCGTTCCCGACCTGGCTTGCTCCGGTACAGACGGTGGTCATGAATATCACCGATCAGCAGGAGGAATACGTCGCCGCCGCGGTTACCCAATTGAAGACGGCTGGCTTCCGGGCCGAAGCCGACCTTCGGAATGAAAAGATCGGGTTTAAGATTCGGGAAGCGGAGAAGGCGAAAGTCCCCTTCATGTTGGTTGCGGGAAAACGCGAAGTTGAAAATGGGACACTCTCCGTGCGTGGCCGAAGCGGTTCAAACCTAGGAAATATGACAGTGGCTGAGGTGGTGGATCTCCTGCAAGCCGAGACCAAGCATACCCAGCGAGAACTTCAACCCACACTATAGAAAGAGGTGGCCTATCGTCCCCAAATTGCGCGTGAACCGTGAGATCCGAGTGCGAGAAGTTCGGGTGATTGGACCGGAAGGAGAACAACTCGGTATCCTCCCGACCCCGGATGCTTTTCGTCAGGCTCAAGAAGGCGGCTATGACTTGGTCGAAGTTGCTCCTACGTCCGTTCCTCCGGTTTGTCGGATTATGGACTACGGAAAGTATAAGTATGAGTTAAGCAAGAAGGAGCATCAGAGCCGACGCCATCAAAAGTCCACTCAAGTGAAAGAAATCAAGCTCCGTCCACGGACGGACAAGCATGACCTCGAAATCAAAGTTCGACAGATGAAGACATTTTTGGAAGAAGGCAATAAAACCAAAGTTACCCTCACCTATCGTGGGCGAGAAATGGCGAATCAGGAAATGGGTCGCGCCGTGATGAAGTCGGTGATTGAACAGTTGGCCCAAGCCGGCACAATCGAGTATGCTCCCCGTATGGAGGGACGCAGTTTGATCATGATCGTGGCTCCAAAACATTGACTTGCGATGCGGTGGCACCCCATCAACCAAAGGAATCTCCGATGAAACTCAAAACGCATAAAGGAACGAGCAAGCGCTTTGCCAAGACCGGAAGCGGAAAAATTATGCGCCGCAAGGCAGGCAAACGGCACATACTGACCAGCAAGCGGCACGACCGGAAACGCCGCTTGAGCGGAACTGCAGTAGTGGATCCAACGGTGGTTGCTACATTGAATCGACTCCTGCCGTACGCATAGGCAACGATCGTTTCAAGTTGAGAATTTCACGATTCAAAAGGAGTAAGAATCATGCCTCGCGCAAAGGGTGGTCCAAAAACTAGACAGCGGCGGAAGAAGCGGATTAAGTTGGCATCAGGCCAGTACGGCGGAAAGAGTCGATTATTTCGCTCCGCGACGGAGAGTGTCGATAAAGGACTGACCTATGCCTACACCGGTCGCAAGAACCGGAAGCGAGATTTCCGGCAATTGTGGATCGCGCGCATCAGTGCCGCCGTTCGGGCCCAAGGACTAACCTACGGCCGGTTCATCAACGCATTGAAGAAAGCGAATGTGTTACTGGATCGCAAGGTATTGTCAGATATGGCGATCAAAGATGCAGCGGGATTTGAAAAGTTGTGCGGCCTCGCCAAGCAGCACGTTCCGGCTACGGCATAAGTCCTCACACTCAGCATCAAACAGAGAGAAGGGGGAATAACGCACTGTTATTTCCCCTTTTGATTTCGTTTCATCACGGACCACCCTACCCTTTCACGCAAAGGCCATCATCTTCCCCGGCCCACAGTTACCGGTAAGAGGCGAGTGTAGGATTGCAGGTCGGCTCCATGTTTCTCATGCATACACACGAGCTCGACGTACCGCCGGCGCCGACCTCTGTCGAGGCATTGATGGTTTCGGTGGAGCGACGGTCAACTCGTTTCAGTGTTTCCTGATGCACAATACAAGGTCCAACCCTAGTGCGTTTTGTGGTTCTTCCATTTATCGTAGGCCTCCTGGTGGATTCGAAGTTCATCGTGCAGATCGGCGTTTTGAGGGTCGATAGCGATGGCCTGTTCCATTAATGCTATCGCTATCGCAAAATCGTGCCGCCCTTTATGGGTGTCAGCTAGTCCAGCCAATGCGACAACATTCTTGGGGTTCGTTTCGAGAATCGACTCGAAGACCCTCTGGGCGCGCTCATACTGTGTAGCTAGCACATGATCTGTCCGGTTTTTGTAGCACGTGATCTGTCCGGTTAGGGTAGCCCGGTAAGGAGGGCCATCATGACACGGGCGACAGTCCTACAGGAGGTGCGACGGATGCGATTTGAAGAGCTGTATGCGCGACGACAGCGGCGAGAAC
>JAOUMR010000177.1 GCA_029881435.1 Nitrospira sp.
ACAACGACGAACGTCCGCACCAGTCGCTGGGCAATCGGACGCCCAATGCGGTATATGCCGATGGCGGTGGCGGTGGGGCGAGTATCCCAGACCATTTTGGCGACGCGAGGGATGCTTGCCTTGCACACACGGGGCAGCGCTGTTCCGCTGCAATTGAGGTAATGGACGCAGCTTAAACTCGGGGGAATTCTGTCTTGACATCGGGGTCCAGTTTAATTGGCTGCTGAGTTACGTTCGGCTTTCGGAAGAATTCCAGGCCGTGGCGGCCAGAGCTATGTCCCAACATGTCTTTGTTGGTTTCCCCATTGCTCTTGGACGGTGTCCACAGCAAGGCAAAGCGAGCCTGTCTACGCAGGCGAGGGTGTCTCTAATCTTGACAGGATCGAGCGAACACTCTACGCTCAAATTCAGAGGCAGGAGGGTAGCCATGATCCCCATTCTGGAAAAACCGATCCTCGAAGAATTCAAGCGGAGAGTCGAACAGCGGTTCCCTGGAGAGATCGTTCGCCTTGTTCTGTTCGGGTCAAAGGCACGCGGAGACGCCTCAGTTGAATCGGACATTGATGTCTTGGCGGTAGTCCGCTCCGAGGACTGGAAACTAGGCGATGAAATTCGGGACATGGGGTACGAGTTGGAGATTGCTCACGGAGTGGTCCTGTCCATTCAAGTGATGGGTCAGCGCCAGTATCAGGAACTCAAAGGTCGAGGGTCAACCTTTGTGGCAAATGTGGAGCAAGAAGGCTTAGCCGTATGACGGAATCCTCCCGTCCCGAGGAGGTGCACGCCGAACTGCTTCGTGCCGACAAATCTCTTGCTGCGGCCCGATCGCTTCTGAAAAATGACTTCCTCGAAGATGCCCTCTCTCGAGCCTACTACTCGATTCTTCATGCCGCTCGGGCCGTGCTCCTCGCCGAAGGAGTACGCGTCTCCTCTCACCGGGCCGTACGACGGTTGTTCGGAAGCCACCTGATCAAGCCTGGCAAACTTGCAGTTCGGTTGGCCAAGATTCTTGCCGAAGAACAGGACGACCGGTTTCTTGCCGATTACGACGCCTGGTTTCATGCAGAACGCGAGCGAGCCGAGAAGCGCGTGAGCGAAGCCGCAGAGTTTCTTAGCTCCATCAAAGTCTTCCTAGGAAACGAGAGCGAGCGTCATTAAAAGCGCACGCCTCTCCACGCAAGACCACGATAGAGATGAATGAACAGTAAAGGAAGCCCCCGAAAAGCCGGAGGCTTCCCTGTGAAACGGCTTAGCGCTTCAGCGTGTGAGCGGTCATCCATTCCTTCGCCTCACAGACGACATTCATGAGCGCCTCGAGGTCATTGAGACCGAATGAGGTGCCGTTGCGCCAGGCGCCGGCCTGATCCTTGAACGGTCGGGAGAAGGTCGTGGCGAAGAACGGGCCCTTCTCGCTGACGTTCGCCAGATCGTCGCCTTGATGTTCCCGCATCGCAGCGTGGTTGCCGGTCGTGTGGATTGACCCCAAAACCCGAAAAGTAGGCCAGGAGGAGCTTGAGGAAGTGGCGTGCGGCGTGGTCTTCTGGATGCACAAGGAGGACCCACGATGGCACGACGAGGAGGACATACGGAGGAACAGATCCTGGCTGCCTTGCGGCACGCGGAAGGTGGGACGACGGTGGTGGAAGTCTGTCGCCAGGTGGGCATCAGCGAGCAAACGTTCTACACGTGGAAACGGAAATATGCAGGGCTCGGCCTGAGCGAATTGCGGGAGCTCCGGCAACTGCGGGAAGAAAACACGAAACTGAAACGACTGGTCGCCGATCTCTCGCTGGATCGACACATGCTGCAGGAGATTGTCCGAAAAAAGCTGTGAGGCCTCGGGACCGGCGGGCCCTCGCCCGCTGGGCGCAAGTGACCTATCAGGTCAGCGAGCGCCGGGTCTCGAGGCTGCTCCCGATGGCGCGGGCCTCCTTGCAGTATCAAAGTCGGCGCGATCCCCAAGAGGCGTTATGGATGCGCCTCCGAGAGTTGGCCGCGGCCCGGGGTCGATTCGGGTATCGACGATTGACGGTGTTGTTGCGACGAGATGGCTGGCAGGTGAACGCGAAACGGATCTATCGATTGTATGCGGAAGAAGGCCTCAGGGTACGCACGAAGGTGCGAGGGAGAGCGGCCCGGAGAAGCCGGGTGCCGCCAGCGGTAGCCACCGCACCCAATCATCGCTGGAGCATGGACTTCATGAGCGAACGGGTCGCCGATGGCCGATGGTTTCGGATTCTCACCGTGGTGGACCAGTTCAGCCGGGAATGCCTGTGCCTACTGGCCGATCAGTCCCTCACAGGGGAGAAGGTGGCTCAGGCGTTGGAACCCCTCGTCACCCAGCGCGGGGCGCCTCGCTCAATCACCGTCGACAATGGCAGTGAATTCGCCAGTCGCGTCCTGGATGCCTGGGCCTATCGGCACGGAATTCAGTGGACTTCATTCGACCCGGCAAGCCAGTCGAGAACGGCTTCATTGAAAGCTTCAATGGGCGATTGCGCGACGAATGTTTGAATGTGCACGTCTTCTTCACGTTGGATGATGTGCGGGAGAAGTTAACGCGATGGCAAGAGGACTACAACCATCGCCGTCCTCACAGCTCCCTGCAGGATGAGACGCCAGCGGCTTTTGCCGCGCGCTGGGTGATGACGACGGAGAGCGTCCTGATCTCACCCCAATTACTGGAGTCAGTCACGTGAGCTATGCTAGGTTTCCATCGCCGCATCAGCGGCGTCAACCGATCACGCGCAGGCCAATTCCTCAGATCTTCTTCGGCCTACATTCGCGGGGCGGGTCAGAGGTGCGCGTGCTAACGGAACAGGTGGCCTAATCGCTGGGGGCAGGTCAACCAGAGGCTCACTGAGACGACGAATGTAGACGGGGCACACCCCAACCAGAACGAATTCATGGAACCAATGTTGATCGCCGCGAAGGCTCCATCGTTCAACGGACGTTTTTCAACAGCCTGCCATTTGAATCCATCCATTAGGCCCTACTCGCGGTCTGACTATTGTGCCAAAGATACCCCTTGTACGTGGTTAAGACCCGGTAGAGTTCAGTCATCGCGACTCAGCCTATACGTGATCGAAGGAAACATAATCTGCGCGTCGATTTAGTCCCTAGACCAACCCACTATGCATTCGAGGTTTAGAGATCATCGCCCAAGTATGATGTATACCGCCCAGGTCACAAAGGAAACAGGAGGTAGAAGCCAGAATCGGCGGGCCGGAGAGAATTAGGCAGCGAGAGTGACAGAGAAACTGGCGCGAGCCCTTAGATTGATGGGCACTTACTGGTCATTCTGACCGACCCCTCTCGTATCGCACGAGCGGCCTCACCGTACCGTTGCCCCTGCCGATCATGCACGATTCAAGGTCCGCCCTCCTCTTGTTGCTGTTGGGTCCAGACGCTTTGTCCCTTCACCGAGGGCTCCTACCTGTATCGCTTCGGATATGCCTTATGTATCTCATCTGATACGGGCTTACGAAACGCTCGCACCTCTCAACCACCCCATTCGCGTAATTGCCTCAAAAGTCCAGCATGTTTGATTCTCGTTGGCCTTAGGAACGAAGCTTGCTTCATTGCATCTATGAAGTGACGAAGCGAAGGATCCTCGCTCGCAGTGATCAATGGTGGGAGAATTTCTTGCGGTACCGACCTCTCGGAGCATCGTGCCTGCAGTCCTACTTCGAAGAGGTAAGGGCGTGGCCTAAAGCCACAGTTGGCTCTACGGCGGAACCGAAGGGAGGATACCCAGCAGTCTTCACTCACCATTAACACGACCGGCTGGCCGGGGAATGGGTCCATAGGCGTCACTCGAACGCCCACCCTGGTCGCCGGTCACAAAGGAGGTCACCGGTATGACTACGCATATCACCAGAATCGGATCAATCGTTCAGGCTCGCCCAACGTTGGGTTACACCTTTGTCATGCTGGGCGTCGCCCTAGCCCTATCGTTCGGCACCGCCTCGCAAGCCAGCGCGGCGAAGCTCGCGTGTAAGCCAGACATCAAGGTCAAGAATGAGAAGCCCTGGGCCATCAAGGTACTCAGCATCGATTACAAGCACGACAATGGCGAGATTGACACGGAGGGCCTCGCCAATAAGAAGCTTTCCCGGAACGAAACAGAGGAATGGAAGAACCAGAAACTGCAGCATGTGGCCGCAGGCAACCCTATTACGGGAATTCGTGTCGAGTATAGAGACAACACCAGTGGACAGGGGAAGCCCCGTGATCCCTGGGGGGCAGCTCGTAAGACCGTGTTCTATGGGCAATCTGGCGACTGCACAAACTCCACAACCTACACTATCGAGAAATAGTCAAATGTTGTGTATGCCGATCTGATCAAGCGGCGATTTCCTGACGGCTCTCCTTCTGGACTTCAACTCCGTTTTTGAACGGCACGCCGT
>JAOUMR010000079.1 GCA_029881435.1 Nitrospira sp.
CGGGCCTGCGAAAATTAGTCGAAGGCAAGAGCCCCAAAGACATCGCCGTCCTTCTCAATCTGTCGGTCAAGACGGTCGAATTCCACAAAACACGGCTGATGGAGCAACTCGACCTGCATTCCACGCTCGCGCTCGCCAAGTACGCCATCGCCGAAGGACTGGTCCACGCCGAGACCGGCCTTTCCTGAGCATCCTATCCAAAACATCCGTTCGTGAGGAGTCTTTCGATCGGCTTAGAACAAGTGGGTGGTGAGAAGAACTTTCCGGAGGAACACTAGCAGCATTTGTTCTTCCCTCCAGGTACTCACCTAGTATTGTCGTTGCATAATAGTTGGTATGTTCGTCCTCGATGATTAGCTCAGCCCTTCATACTGTCGCCTCGAGTCCGAGAGCCGAAGATGTCGGTTGGAGTGGAGCGGGAGAACAATGCACTATAATCACGCCACATAGCACTAATTTAAGGAGGAAGCCATGGAGCTGATGGCGACACAGATAGGAAGTCCGACCGTACCGCCAATTCGCCAACCTGTTCCGGAAAGGGGTTGTGCTCATGGCCGCCTGATCGATGATGTGCGGACGAGAGGAGGAAAATGGACTGGGAAGGTCCGCTGCCTGGAGTGCCAGGAGGTCATCGACGATCCCTATCAGGGCACGAAGTGAGAGTTGCTTCTTGTTTTGTCGAACGAGCGATACCCACACCACGAGACCGTGAAGGCGACAGCGCGTTAAATCGGTCGTAGGCTTCTCAAGTTTTGTGGAGTCGGCCAACTGGTTCCCCGCCCTTCGTGTGTTGTAGATGGTATGGTGGCGCCGTATCACGGCGCCACGGCCCGGTCGAACACGAGCTCTCTCGCCGCTCCGCTTGCTCTGTCTCCTGATCAAGGATTTGTCTGTAAGGATTGGAGGATCCAGCGGGCGTCCTCCACGTGGGCCCGCAGCATCGGCAACGTCTTGTGTGCCCAACGTAGCACTTCCGCATCGTCCACTGTCTGCATGCTCTCCTCGAATTCATTCACGTCGTTCTGGTGATCGCCCAGGATTTGCTGCATATACGCACGGTCGAATGCGTGTCCCGAGAGTTGAGACAATTCTTTCTGTACGCGCTTATGCTCGTTGTCCGGTTCCAAAGGCAGTTGAACGCCTCTCGGGGTAGCCAATTCCCTCAGTTGGAAGCTCACCGTCCTGTGCACGATGACCATTTCGTCTCCGAAATTCTTCACGCGCGTGTTTTTCGCCTGCTTGGCGGCGAGTTGACCTAATACGATTTGAGCCTGTTGCTCTTCCGCGGCTTTCATGAGAAACGCTTGCGTGGTCGGTGTGACGTCCGGTTTGGCGGCGTGCGTTCACGCCGTGGACATGATGACCACGGCAGTGGCTGTGGCGAGACCGATCAAGACTGTGCGAATCATGGGCTTCTCCTTGGATCTAGGTTGTTGATAGTGAGCGAACCTTACTCCACACTGGAGGAAGCACTCCTGCAGATGCAGTGCCACAGGACCGGATCGAAGCGCGGCCTGTTCAGATCGAAACAATGTCGCGTCGTTAGGCAAGATTCGTTCGGTGGCCCTGGATTGCCGGGGAAGCGAGGTTGGGGCTTCAGGCTACAGCGGACGCGCGCATGTTGTCGACAATCTCCTCATTGAAGAGATGTGGCCATGCTATCGAACATGTTGGCGGAATCTCCCGCCGTTCACGCTCTCTTCCTGAATGTGGCATCGCCACCAGTAAATATGCCGTTTGCTTCTAGGTCATCACCTAGTGGCTTACGCGAAGGTGAACCTGCAATCGTAGACCCGATGGTTGTGAAGTTCTGAGGGAACACGGGAAGGGAGGGTGAAGCTTGGAACAAGCCATCACGATTTCGGAACCGATCAACGTGTCCTAACGTGTCCTGAATTGTGCTCAGCTCGGAGATCGACGAGCACAGAAGAGAAGAACGAAGGAGGCATCTCATGCGAATGTTCACATGGTTGGGGATGTTGCTGTTCGTCAGTGTGTTACTGGCCACGCAGAGCTATGCTGGCGGGCATCCCGCGATAGCGGAGAGAGGCGCAAGCGATCATCACGATCTCGCGATGTACTATGAAGAAGAGGCTCAGAAGAACAAGAGCAAAGCACTGGATTGGGAGTTTGCGGCTGATTACTTTGAAAAGTTTCCAGACACGTACACAGGGAAGATGAAGGTGTCAGAGCATATCGCGTCGTTACGCGAGGCTGCCGCGGATTTTCGGAAGACTGCGGAGAAGGACCAGCAACTGGCCAGTAAACACCGGGCGATGATGCGACAGGGCGTGGGGCCTTGATCCCAAGACAGATTGTTTCTGCGAGTGAGCTGGGGGCCAAGTTTGTCGAACGGGACGGCTGTCTTCCGTGTCGGTTGAGAAAGGATAGCCGTTCCGTCTCTTGTCTGATCGTATTGATTCGGCCGCAGCGACCTCTAGATGCATTTTGGCCGTAGGGCTAGGGACTCTCCTAGTTCTCTTGTCAGTCAACTTCCCGTACATATATAGGCTTGAAGTAATTGAGGTGTGCGTTCGTCAGTGATGGCGGAAGCATGGTGTGATTCGCCTACGTACAGCCCGGGCGTGAGCCATACGAGGAGAGGATCTGATGGCAGATACTCTGTTCAAGGAGAGAGGTCGGTTCGTGCAGGCGATGTGGGTGGCGACCGCCGTGGCCTTGGTCTTCGGGGCCTTCCTATCGGTTCAGTCCTGTTTTCCCGAACCGAAGATCGTGGCCCTGTCATGGGCTGAGGAGTCCGAACGTCCGTCTCAGTCATTGATTTCGAGCTCGCAGACCGTCATTGCCGTCGCGAAACAGGCCAAGGCTTCGGTGGTCAACGTGTCTTCGACCACGAAAGTGAGTGGGGGCAGGGCTTCTCCGAAGCACCCTCACCGTTCTTTGACGATCCGTTCTTTCGGCGTTTCTTCGGCGAAGAATTCGAACGGCGGTTTCGCCAGCCGAGGGAGTTTCGCCAGGAAGGCATGGGGTCCGGCGTGATCGTGCGCGCCGACGGACACATCGTCACCAACAATCACGTCGTCGAGCATGCAGACGAGATCGAAGTCACATTGCCGGACAAGCGCAAATTCAAGGCGAAGGTGATCGGCACTGATCCGAAAACCGACGTGGCGGTGATCAAAATCGAAGCGACGGGCCTCCCGATTCTGCCATGGACTGACTCCGGTCGGCTCGAGGTCGGCGAACTGGTCCTTGCGGTCGGCAGTCCTTTCGGGCTCACGCAGACCGTGACGATGGGAATTATCAGCGCGATCGGACGAGCCAACATGGGGATCGTTGATTACGAAGATTTCATCCAAACCGACGCGGCCATCAATCCGGGCAACTCGGGCGGCGCGCTCGTCAATTTGCATGGCGAGTTGGTCGGGATCAATACAGCCATCTTTACCCGGACCGGCGGCTATATGGGCATCGGGTTCGCGATTCCGAGCAATATGGTCAGGACTGTCATGGACAGTTTGATCAAGCATGGCAAGGTCGTGCGGGGATGGCTGGGGGTGTCGATCCAGGAGTTGACGCCGGATTTGGCGAAAGAGTTCGGGGTGTCCGAGACAGCAGGCGCACTGGTCGCCGATGTGATGGAGGATAGCCCGGCGAGCAAGGCCGGATTTGAGCGAGGGGACGTCATTACTGAGCTCGACGGCAAGCCTGTGAGAGATCCGACCCATCTACGCACGCTTGTTGCGGACTCGGCGCCTGGTACAAAAGTGACAATCACCGTACTTCGCGACAAGGACCGTAAGTCCTTGGAGGTGATGCTGGGCGAGCTGCCGAAAGAATTGTCGGCCCCGCTCACACCCGGAGACGTGAAGGGGAAGCATGCGCTGGCCGGCGTCCAGGTTGGCCCGCTGTCGCGAGATGAGGCGCGGGAGTTGCGAATCAAGGGCGGGGTGATGGTGCGTCGCATCGATCCCTCTAGTCCTGCTGGACGAGCCGGATTACAGGAAGGGGACGTGGTCCGCGAGATCAATCGGCAGGCGGTGACGTCGGTCGAAGAGTTCGAACGTCGGGTCGCCAGGTTGAAAGCGAAGGAACGGGTGCTGTTGTTGGTGACGAGGGGCCGGGCCACGATCTATCTTGCGATCACTCCCGAGTGATCGCCGAAGGACAAGGCGAGGCAAGTCATGATCATTGAATCGCAAAGGCGTATGCACAAGCCGCGGATCCTCTTAGCCGACGATCATCCGCACGTTCTGTCGAATCTCTGTCGATTGGCGGATACGGAGGGTGAGGTAGTTGGTGCGGTGTCGGACGGAGGGACGGCGGTCACAGAATCGCTCCGTCTCCATCCGGATGTGGTGGTGTTGGATCTCGTGATGCCCGGAGTCGAAGGTCTTGAAGCGGCCCTGCTTCTTCGCCGGGACCTGCCCGAATGCAAGGTAGTCATTTGCAGCATGCACACGCACTCTGAGCTGATCACAGAAGCTTTTGCGGCGGGTGCGGTCGGGTTCGTGCGCAAGCAGTCGGCTCATGTGGACCTCGCACTGGCCATCCGTGCAGCCTTGGCTGGGGAGACATTCGTCAGTCCATCGTTGAAACACGACGCCACGCCATGGCGAAAGAATAGCGGTGGTGGACAACCCACACAAGAGTTGTAGCATCTAAATGAGCGTCGAAATGCTTTCGAGGCATGGCGCCACCATCTCACTTGCCTGGGTGTCGCTACGGAGGCCAAGAAGGAACACTCTCGTCCAGGTTGTCGATTGATACTCTTATTTAGCTGTAAATTCTTGGAAATTAGGAAGGACGGTACATGACTCCTGAGACATCGATTTCGAAACGAGAACTGCTTCTCCTTGCCTCTCTTTTTCTTTTTGAAGCAGCGATCGCAGTTCTATGGATGGCTATGTACATGAAAGGGGAGAGGCCTTTCCAGATATTTATCTCCAGCAGGCCAGGGATGGCGTTTCTGTGCGCTGGCGCTATCTTGCTGATAAGTGGCGTAGATCTCGCTCGCCGGTATCTGGTAAACAAACGATCGCCTTCAGGTCGCTTTCGTCTGGTTGTGATGATGAATCTCGTCAGCGTGCTGCTGATAGTGATGACGGGGGAAATTGCCGTGAGAGCCGGTTCTCGAAGCCACATGGATGGCGAGGTGTTCGGCAACGTGGTGTTGAAGCCGAGAAACTGGGACAAGGCGATACACCGCCTACTTATTGAGAACACCGGCGGCGATCATTCTAATAGACATTTGGATTATGATGACCGGATGGGTTGGACCGTTGCGCCAAACCGGTGCAGCTCCGACGGTCTCTACTGTTCAAGTTTAGAAGGGGTCCGCGCTCAGCAAGAGGAGGTTGTGTTTCCCAGGATCCAGGGTAGGGAGGAGATTGCCCTCATAGGAGACTCCTTCACCTTCGGCAACGAGGTGAGCTACGAGGAGACCTGGGGATATCAGTTGAATCAAATGCTGGGCAACGAATTTCGAGTCTTAAACTTCGGTGTTGGTGGATATGGCCTGGACCAGGCGCTTGTGCGGTACGAAAATGATGTCCGCGAGCGGAGACCGAACGTTGTGATCTTCAGCTTCATCTCACATGATCTTTTCCGCACGATGTGGGTGTATCCCTTTATCGCCATGCCTGAATGGAATATGCCGTTCTCAAAGCCTCGATTCGTCATGCGAGACGGAGAACTTGTGAACCTCAATCTGACTCCCCTTTCCACCGAAGCGATCTTTTCCGGAGAATCGATTTCTGATCTTCCTCTCCTGGAGTACGACCGGGGCTATCGGGCGAGCGATTGGCAGACACATTGGTATCAGTTCTTCTACCTGATTCGGCTGCTCACAAGTCTGTTTCCCCCGTGGGAAGCTGTCGGTCCCGATTCATCTGGAGACGGACTGATTGCGACTAATGCGGCGATCCTCAAGACATTCGTGCGGTCGGTGAAGGAAGGAGGTTCGGTTCCCCTTGTGGTATTTCTCCCTATGAAGATGGATCTGGGAAGAGAGGCTTCGTACGTGCCTCTTGGTAAACGGGTGCTGGAACAGGCCGGTATTCCGTACATTGATGCCACCTCGTGCGTGTCTGAGGTCAATTCTGCCGACCGGTTTTTGGAGAACCACTACTCTCCGCAGGGCAATGAAGCAGTGGCGAAATGTGTCTACAAGGCAATGAAGGAGTCTCTGCCGCTTCCGATGCCGGGTTGATACATTGCGCTGATAAGGAAGTGCATTGTCGCCAAACTCCTCAGTGCATCGCTTCCATGTGTTGCGCGAGGGGGCAGCACACGCGTTCCGTGAGGCATTCGCCAGCATATCGGAAGCGGCTCGTGTCTTGCAGTTCCTGTCATTGAGCAGAGTCATAGAGGCTCAGCCGACAGAGCCAGTGCCATTCTAAATTGAGGAGGTATCCATGAAGCTGCTAGGTGGTATAGCAACAGTGCTTTGCATGACAATAGTTCTGTTCACTCCCGCTTGGAGTGCCGACAAGGGCAAAACGAACGAGGTGAAGGAAGCCGTTGAAATGGCTGCTGCGGCCAAGGTGACGATCGACCAGGCCATCAAGACAGCCTCGGCGAAAGTAGCCGGAAAGGTTATCGAGGCTGAATTGGAAAAGAAGCACAGCAAGATCATCTGGGAGGTCGAAGTGGTCACGGCCGACAACAAAGTGATGGAAGTTCACATCGATGCCGAAACCGGCGCGGTGATCGATGTGGAGGAAGAGAAGTCCTAGATGGAATGAAGCGTGAACGCAGGGAGTTATTCGTGGGCGCATGATCGGAGCAAAGAGGGATGCTCGTGGTGACACTCCGAGCTACCCTGCTTGAACGATGGGGGTAAGGCTGCATGGACATTTGACGAGAGCCGGCTCCTTTGGCATACAGGTCGCGCGCCGCCATCCTTTTCGCCCTGTTTGTGTTGGCCTTACTGGCCGAGATGTTCTTCTCCAGGGACGACCAGCGGCAGGCAAATCTCGCTAGGAGATGTCGTGACGGCCATCGACGGTGAAGCGGGTCGGATGGTCGACCACCGGGTGAACGTTGAAGTTAAATGGGACGGGGCATCGCGCACCGTGACGCTTACGCTGCAGGCGGTGGGCTGAGCGCCTGATGTCTCTGTGTGAGAACCATCAAGGTGTCCGCGAAAGGAACGAACGGAGGGAATCATGCGAGAGGATTGTCGTTGTGGTGAGATGGCGGTCATGTTTCTAGCCGGGTTGACGATCGGCACGATGACCGGGTTGTTGCTCGCGCCCCATTCCGGGGCCTACACGAGGCGGCAACTCGAGAATCTGGCGGAAGATGTCAAGGAGCAGGCATCCACCCTGGCGTCTGAGGCCAAGGAAGCCGTGGAGAACGTCGTGGAACGGGGAAAACGGATCGTCAGTTGATCTGGAAGGGGATTCTCATGAACATGCTCTCTCTTCTCATCCCGTCTATCGCTGCACTTGCGCTGCTTGGCGGCTGCACTTCGTACTACACGGGTAAGCGTGACACCAAGGTGCAGGCCCACGCCACGATTACCGGGGAAGGGATCACGGGTGAAGCGGATTTGTACGAAGAATATGAAGGCCGTGTCCGGATCACGCTGAAGCTCGAAGGCACTGCGGCGAGCAAGCTGACTCCCGGACGTCACGCGATACATATTCACGAAACCGGCGCGTGCGACCCGTTCACGGCGGCGAAGGGTCACTATGACGGCAACATCGATGCGCAGGTCAATCCTGAGGCGAATGTCAGCCCAGGGTTGGGGAATCATCCCTACCACTTAGGGGACCTCCCGAACCTCAAGGTGAACGAGGACCGGAAAGGCTCGCTCTATACCATCACAAGCCGGGTGACGTTGTCGGAGGGATTGAATACACTCTTCGATCAGAACGGCAGTGCCTTTATCGTGCACGAGTTGGAAGACCAGTATCTGCCCGATCCGCCGATGAGCGATGGGCCGGGTGGACCCCGCATCGCCTGCGGCGTGATCGTGAAGAGATAGCGCGGAGGAATGTGATGCCCAACGTCGCCATCAACGGATTCGGACGCATCGGCAGAGCGGTGTTTAAGATTCTGGCTGAGTCGTCGGACCTGCGCGTTGCCGACGTTGTGTGAGAACTGTAATGGGCGACCGGTATTCGAGCGAGCAAAACGTCGCGGTGGACCTGGCGCAGATGGCAGGCCACGCGATTCTCGAACTCTACGCCTCCGGGTTCCATGTTCGATACAAGGGGCCTGGCGATCCGGTGACGGATGCCGATCTGAGAGCGCAGGAGATCATCGTCTCGGGTCTCTCGCGGGAATTTCCCGATGATGGGATCGTGTCGGAGGAACGTCCGGTGTCGGAAGCGGCCCGTCGGAGAACGCGCGTCTGGTATGTCGATCCGCTTGACGGGACCGGCGAGTTCGTCGCGCGCACGGGAGAGTTTGCCGTGATCATTGGATTGCTGGAACAGGGGCTGCCGAAACTCGGCGTCATCTATCGCCCGTTCGGCGATGTGCTGTATACGGGCATCCGTGATGAGAGCGCCTGGATCATCAGAAGTGGGGAACGGAGACGGATTTGGGTCTCGACGGCTGCGCCGCCAGCTCCTTTGCGCCTGGCGGTCTCACGATCCCATCGCCATCCGGTGATCGATGTCGTCAAGGCGCGGCTGGGAACCGTGACGGAAGTCCCCTGCGGAAGCGTCGGTGCCAAGATCGGATTGCTCCTGTCCGGTCAGGCTGATGCCTATGTGGAACCGGCACCGTATACGAGCAAATGGGATGTCTGCGGGGCCGAGGCGATCTTGCGCGGAGCGGGAGGTTTCATGAGCGACATGGCGGGAGGACCGATGCGTTACGAGGATCTGGAAATCAAGAACAGACGGGGATTTGTCGCGACGAACCGCGCCTGTCATGGCGACGTTCTTGCTGCGATCCCCATGTTGGAGCTAGGGCGGGAGTGGCCGAGTCGAGTGGCCGCAAATCATCGTGAGGAGCTATGAGTCAAGAGCGCTATCCTATCCCTGATGAGTTTCGGAAGCATGCCCACATCACTGAACAACAGTATTGCGATCTGTACCGACGTTCGATCGATGATCCCGACGGCTTCTGGAGTGAACAGGCTGAAACCTTCATAAGCTGGTCTGGGCGGTGGAAGAAGGTGCTGGATTGGGATTTCAAGCAAGGGCACGTCCGTTGGTTTGACGGCGGGAAGCTGAACGCCTGTTTTAACTGTGTCGACCGCCATCTAGCGACACGCGGTGAGCAGACGGCGATCATTTGGGAGGGAAACGAGCCAGGCCAGAGTCGCACGATCACCTATCGCGAATTGCACGCACAGGTCTGCCGTTTAGCGAATGTTCTGACGCATCGCGGCATCGGCAAAGGCGACCGGGTGTGTCTCTACATGCCGATGGTTCCCGAAGCCGTCTTTGCCATGCTCGCCTGCGCCCGCATCGGTGCGATCCATTCCGTCGTGTTCGCCGGCTTTTCCTCCGAAGCCTTCAAACATCGTGTCCAAAACTGTGGTTGCCGGTTGGTCATCACCGTCGACGGCTATCAGCATGGCAGCAAGACGATCGCTCACAAGGAAAAGACGGATCAGGCCTTGAAAGACTCTCCCGCCGTCACAACGGTGTTGGTCGTCAAACGTCTCGGCGTGGACATTCCGTGGGACAGTGCGCGGGACGTCTGGTATCACGAGGCCGTGGCCGGCAGTGCATCCGAATGTCCGGTAGTGGAGATGGATGCCGAAGATCCTCTGTTTATCCTGTATACCTCAGGCTCCACCGGCAAACCGAAGGGCGTCGTGCACACGACGGGTGGCTACTTGCTGTATGCCGCCATCTCCCACCGGTATGCCTTCGATTACCATGAGGGGGAGGTCTATTGGTGTACCGCCGATATCGGCTGGGTCACCGGCCACACGTACAGCGTGTATGGGCCGTTGGCCAACGGCGCGATCACGCTGCTGTTCGAGGGCGTTCCCAATTATCCCGATTATTCTCGTTTGTGGCAGCTCGTGGACAAGCACCAGGTCAATATTTTCTATACGGCGCCTACCGCGATACGTTCTCTGATGGCGCAAGGCGATGAACCGGTGAGGAAGACCAGCCGCCGGAGCCTGCGCATGCTGGGCAGCGTCGGGGAGCCGATCGATCCCAAGTCCTGGGAATGGTTCCATCGCGTCGTCGGCGAGCAACGCTGTCCCATTGCCGACACTTGGTGGCAGACGGAAACCGGTGGGCTGCTCTTGACCCCATTACCGGGGGCCATGCCGCTGAAACCGGGTTCGGTCGCGAAACCGTTTTTCGGCGTGGTCCCGGCCATCGTGGATGAGAAAGGAAAGATCCTCGAAGGAGCGGCCGAGGGCCGGTTGGTGATCACGAGACCCTGGCCTGCGCTGGCCCGCACGATTTATGGAAGCCATGAGCGATACCTCAAGACCTATTTCAGCCGATTCCCCGGTCTCTACGACACTGAAGACGGTGCCCGGCGCGATGCCGACGGGTATTATTGGATCACTGGGCGAATCGACGACGTCTTGAACGTGTCGGGACATCGCATGGGGACGGCCGAGTTGGAGAGCGCCATGGCCAAGCACTCGGATGTAACTGAAGCCTCCGTCGTCGGGTTTCCACACGAGATCAAAGGCCAAGGAATCTATGCCTATGTAGTCTTGAAGAAGGACACTCATGCCTCCGACAAACTGCGCACTGCACTCGTCGAACAGTTGCGCCAGGAAATCGGCCCCATCGCCAAACCTGACTACATCCAATGGGCCGAGGCTCTCCCCAAGACACGCTCGGGGAAAATCATGCGCCGCATCCTGCGCAAGATTGCCGCGAACGAACTGGGCGACCTCGGAGATACCTCGACACTCGCCGACCCCTCGGTGGTAGAATCACTGATCGCCAACCGCAAAAATATATAGAGCTGGATGACATGGGGATCTCCGTCTCCTGGCTAGACAGCTCTAGCGAAGGGAGGATGCTATGCCATGGAGGAAGACGCTTACCTCAGGGTTGGGTGTCATGCTGTGTCTACTCGTGGGTTGGGGAAGCGGATTGGCCGGCAAGGAATCGGCCTTGGTTCCCGCAGAAACCGTGGTGGATTACATCCATGCCGTGTTGACATCCGACCGGACGGTTTACACCGTTCATGTAGTGGAGGGATTGCAACGGCGTGGAGTGATTGAATCCTCGGAACACTGGCTTTCTGAAAAGGCCTTGCCTCTGCCTGCTCAATTCTTTCAAGAGTCCTCGCGGTTAGCCGCGCTTACTGGGGTCAAGGTGCAATACCGGTTGATCAGCCTCCATCCCATCAACAAGCTGAGCGGACCTGCGACCGAGTTCGAGAAAAAGGGGCTCGAAGCCATCATGGCAGATCCCGATCGTCCTTATAAGGGGTTTGTCAGAGAGGGGGGAGAGAGGCGGTTTCAAGCCTTGTATGCAGACAATGCGGTGTCGCCCCTCTGCGTCACGTGCCATAACGAGCACCTGCAGAGTCCCAAGCGGGACTACAAGCTCAACGATGTGCTAGGAGCGGTCTCAATTTCCATTCCGGCTCCAGGGTGACCGGAAGATCCGCCCGTGACCGCATCCATGCCGGAGCCGTTTTCATCACGGCTATTCAGGAGTAGACGCGCGGATATTCTGCACACGTTCGTCCAAGCTCTCGGCTTCGGTCTCGCGATTCAGCGAACGGAGAGCTTCGGCGAGGCCTTGCTGAGACCAGAGGTTTTTGGGGAAACGCTTCAGATCTTCACGAAACACCCGTTCGGCCTCATCGGGGCGTCCCGCCTTGAGGAGCAAAGATCCGAGTTCCTGTCTTACCGGTACCGTCCACTCAGGCGGTTCACCATACACGAGCGCGTCTTCGCGACGCGCGGCTTCCCGTAGACGATCGATTGCGTGGGTGAGATCGCCCTTGGCTGCGGCGATGTGGCTCGCAAGCACTTCGTCGGCAATTCCCAGCACGGCGCCGGAGGTGTTGAAGTCAAGCCGAAGCGATATCACGTGGGGATCGTGAGCTATGGTCCTCAACTCCGCTAGCGCTGCGTCGGCTGCCTTGAGATGGCCGTGTGTTGCCAGCGCTCGCCCGTGCGCATACAGCCATATCGCACGGGCATGTGGCAGATCCTGCGCCGGCGCATCTACGCTCAGCAGGTCATCCCAGCGGCTGAACCGTACCCGCATCTGCAGATTGCGTGTCTGGTGATGCTGTAGAAACGTCATCCCGGGATCGCGCAACAGTTCCTTCGGCGCCATAGATGCGATCTTGTCGGCGGCGGCGATGGCCTGCTTCTCTCGGCCGATCATGCTCGCAGCGAATGCGAGGAAATCGTAATTGTGTGGGTAGTAACCAAGCACATAGATGCCGGCTGCAGGACTTTGGTCGCGGATGTAGGTCTCATCGGCATGCACGGCGTGCTCGTTGGCCTTGATGGCATCTTCATACCGGCCGACTCGAATGTAGATATGGCCCGGCATGTGGACGAGGTGCCCCGCACCAGGCATCAGGCCTGCGAGTCGCTCAGCGGCCTCGATCGCGCGTTCTGGTTGGGCCGCCTCCACCGCATGGATGTAGAAGTGGTTGGCACCCGGATGGTTGGGATCGGCGGCCAGGACCTGCTCCAGATGTGATAAGAGCTTGGTCGTATTCGGTTTCGGTTTACCGTCACTGGTCCAGTAATCCCATGGGCTCAAGTCCATCAGCGATTCCGCGTACAACGTCTTGGCCTCCAGATCATCCGGGAAGCGCTGGACCGCGTCGGCCATCGCGTGTGAATAGGCGGCGTCCAATTCGGTACGATCGATCGGCGGCTGAGCTTTGTAACGTCTCGCGAGAGCTCGAATTAAGGCTTGTTCCCGCGCGCTCGCCTTCTTCTCGTGCTTGAGTGCCTGTTGAAGCGCGGTATAGGCGAGACGGCCGCTGGCGGTCTCCATCGGCGCATTGATATTGGGACCATAGGCGAGCGCAATGCCCCAGTAGCACATGGCGCAGACCGGATCGAGCCGCGCCCCTTCCTGAAAAGACCGGATTGCTTCCGAGTGGTTAAACGCGTAGTACAACCGCAATCCCTGATCGAAGTATCGCTGCGTGAGCGGCACGCTTGTGGTGATCGGGTAGTGAAGCTCGCCCAGGTTTGGATAGAGCGGCACCTGAGCCGCGTCGGTTGCCTGAACCGGGGAGCCAGGGTGTTCCTGTGCGGCCTGCACTGCCGGGAGTCCAAACAGCAGGGTAGCGGCCAATGTGGTCAGATGTCGTGTGAGCGTCCGACCGAGGGTAGGTCGAAACTCGGATATTTTATAGCCTGTTACCAAAGTGCTGTGGTCAACGGGCAACTCGGTACGGTCATCGTGCTTCATGGCGGTACCTCTGCTCATGCGACTCCCTCCAGATCCAATTTCAACGCGAGCAATTTCAGCAGGTCCTTGAGCGTCACGATACCGGCAAGACGATCTCCGTCTATGACGATGAGCTGGCTATTGCCGGTCCGGTTCATTATTGCGAGAGCGGCCAGTGCTCCGGTCTCGATGTCGACGGTGTTGTCCTTCGAGCAGGGCAGTGCGACATCGCGCACGAAGAGTTGATTCCACTGGTCGCGCGGGATTCCTGAGATTTGCTTCGAGCTAATGCAGCCGACCAGACGAGAATCGTCGACCACTGGATACATGGTATGGAGGGATCGATAGAAATGTTCTTCGACCAACTTATCCACGGAGAGATCTGGTGAGACGGAAGCAGGGTTCGGCGTCATGAATCGCTGGATTGGCTCGCTTCCCAGCATCGTCCGGGCGACCACCTGGTAGTACGAGGCTTTGGCCGCTCCCCGCAGGAACAAGCCGACAATGAACCACCAGACCCCCACGATAAAGTTGCCGGTGAAGGCCTGAGCGACTCCCGATAACATCAGAATAAAACCTAGGATTGATCCAGCCATCGACGCCCAGCGAGTGGCACGACGGAAATCTTTTGTCCATTGCCACAAACCGGCCCGCAAAGCGCGCCCACCGTCAAGAGGAAAGGCTGGGATCAGATTGAATCCGCCCAGGAGGCTGTTGCCGAATGCCAGGCACCCGAGAACGCCTAAAATGGGAAGGGAAAGCTGGATCTGATACCCGACTTCGAATGCCAGATAGAAAGCGGCGCCAAGAGTGAAGCTGGAGATCGGGCCGGCGAGCGCCATGAGAAATTCCGCTCTAGGACTGGGTGGTTCTTTCTCCATCTGTGCCACGCCACCAAAGACGAGCAAGGTGATCGTGCTGATCGGAAGTCCATAGTGCCGCGCAACCAGAGAGTGGGCGAACTCGTGGAAGACGAGCGATCCCAATAGGCCCATCGTTGCGACGGCGCCCATCCACCAATAGGCAGAATCGGAAAGGCCGAGATAATACTCAGGGAAGTACCAACGCGCCAGCGACCAGGTGGCCAACACGACAAGGAAGATCCAACTCAGATTGAGCCGGACTTTGAACCCTAGGATGTCAAACAGCGTCACGTATCTGCTGGCCATCACTGTCTCTCTATCATCGTGCCTTCTGGAAAGCCACAACAATTCACGGGCATGAGTGGTAACCCTGAAGCGATGGCCGATGTCGAATGGAAATGCTGACCAGCATCACTCTGAGTGTCCACGTCTGTCGCATCTTGCGACAGCACCTGTGATAGGACTGGGGCCTTTTGCCTGATGGCGACGACAATGACTTCTCCTAACGGCTTCTCTTTTAAGCGACTTGGGCCACGCCTCGCTCAGGCCTGTTTCGGAGCACATGGCACGATGATTGCGCCAGCGAGTGAGAGAAGCAGGTGCACGCCTAATCTCGTGCGCAAGTCATCATAATACCAAGAGATCGATGGCTTGAGGATATACCTATCATCATGTTGACTGTTCGCATTCATGGTCGAGGTGGGCAAGGGGTGGTCACGGCGGCGGAGCTGCTGTCGACAGCCGCGTTCACTGACGGCAAGTATGCTCAGGCTTTCCCCAGTTTCGGATCGGAGCGGATGGGCGCCCCGGTCATGGCCTTCTGTCGTATCGATACACAGGTGATCCGCACCCGCGAAGCCGTGACACATCCCGACGTGCTGATCGTGCAGGACCCAACTCTACTCCATCAGGTTGAACTCTTCGCGGGCATATCACTGGGAGGCTACATCCTCATCAACTCCACTTTCTCAGTGGATGACCTGGGGATCGGAGAAGTTCTGAAGTCGATGCCGAGCGATCACGTGTGCGTCGTGCCAGCCTCGGATATTGGTGTCAAGCACATGAAGCGCCCCATCGCGAATACGCCTTTACTGGGCGCGTTTGCCGCGATGACGCGAGTGATTGAGCTGGCATCGGTCCAGTCTGCGATGCGCCAGAAGTTTCACGGATCTCTAGGTGAGGCCAATGCCACCGCAGCGAAAGAGGGTTACGACCACGTCATCACGTATCTGGATCAAGAAAGGAGCGACCAGCACCATGCGCGTGCAAATTGAAGGATCGCAGGCCGTTGCCGAGGCAGTGGTCTTGTGCCGTCCTGAGGTCATCGCAGCCTATCCGATCTCGCCGCAGACCCATATCGTGGAGCGGCTGTCACGCATGGTCAAGCAGGGCGATGTCGGCCGTTGCCAGTATCTGAATGTGGAATCAGAATTTGGAGCTCTGAGTGTCCTGATCGGAGCCTCGGCGGCCGGCGCGCGCACCTACACTGCCACGACCAGCCAAGGGCTCCTCTTCATGACCGAGGCGGTGTACAACGCGGCCGGACTCGGATTGCCGATTGTGATGACGATCGCGAACCGTGCGGTCGGCGCGCCGATCAACATCTGGAACGACCATTCCGACAGCATGGCTTTGCGTGATGCAGGATGGATTCAGCTCTATGCGGAAACGAATCAGGAAGCAGCGGATCTCCACATTCAAGCGTTCCGACTGGCGGAGGAGCTGAGCTGTCCGGTGATGGTCTGCATGGACGGATATATCTTGACCCATGCCTATGAGCCAATCGATCTACCGGACCAAGCTGCGGTCGATGCCTTTCTGCCTGCCTTCTCGCCGGTCCAGGTGCTGGATCCGAGTGAGCCAATCTCCATCGGAGCGATGGTGGGGCCCGAAGCCTTCACCGAGGTGAAGTACCTGGCGCATCAGCAACACCTTCGGGCGTTGACGCTTGTGCCGGAAATCGCGGACGCATTCGAACAGCAATTTCACCGAGGATCCGGAGGTCTCTACGCGGCCTATCGAATGACCGATGCCGACGCGGCCGTCATCGCTCTTGGGTCCGTGATCGGCACGATCAAAGACACCGTGGACGAGCTGCGCGATGAAGGGATCGCGGCGGGCTGTTTGAAGATCGGGTGCTACCGGCCGTTTCCGGCCACGCAGCTGCGA